>CAUJDI010000034.1 GCA_963169565.1 Bacillota bacterium | reverse complement strand
TCGTCCTGAGCCAGGATCAAACTCTTGCATTTAATCCCACAACTCCCGGCTCCCGCCGAAAGTCGCTTCTCTCGCTCAAAGAATCAACTGTCGTTTGCGCTTCTCTTCTCTGTGCCGTTTTCAAGGTCCCCGCATCCCCCCCGTTTGGGGTGCCCGATGAATATACCACACCCCCACTCCCTCAGTCAAGCAGAAAATGAACGATTTTCTCATGACTTTTAAGGTGTTTTCAGTTAGAATGGGAAAAGAGAGCCCAATTACGCCAAGCGAGGAAAAAGATGGATCAAATCATGGAGACAGTCCCGAACTTTTCTGAAGGAAGGAATCAGGAAACGATCGAACTGATTGCCGAATGCTTTAATGGAAGGGAAGATGTCAAACTGCTGGATTACAGCGCGGATGCTGACCATAACCGCTCTGTCTTCACAGCGGTGGGTGAGCCGGGCGCTTTATGTGACGCTGTGATAAAAGCCGCGGGGATCGCATTGGAACGGATCGACCTGACGCAGCACAGGGGGCAGCATCCCCGTATGGGCTGCGTTGACGTGATCCCGTTCATTCCTGTAAGAAACTGCACCTTGCAGGATGCTGACGCGGCCGCGCGCGAAGTCGGCAAGGCGCTCGGGGACCGATACGGACTGCCTGTGTTCCTGTATGAACGCTCCGCCACGCTGCCCAACCGGGAAAACCTCAGTGACATCCGCAAAGGCGAGTTTGAGGGAATGCCAAAGAAAATGAAGGATCCCGAATGGAAACCGGATTTCGGCCCCGATACCGTCCATCCGACAGGCGGCGTGACCGCCGTCGGCGCGCGGATGCCCTTGATCGCATTCAACGTCAACCTGGGCACCGACAACCTTGAGATCGCAAAGAGCATCGCAAAGCTCGTCCGGCATTCCAGCGGAGGCTTTCGAGGCATCAAGGCCATGGGCGTGATGCTCAGGGAGCGCAACCTGGCACAGGTGTCCATGAACGTGACGGACTATACGCAGACCAGCCTGTACAGGGTACTGGAAACCATCAGAATGGAAGCGGCGAGGTATGGGGTCTCCGTGGTCGGGAGCGAGATCGTCGGGCTTTCCCCGCTGAAAGCGCTCATGGACTGCGCTGAATACTACCTGCAGATCGAACACTTCAGCATGGACCTGATCCTGGAAAACAGACTGTAGAGGGAGAAGAGATGAAGGATTTTTCAATAGAGAAACTGTCCGAGCTGACCGCCGCCAACAGCGCGTCACCGGGCGGCGGCAGCGTTTCGGCTCTGGCAGGCGCGTACGCAGCATCGCTGGCCTGCATGGTGGCCAAGCTTACCCAGGGAAAAAAAGGGTACGAAACCGTCGATAAAGAAATGATGCAAATCGATCAGGAAGCTGAGGCGCTGCGTCTGAAGCTGCTTGACCAGATTGCGCGCGACGCTTCCTCCTTTGACGCCTTCATGGCCGCTCTCAGGATGCCGAAAGGATCGGATGAAGAGAAAGCCGCACGATCAAAGCAGATGCAGGACGCGCTCAGGCAGGCATGCGAAGTTCCGCTTGAAACAGCAATATGGAGCCTGGGAGCGCTTCGCCTGGCGCTTGAATGTGTACGCACTGGAAACGCAAACGCGGCATCAGACGGTTATGTCGGCGCGCTGATGGCAAGGTCCTCCGTGCTGGGCGCTTTGAGCAATGTGCGCATCAACCTCGCCGGCATCAGCGATCCGGCATTTTCGAAGGAAATGAAAACAGCCTGCATGAGGATCGAAGAAGAAGCCAGGGCCCTTGAACGTGAGGCCGAGGCAGCGTTCAGCAGCCGCATATAGGAGGGAAGCGATGGCAGACGCGAGAATGGAATATGAACAGCTCTTTGCTGAGCTGCCGCCCTATCCGGAGTTCTGTCAGGTGATCCGCCGCGCGCCCAAACGGGAAAGCAGGCTGAGCAGAAGGGATGTCCAGCAGGCGCTGATGAACGCGCTGCGGTATATCCCGCAGCAGCACCACAGGAAATTGGTGCCTGAGTTCCTGGATGAGCTGATGACCCGGGGCCGGATCTACGGATACCGGTTCAGGCCGGAAGGGCGGATCTGGGGCCGGCCGATCGACACATACAAAGGCCAATGCATTGAAGGCAAAGCCATTCAGGTGATGATGGACAACAACCTGGATTTTAACGTCGCGCTGTATCCCTATGAACTGGTCACCTACGGCGAGACGGGCCAGGTCTGCCAGAACTGGATGCAGTACCAGCTTATTCGACATTATCTGCAGAACGTGACGCAGGCACAGACCCTGGTCATCATGTCCGGCCATCCCCTCGGACTGTTCCGCTCACATCCCCTGGCGCCGAGGGTGATCATCACCAACGGCCTGATGGTCGGGATGTATGACAATCAAGAGCAGTTCAGCCGCGCCAGCGCGCTGGGGGTCGCAAACTATGGGCAGATGACCGCAGGAGGCCTGATGTACATCGGGCCTCAGGGCATCGTGCACGGCACGTACAATACCCTCCTGGGCGCGGGGCGCCTGAAGCTCGGCATCCCGAAAGAGGGGAACCTGGCCGGCAGGCTGTTTGTCTCCTCCGGCCTGGGCGGTATGAGCGGCGCACAGGGAAAAGCAGCCATGATCGCAGGTGCGGCGGCCATCATCGCAGAAGTGGATGGATCGCGGATCAAAACCAGGCTGGATCAGGGCTGGGTGAGCGAAGCGTATGACAGCCTTGAAAAGGCAGCTGCCTCAGCGCTGTCCCATATGAGGAAAGGTGAACCCTGCGCCGTCGCCTACTGCGGCAACATAGTAGATCTTCTGGAATATCTGCTGAATGCGGACGTCAGGGTCGACCTGATGAGCGACCAGACCAGCTGCCATGCGGCATATGAGGGCGGCTACTGTCCGGCGGGGATCAGTTATCAGGAGCGTACGCGCCTTTTGGCGCAGGATCCCCAACGATTCCGGCAGCTGGTGGATGAGAGCCTGAGGAAGCATTACGGACTGATCCGGTGCCATGCCCTGAAAGGCACCTATTTCTTTGATTATGGCAACAGTTTCCTGAAGGCGGTTTATGACGCGGGGGTGCGGGAGGTCTGCAGAAACGGCCGGGACGATCTGGACGGATTTTTGTTCCACAGCTACGTCGAGGACATCCTTGGGCCTGAACTGTTCGATTATGGCTACGGACCCTTCCGCTGGTGCTGCCTGAGCGGAAGCCGGGAAGACCTGGAGAAGACAGACATGGCCGCCATGGAGTGCATCGATCCGGACAGGCGGTATCAGGACCGGGACAATTGGATCTGGATACGGGACGCTGAAAAAATCAAACTCGTCGTGGGGACCCAATGCCGCATCCTGTACCAGGACGCGATGGGCAGGATGAACATCGCGCTTCGCTTCAACAGGATGGTCAGGGACGGCAAGATCGGCCCGGTGATGCTGGGGCGCGACCATCATGACACGGGCGGCACGGATTCACCTTTCAGGGAGACCAGCAATGTCAGGGACGGATCAAACATCATGGCCGACATGGCCGTACAGTGTTTTGCGGGGAATGCCGCCAGGGGGATGAGCATGGTCGCGCTGCATAACGGCGGCGGCGTCGGCGTCGGCAAGTCCGTCAACGGCGGGTTTGGTTTGGTCCTTGACGGCAGTGAAAGGGTGGATGGGATTCTGCGCACCGCGATGCCCTGGGATGTGATGGTCGGTGTCGCCAGGCGAGCCTGGGCAAGGAATGAACACGCGCTGTCAACCTGCGCGGAATACAACAAAGCCCATTCAGCCAGCGACCGCATCACCCTTCCCTATCAGGTCTCTCCCGACATATCCGGCTTGATCCAGGAGCTTCTGCCATGAGCGAATTCCACGGTACAGCCATCGTCAACATCGGCCTGCTTGCGACGCCGGAAGGGGATCGCGCAAGAAGCGGGAAGGCGCAGGACGAGCTGAAGAAGCAGAGAAACGCCTATCTACTGTCAGAAAACGGCGTCATCACCGGGATCGGTACAGGCATGCCCCCTCAAAAGCTGCTCAGTAAATATTTAGTGATCGACGCCATGGGCAGCCTGGTCACACCAGGTCTTGTCGACGCGCATACGCATCTTGTGTTCGCCGGCTGGAGGGCGAACGAGCTCAGGCTGAAAACGGCCGGAAAGTCCTATCTGGACATTCTGGCGTCAGGCGGGGGGATCCTCAGCACCGTGAAGGATACACGGGCCGCAGAAGAATCGGACCTGTTCGACAAGGCCAAAGAAGCGCTTGATAACATGCTGGCATTGGGCACGACGGCCTGTGAGGCCAAGAGCGGCTACGGGCTGAACCTTAAGGATGAACTGAAGCAACTGAGGGTCATGAAAAGGCTGAACGAAGAACATCCGGCAGACATCGTACCGACCCTGATGGCTGCGCATGCGATCCCTCCGGAGTTTGCCGGAAACAGGAGGGGATATATCGATCTGATCGTCAATGAGATCATCCCGAGCGCCGCACAGGAAGGTCTGGCAGAATTCTGCGATGTCTTCTGCGAGGAGGGAGTGTTCACGGTGGATGAGTCCGAGGAGATCCTGCTGGCCGGGCAAAGAGCGGGGCTGATGAGCAAGATCCACGCCGATGAGATCCGGGCGATCGGCGGGAGTGAACTGGCAGGAAAAATCGGCGCCGTTTCCGCCGAGCACCTGATCGCCATGAAAGACAGCGGCATCGAAGCGTTGAAAAGCGGCGGGAGCATCGCCTGCCTGCTGCCCGGCACCTCCCTCTGCCTTGGCAAGCCCTACGCCAGGGCAAGGGATCTGATCGCCTCCGGTGTCCCGGTCGCTGTCGCGAGTGATTTCAATCCCGGCAGCTGCCCGGGTTACTCCCTGCAGCTGTGCATGAACCTTGCCAGCTGGCAGTACAGGATGACGCCTGAGGAGGTGCTGTGCGCAGTCACGCTGAACGCCGCCGCCGCCGTCAACAGGGCGAAGAGCATCGGCAGCCTGGAGATCGGAAAGCAGGCTGACGCCGTGATCTGGGACGCCGAGGATCTTGATTTTCTTTGTTATCGCTTCGGGAGCAACCTGGCGCGGATCATCATCAAGAAGGGCAGTCTGATCAAATAAGAAGTAGACGAATGCGTCATCCAAAATGTATGAGCATACGCGCCGATGGAGCGGAAATTTCAGATGGCTCCGCTATGCCTAAAGAATGAGGCGCAGCGGAGCCTACACCGGATGAAAGATGCAACGCGGATGCGGAAAAGGCCTCCTCATCAAAGCGTTTGCGGCTGATTTCAGTATCAGATGAAGCCGGGCACGGCTTCCGTGACCATTCTCTCCATCTCGTCATTGCGGATCAAGAGGTTCATTTCACATACATCCCTTCGCAGTTCTCTGTCGCCGTCAAGAAACGGCGTTCTGCGGCGTATCATTGTGTGAAGCCCCCTGTTTACCGGTGAGGGTTCCCCTCCGCGCAGGTCGATGGCCTGTGCCGCCGCGAGGAATTCAAGCGACAGGACGGACAAGGTGTTCTCAGTGATGAGCCTGGCTTTCCTGGCGGCGGTCATGCCCATGCTGACGTGGTCCTCCTGGTTGGCCGAGGAGGGGATCGAATCCACGCTGGCCGGATGGGCGAGCACCTTGTTCTCCGAGACCATTGAAGCCGCCGTATACTGGATGATCATCATCCCGGAGTTGGCTCCGGGATGTTTTGTCAGGAAAGCCGGAAGGCCGCAGCTCAGCTGGGGATTCACCATGCGCTCAAGGCGGCGCTCAGAGATACTGGCCAGTTCAGCCGCGGCAATGCCAAGAAAATCCAGGACCATCGCAATGGGTTCCCCATGGAAGTTCCCGCCGGAGATCACCGTCCCATCGTCAGGGAAGATCAATGGATTGTCTGTGACAGCGTTGAACTCAGTCTCCATCGTCCTCCGGACATGATCAAGCGAATCTCTCACCGCCCCGTGCACCTGGGGAATGCAGCGGAGGGAATATGCATCCTGAACACGAAGGCTGTCCACTTTCGCCATGATTTCACTGCCTTCACAGAGAAGCCGAATATTGCGCGCCACAGCGCTCTGCCCGGGGTGCGGGCGCACGTCCTGTATGCGAGCGTCAAAAGCATCGATCCGCCCCTGCAGCGCTTCCATGCTCATCCCGGCTGCGATATCCGCAAGTCGGGCCGCCTTCAGCGCGTCATACAGCGCCAGCGCCCCGACCCCGCAGGTGGCCTGGGTACCGTTGATCAGCGCCAGGCCTTCCTTTGCCTGCAGTGAATGGACAGGAAGGCACGCGGACTCCATGGCGTCAAGCCCGGGGAGAACTTTTCCCCCAACTTCCGCTTCGCCATACCCCAGCATGACCAATGCCATATGCGATAAGGGGGCGAGATCCCCCGAAGCGCCGAGTGATCCCTTCTCCGGGATCACTGGATGGACGCCGGCGTTGATCATATCGACCAGGGTCTGCACCAGTTCCGGCCGTATGCCGGAATAGCCCTGGCAGAGCGCATTGGCGCGCAGCAGCATCACCGCGCGAACGGCTTCGCGGGGGAGGGGCTGGCCGCAGCCCGCGGCATGGCTGAGGATCAGGTTGTTCTGCATCAGGCTGATCTGTTCCGCAGAAACACTGACCTGACATAAAGCCCCAAATCCGGTGTTGATCCCGTATACCGGCTGACTGCCGCACAGCAGCCGCTCCACCGTCCCGCGGGAACCCGCCATGGCTTGAACAGCGGTTTGAGACAGGCTGACCCTGGCATGGAAGCGGGCAACCGCCACAACTTCCTCCAGGGTCAGATGATGACCGTCAAGAACAACTTCCTTTATATCCCCGGGAAACAGCATGATTCACCACCCTGTCACAGATTTTGTCTCCGGAATCAGCGGGATTTGGTCCTTTTGTAAAGGAACGTTACAGGACACCGGGAAAAGCCGCCTTCACCATTGGCTCGGGCCGGCTGTATGCCGTTTCCATATCGATCCACTTGCCCGTCTTCGCGCTCCGCTCAAACCCTGTCAGGACGTCCAGCACATGGTGGATCTGAGCCATGCCTGCGCGCGGGGCGCGGCCGGACAGGATCGCGGAAGCCATGTCTGAAAGGCCCAGTCCCCTTGAGTTCTCCTTGTAATCAAACAGCAGAGGCAGGTCTGCATACTGCCCTTCCTCAGGCCGGAAGATCCTGATCGGTCCGCAGAAATGATTCGGGTCCGGCAGGATGAGCGTCCCCTCGCTGCCGTAGATCTCAAGCCTTGCCTGAGTCGGGTAATGGACGTCAAAGGTCGTGAAGATCGTGCCGACTGCGCCGGAGAAGAACTGCATGATGCCTGTGACGTATGTGTCCACGTTCACCTGGATGTCATCCCCCGCATGGGGCTGGCTGGTGATAAAACGCTTAGGGAAGCTCCTTTTCCCTGAGGCAACAAGGCGCGCGACCGGGCCAAGAAGACTGGCGAGCGCAGTGATATAGTAAGGCCCCATATCCATCATCGGGCCGCCGCCGGGCTGGTAGTAGAAATCCGGATCGGGGTGCCAGGTCTCGTGCCCGCGGCAGATCATAAACGCCGCCGCGCCGACTGGATCCCCGATGGTCCCGGAATCGATGTACTTCCTGCAGCTCTGCAGCCCCGCCCCCATAAAGGTATCCGGCGCGCCGCCCAGCATCAGGCAGCGGCTGGAAGCGAGGCTGACCAGAGCGTTCCCCTCCTCCATGGTGATGCCCAGAGGTTTTTCCGTATACACGTGCTTGCCATGCTCCAGGGCCAGCCTGGTCACCTCATAATGCTGATAGGGGCGGGTCAGGTTGAGGATGATATCGACCTGAGGATCATTGAACGCCTCGAACATGTCGGTATAAACGCGGGGCAGGCCGTACTTCTGCTGCGCGTTCAACGCCCTTTCCGGGATCAGGTCGCACACCCCTGCGATGTCAAGGTTCTTGAATACTTTGGTGATGTTATCCAGATAAATGCCGCTGATGCTGCCGACGCCGATAAAGGCGACCTTCAACCTGTCCATGAATCAAATCCCTCTCATGCAGTTATTACGAATCCCAAAACCACCGTTCAGCAGGTCTCCCAAACAAGCATGAATCCCTGCGATATGCCATTTATCATAATCCAGGCGGGTACCCGCGTCAACACAGAGCAGGCGGAAAACGCAGGCGCCGTTCCCTCTTGGTCAATGCGGCCGGCCGCCGGCAAAGAGCCGGCCGTGAACCTTCTGCGGGTCATGGATCCCCAGGTGTCTTTCCCTTTCCTGTATTTCATAAAACCGATGAAACGGATGACGGTGTTGAACTGGCGGAACCCAAAATTATCCAGCAGCGCATACCCCGCCAGCAGAAGGACCTGGCTGATCTTGGGGAACTTGCGCATCGCATAGCTCTCCTGCATGAGTGCGCCCAGGGACAGGATCAGGCCGATCATGACGACCAGCAGGAAGAACAGGGCAACGAACCGCCATCCGATGATGCCCAGCCACCAGGACAGCGGGATCACGAAATACCCGAGCGTCTCATAGACAGGTCCGATGAACTCAAAGATCCAGTAATATGGCAGCATCACGAGGCCGGTTTTCCCGTATTTGGGGTTGAATGCCATGTCCCTGTGGCGCAGCAGCACGTTGATCAGCCCGATCTGCCAGCGCTTGCGCTGCTTGTACAGGTCCCTGAGGTTCTCGGGAGGCTGCGTCCAGCAGATGGGGTCCGGCAGGAAACTGATCCTGTACGGTTTGCCGGCATCTCGGAATTTCCTGTGAAGCTTGACGACGACCTCCATGTCTTCCCCGATGCAGTTGGCTGTATACCCTCCCACCGAGATAAGCGCATCCTTGCGGAAAGCGCCGAAAGCCCCGGAGATGATCAGCAGCATTCCCATGGATGCCGCGCCGATGCGCCCGGTGAAAAAGGAGCGCAGGTATTCCACCGTCTGCAATCTGCCAAGCATGGTTTTTGGCAGATTGATCTCCAGGATCTCACCATCCTTGATCACGCAGCCGCTTGATATTCGCACCACCCCGCCGACCGCGATGACGTTGCTGTCCTTCAGGAAGGGGATCAGGATCCTGATCAGCGCCTGCTTCTCCAGGACCGAGTCCGCGTCCATGGAAACCACAAGCGGATAACGTGAGAAATTGACCCCGGCATTGAGCGCATCGGCCTTTCCACCGTTCTCCTTGTCCACCACGATCAGGTTCCCATGCAGGGGAGTCCGGTACACGCTTCGGACGGGTTTGTTCTCAACCGATTTTTTGTACGGCTGCTCGATGGGGATCATGGAGAAGCGCTCCAGCAGCAATTGCAGGGTCCCGTCCCTGGAACCGTCGTTCACAACAATGATCTCATACTCCTGGTAGTCCAGTTTGAGCAGGTTCTGAATGGTTTCGATGATGGTCGCTTCCTCATTGTATGCCGGCACGATCAGCGAAACCGGGATCATGTTGGATGAATCGACAAATCGGCGGTAATCGGAAAAGCGGAGGTACTTGATGTATTCCTCAAGTGACCGTCCTGAAAAGATCAGCTGGAGAAAATACGTCAGCGTAATGCCGATCATGTAAGCCAGCGAAAGCCAGTTGACGACCTTCAGGATCAAGACGAGTGCGTCCCTCACGTTCCTTCCCCCTTTTCCGCCAGCATTTTCCTCTCGCTGATCGCATAAGCCAGGATCTCTGATGCGAAGCGGTCGTTCAGCTGGGGCAGCAGTTGCAGCAGATCATCAGCCGGCAGATAGCGGGACAGTTCCGCAGCGCAGTTGTAGCGCACCCACCACTCCCTATCTTTCAGGCTCTGGACCAGTCGTGGAAGATATTTTCGGGCATCAATGGAGGCAAGCGCCACGACCGCGGCGTTTCGAAGTATCCAGTTCGGGCTGTCCAGTTCCCTGGCAATGAGGTTTCCGGCCGGTCCGAACCTGAGCTGCCCAAGGGTGCGGACCACGTCGTGCTTCAGGTTGACATCCTCGCTTTCCAGCTGCGGAAGCAGGCGGTTGGCAAGCTTGATGATCCCGTCGTCCCCGATGTTCTTCACGGCGATCCGGCGGATGTAGGCATCGGGCGAGTTGAGCAGATCCCTGTAGAGGGACGCCTTGTCGCCGCTGAATTCAGCGAATATCTCCTTGAGGCTGCGGAATGAAAGCCCCTTGCTGTATTCAAGCTGTGCGCAAAGGCGCACCAGATCGCCCCGCATCCCCATCATCGAGAGGGCAAGGAAGCCCATGTACTGAAGCTCGGTGTTGTCCTTGTTTTCCGTCATCAGCTGCAGTATTCGGCTCTTATACTGTTTCAGCCGCAGAAGCCCGATGATCCGGATGACCAGAATGATGAACGCGATGTCCTTGTAACGCATGAAATTCTGCATGCAGTGTTCATATTTTCCGTGGTTGATGACCATCAGCAGCGGGGCTCCGCATTCCCAAGGACATTCTTCCGCTATGAACTGGCCCAGCATGTCAAGCCCTTTGGAAGTGCACAGGTAGCGTATGTGAAGCTTTTTTCTGATCTCATCCTCAGGCAGCCACATGATGGATCTGAGGTGTTCCCTCTCACGCCCGCGTCTGCTCGCTTTACGGTTTAGCCACAGGTTCACGATCAGCAGCAGCAGGTACAGGTAAATGACCAGCATCACTGTGATCCCAATCAGAATGACAACAAAGTCCGTGGTGCTCAGCAGGTTCTCAAAGCGCACGTAGAGCAGGCGCACGTCCTGGAACCGTTGGGCCTGCCGCAGCTGAGCATCTTCCTGGATGGGGTAGGTCGCGAATTTCGGGAACACCCCGGCCAGCAGTTCATAGGAGCGTTTGAACCGCTGGGTGTACTCCATGCTGCTCCATTGGGGAAGGCCGTATGCGTACATGGGGATGGGCTCGCTGTCCATCTCGCTGCCAAAGCCAATGTAAACTTCCCGGATGGTCTGTAATGGGAAACCCTCCTGATCATGAAGATCATCCAAGATTCTACCGGAGGAGGGGTCTGCGAAGTTCAACAGCATCCAGGGGATCCGAATCTCGACAAAGCCGTCCCCCGCGCAAAAATCCGCCCGGGAATCATACTCGTCACTGTCTGGATTTGAGATGCCGTATGTCATTTTGCCGGTGTCCCAAAACTGGATTGGGACCTCCTGTCCGGTTTCCGGCATTCTCAGTTTCATACTGATTACCTGCTGAACACCGATAAAGATACCGCTTGATGGTGTTGAGTAGTTTTTTAGCTCATCCGGGCCAAATAACAACTTGCCGTATAATTTGTAATTAGGGTTGTAGTACGGATCCACCAAAAGACGCGTGTTCTCCTTACCATCAAGAACAAGGACATAATCTGCCGGGTGTTCAAAGCGCGCGCCGTCATATGTATTGCTGCCCTGATCTGCGATGCTATCAATGGGAATAAGGAATTTTTGCTGTTCAAAATGATCCACGCCGAAGCGCAAGTAAAGGTAGGAACCGTCCCAGTCAGCACGCAGTCGCTTGTCCTGCCCAAGTACTGTAGAGTCACCCCAGTCATCATCTTTTCCATCAATTTGGATGGAGGGAAACGAAGAGAAACTAATCAAGCCGAAGTTTTCCTCGCTTGACTCGACATTCAACCACTTTGGCCGTGTGTTGGGGTCGTCAAAGTCCATTGTGTTCCAGGATCTTTTAAACCACTCATCCTGCCAGGAAAATACAATGCCGCCCATGCAGCCGGAAGCGCTGATATCATGAAGCATACTGATCAGGCCTTCACCCTGCTGCTGTTCCGAATGCCCGCCCTGGTTGAGCCCGGTCAGATGGTTGACGTGCGTCACGCCGCGCGAGGAAGGCAGGCCGAACTCGGAAATCAGAACCGGCATGGAATGGTATCCGACAAGCTTTTGGAGATAGGTATAATAGGGATTTTCATCTGTCCGTCCATCACCGCTGGGGTAATTCAAAAATTCCGGATAATATGGATAAACATGATAGGAGGCGAAGAAACCGGGTGAAAATGATGCTTTGGCTTCAATATGCTCAACGTCGATGCTAACGAGGTCCTCGTTTTCAAATGGTTCGTTTGGGTGCCTCAGGGGATCAGTGGTAGGCCAGTTGCTGAAGGCGACAGGGCGCTGCATCCGGTACGTTTCCGTTTCGTAGGCGATGGCCAGTTCCTTCATCTGCGCGATGAACACTTCAAAGGGCGAAGCATCCTGCGTATAGACGTACTTTCCGCTGAAGGCTGTCATGTCCGGGTGAGCCCTGTTCGTCCCGTCGACAAGGTAGGCTTCGCATTCGATGCCCAGGATCCAGCCGATGACATATTTTGACACATCCCAGCGGTAAATGCCGGACGCCTTGCCGGGTTTCTCCCCGATCACCGCGTTGCCGTGCAGCATGTTGACACAGTCTACGATGTCCTGCCGCATGTCCCTGACGGCGATGGACCCCGGCGCGAAAACATCGCCGTACTTCAGGACGTCGCTTTCATCCATGTAGATGCCCTGAAGCAGGTAAAGCGGCGTGGCCGCCAGACGGTTATATTCATAAAGAGCCTGGTAAAAGCCCGGGCTCTGCGGGGTGTACACGCGGATGGTGTTGGATCCCATCCCGCCGATCTGCTGGAACCATTTGAAATATGTCTCATACCCGATCGCGTACTCCCCAGGGAACGCTCCGGGCAGGCCGAGACCGATGTTGACCCCAGCCAGGAAACTCTCTTTTCATTCCCCCTGTCCGTCCAGAATGAAAAACTTCCTGCCCTCGACCTTGGAAATGGACGACACGCCGTTGCTGTCGGTGAACACCGGTTGAGTGTACCCGATGGAAAACAGATAGGACTTTGATGCGATAAACAGAAGCAACAATAAAATGAGAATCGCCAAGAAGCCGCCGACGACTTTCTTCATGAAGCTTCCTTTCATGCCCAGGGCTTCTGCCCTGCCGGCGCATTCTGCAGCACTGCCATTACCATATTAGCGCTGATGAAAAACAAAGTAAACATCGTATCCGGCTCCGGACGGCATATTGCCGATACAATGGAAGGATACCCTGCCATGAAACGCTCGGCAGAAGGCTGATACTCTTTTATGCGGGAAGAGATCGCGGAACTGCGTCATCCCTGGGACCTCAGGAACCGCAGGTTGCCGTCGATCAGCGTGATCCGCTGCCGCACGCAGTCCGCTGAACGCAGGGGATCCTCCGGCGTATTGAAGACGTAATCACATAGGCGCTTTACGTCAGTACCGGCCACGTGCAGCCGGGTGTCGGAGGAGGCGTAATAGATAAAGATCCGCCCGTCACCGCAAGCGATCGCGCCGTTGGTGAAGACCACGTTGCCGACGTCCCCGACCCGTTCCCTCCCCAAGGGTCCCAGCAGCATCCCCCCGGGCTGCGCGATGACCCTGGAGGGATCCTCCAGCGCGGTAGCAAATGCATACAGCACGTACCTCAACCTCGCAGCGGTGCTGCAGACCCCATGGGCGATGTGGATCCAGCCCCTGTCCGTCAGGATGGGTACGGTGCCCTCGCCGTTTTTGCTCTCGGAAACCGTATGGTAACAGCGAGGGCGGATGATCGTCTCGTCCTTAATGACCGCATTCCCGATCTCGTCGCACAAGCCAAATCCGATACCCCCGCCTGAGCCAGCCTGAATGAACCCATCCATGGGCCGGGTATAGAAGGCATACCTGCCCCCTACAAACCTGGGGTGCAATACGGCGTTGCGCTGCTGACCGGAACGCGTCCGCAGATTGGGCAGGCGCTCCCAGGCTGTCAGGTCCTTGGTGCGGGCGATGCCCGCACCGGTGACGGCGGCGCTGAGGTCGCCGCTTGACTGATCCCTGCATTCAGAGCAGAAGATCCCGTAGATCCAGCCGTCCTCGTGCTGAGTGAGCCGCATGTCATATACGTTCACTTCATCAGGTTCGGTATCTGGGAGAACGATCGGATGATCCCGGAAGCGAAAACCCTCCGTCGGGCTGGTACTTTCGGCCACCGCGAAGAAACTCTTGCGGTCAGCTCCTTCGACGCGGGCAACCAGGCAGTATTTCCCGTTCAGGAAGATCGCCCCGCTGTTGAACACGGCATTCACACCAAGACGCTGCATCATAAACGGATTGGCTGCCGGATCCGCGTCATACATCCAGAAAGGAGGGATGTGCTCCCTGGTCAGCACAGGACAAGCGTATCGTTCAAAAATACCGTTATGGAAACGCTCATTGACGGGATTGGTCCGGGCGATCAGGCGCTCATAAGTATCCATCAGAGAAGAAAAGCTTTTCCCGGGCATAAAAGACGCTCCTTTGTCAGAAATCATGCCGGGGGCTCGCATCGTCTGGGGCAACGGCGCTGTGCAGCTTGATATAGTCCACAACCTCGTTCACCCTTGTGAAAGCAAGCCCGACATGGGTGTCCGCGGCCCCGTAATAAATGGCGATCCGCCCGGTGTCCGGGTCCTGCAGGGATGCGCAGGGAAAGACGACGTTTGGGACAAATCCGGTCGTCTCATAGGGAGCTTCCGGTGTCAGTAGGTAATTCGAGCACCGGTAGAGCACCCGGCTTGGCTCGGCAATGTCGAGGATCGCTCCGCCCAGCGAATAGACAAAGCCGTTGCATGTGCTGCTGACACCGTGATAGAACATCAGCCAACCCTCCGTCGTTTCGATCGGCGCCGCGCCAGCGCCGATTTTCACACTCTCCCACCAGTTGTTTCCTCGGCTCATCACATGGCGGTGCTTCCCCCAAAAGGTCATGTCAGGGCTTTCCGAGACGAAGATGTCGCCGAAAGGGGTGTGCCCGCTGTCGGATGGCCGTGACAGCATCCGATAGGTGCCATTGATCCTGCGCGGAAACAGCACCGCGTTGCGATTGAATGGGATGAAGGGGTTCTCAAGCCGTGTGAAGATTTTAAAATCCTCTGTAACGGCCATGCCGATCGCCGCGCCGAAAAAGTCCGTACACCAGATGATATAGTATGAGTCCTCAACCTTCACAAGCCTCGGATCATACGCATAACGAGGCATGAAAGGATGACCTGCTGCGTCTAGAAAAGGGATCCTTTCACTCTCAACTGTCCAGCTGATGCCGTCCCTGCTGCGGCCGAGATAGATGTGCGGAATCCCGTCGATCTGTTCCCCGCGCAGCACCGCAATGAAACCGTCTTTCCAGGGAGCGACTGCGCTGTTGAAGATCCGCGCGATGCTGGGCGTCGGATTCCGGCCAAGCACCGGATTGCCGGAATAACGCCACAGGGGCGCTGACGCGCGGTCATCCGCCGGGCGATCCTGCCAGGGAATGCTGGGCAGAGAAACCGCGCCAAGGATCCTTACGTCTGCCATCATGACTACCTCGTTTCATGTTTTGTTCTCAATTTCCAGAATGCTGCCGGAGTGCGGACCTTTATCATCCGCCGATCGTGTACTACGAGTCTTCAAGTATCGTCTTGATATTCTTCGCTGAAAAATATTGAGCATATGCAGCGTTACTCTTCACAATCAGTTTCATGGCCTCATTCTATGATCGACCAATATATCTTGCCTGAGTTATTGAGGATACCTATATTTATAGAATAATAGCAGCATCCGGTGTTTATGACAATAGAGCTGGACGTAGATGGAGTACACTGATGTTCGCAGCTTTGGCCAGAATAAAGGATATGGGCAGATTCTCTTTGTCGAGTTGCCTGTCAAGATAGGGACTCGGTTATTCAGGGGATTATAATCAATATCAACTGAATAAACTTACTAAAATACCCGCCACAACTCGATGGATGGTGAAGTCGCGGTCGGCATGAAATCCGAATGGTTCCGCGGTAAGCCCCTTGTGACGGCAGGACAGGACGGGTTCATACGCCGCACAGGATGCCCGCGGACAGGAACGCCTCCCGGTACTCCCGCAGGTCCTCCGGGTACAGCGCCCGGACGCCCGCCATCGCGTAGGGCAGGTCCAGCAGGGCGTACTTCCTTTCGCCGAACTGGTGGAACGGCAGCAGGTCCACCCGCTTCGCACCCAGGCCGGACAGGAGGCCGCTCAGCCGCCGCGCGTCCTCAGCGGCATCGTTGAACCCGGGGATGACGGGGATGCGGACGATCACCTCCGAGCCGGAGGACAGGAGCCTGCCAAGGTTCTCCAGGATGCCCGCAAGGGGCGCTCCGGTGTTCTCCAGGTGCTTCTTGGCGTCGTGATGCTTCAGGTCATAGAGGAACAGGTCGGTGAGCGGCGCCACTTGCTCAAAGCGGGAGTACGGCACGCCGCCCGCCGTCTCGACTGCTCTGTGGATGCCTTCCTCTCCGGCCAGGCGGAGCAGGTCAAGGCAGAAATCCGGCTGAAGCAGGGGCTCCCCGCCGGTCAGCGTCATCCCGCCGCCGGACTTGCTGTAAAAGGGCAGGTCCTGCCGGACGACGGCCATCACCTCTTCCGCGGTTTTCACTTCACCGTAGGTGACGCCCTTCCCCCG
This sequence comes from Bacillota bacterium, assembly GCA_963169565.1. Taxonomy (GTDB): domain Bacteria; phylum Bacillota; class Clostridia; order Christensenellales; family Aristaeellaceae; genus UBA6115. The sequence continues at coordinate 36,141 of CAUJDI010000034.1, read as the reverse complement.
CTGAATGAGGGGGGACTGGCTCTCCGGGTTGGCGCACCAAAGGCACCTGAGCGGGCAGCCTTTGAGGAAGACTGCCGTACGGATGCCCGGCCCGTCGTGAAGGCTGAATTTCTGGATGTTGAGGACGATCCCGGTTTCCTGCATGCAAAGCCCTCCTCACACGCTACCAGTATAGCATGGGGAACCCTTCCTGACAATGGAAAGATTGCATACGCAAGTAAATTTAATTTCATTTGAAAGAAATTCCATTGACAAATGAAACCCTTCCGTTATAATGGAGGGGAGGAAGGGGGCGCTGGGATGACGGACAGGCAGAAGCGGCTGCTGGATACCCTGACGGACCAGGGGCGGATTGAAGTATCCGCGCTGGCCGGACTGCTGGGCGTATCCCAGGTCACCGTGCGCAAGGACCTGGAAGCGCTGGGCAAGCTGGGCCTGATCAGGCGCGAGCATGGGACGGCGGTACTCGGCTCCAGCGACGACCTGAACAGCAGGCTGGCCTACCACTACGAGCAGAAGAAACGTATCGCAAAGCTCGCCGCGGCCTGCGTGCAGCCGGGCGAGACGGTGTTCATCGAATCCGGCTCCTGCTGCGCGCTGCTGGCGGAGGAACTGGCGCTCTCCGGCCTGGGCGTCATGATCGTCACCAACTCCGCCTTCATCGCGGGCTTCCTGCGCGCCGCGCCCGGCGCGAATGTGGTCCTCCTGGGCGGAAGTTACCAATCATCCTCCCAGGTGCTGGTGGGCCCTCTTGTCCGTACCTGCGCGGGCCAGTTTTTCGTGGACAAGCTGTTTGTCGGCACGGACGGCTTTTCCCCCGCCAGCGGCTTCACCGGCAGTGACATGATGCGGGCCGAGGCCGTGCGCGCGATGCGGCGGCAGGCAAACCGGGCGATCGTGCTCACGGAGTCACGGAAGTTCGTCAGCCAGGGGGTCGTCCCCCTTCTGGAGGTCCGCGAGGTCAGCGCCGTGTACACGGACGGGGGCATCCCGGAGGAAACCGAGAGGTACCTTCTGGACAGGGGCGTGGCCGTCCTGAAGGCGTAGGGCGCGGGGAGCGGCAGGAACACACAGGTTAAGAAGAGGAAGAAGGAAGAAAAGGCGATGGACGGGTTTGGCAGCATGACCGAGAGGATCAAAACATACCGGGAGAAGATGCTCAGCGCTAAGCCGCAGGTGTGCGCCCAGCGCGCCGTCCTGACGACCGAGGCGTACCGGGAGCACCAGCACCAGCCGCTTGCCATCAAGCGGGCGATGATGCTGGCCAACGTCCTGGACCACATGACCATCTACATCGAGCCGGAAACGCTGCTGGCGGGGAACCAGGCCTCCGCCAACCGCGCGGCGCCCATCTTCCCGGAATACGCGATGGACTGGGTCATCCGGGAGCTGGATGAGTTTGACAGGCGCGACGGGGACAGTTTCCAGATCGACGAGGCGACCAAGCAAGCCCTGAGGGAAATCGCCCCGTTCTGGAAGAACAACACCGTCAAGGACCGCGGCCTAGCGTCCTTCCCGCCCCAGGCGAGGCTGTTGTATGACCTGGGCATCATCAAGGCGGAGGGCAACATCACCTCCGGGGACGCGCACGTCGCGGCGGACTACACCGGGCTGCTCCGCCTGGGGCTGGCTGATTACAGGGCCCGTTCCGAGGAGAAACTGCATGCGCTGGACTTTACCGAGCACACCAACATCGCCAAGGGATACTTCTACCAAGGCATCCTCCTTGTGATCGATGCGGTGGAACGCTTTGCCGGGCGCTACGCGGCCCTGGCCGAGGAGGAAGCCGTAAAAGCCGGCCTGCAGCGCGCCGGGGAACTGAGGGAAATGGCGCGGATCCTGCGCAAGGTGCCCATGCAGCCGGCCGGAACCCTGCGGGAGGCCATCCAGAGCGTCTGGCTGGTCCACTGCATCCTGCAGATCGAGAGCAACGGCCATTCGCTTTCCTACGGCCGGATGGACCAGTACCTTAACCCCTTTTACCAGGCGGACCTTGCGGCCGGGCGCATCACGCGGGAGGCGGCCGTCGAGCTGTTGGACAACCTGTGGCTGAAGACGCTGTCGATCAACAAGATAAGGCCCTGGTCCCACACGCGCTTTTCAGCCGGGAGCCCGCTGTACCAGAATGTGACGGTGGCCGGGCAGACGACGGACGGGGAAGACGCGGTCAACGACTTCACCTACATGATCCTTGACAGCGTCGCCCAGGTCCGCCTGCCGCAGCCCAACCTGACCGTCCGTTACCACGCGGGGCTCTCGGACGCTTTCATGCGCAAATGCATCGAGCTGGTGCGCCTGGGGATCGGCATGCCCGCCTTCAACAACGACGGGATCATCATCCCCAGCTTCATCAGCAGAGGGGTCAGCCGCGAAGACGCCTACAACTATTCCGCCATCGGCTGCGTCGAGGTGGCCGTGCCCGGGAAGTGGGGCTACCGCGTCACCGGGATGAGCTTCATCAACTTCCCCAAGTCCCTCCTCATCGCCATGAACGACGGGGTGGACCCTGAGAGCGGGAAACGCGTATGCGCGCCAACCGGCCGCTTTACGGAAATGACTGACTTCTCCCAGGTGATGGCGGCGTGGGACAAGGTGATCCGGGATTTTGCCCGCCAGGCGGTCGTCATTGACAGCTGCGCGGACCTGACCCTGGAGCGGGACACCGCCGACGTCCTCCTGAGCGCGCTGTGCGATGACTGCATCGGGCGCGGCCTGAACCTGAAGGAAGGCGGCGCGGTGTATGATTTCATCAGCGACCTGCAGGTGGGCATCGCGAACCTGGGCGATTCGCTGGCTGCGATCAAAAAATGCGTGTTTGAGGACGAACGGATGACCCCCGGGGAACTGTGGGACGCCCTGAAGACGAACTTTGATGGGGAAAAAGGCGAGGCGATCCGCTCCATCCTGATTGAAGGCGCGCCCAAATACGGCAACGACGACGACTATATCGACCTGCTGCTGCGGGAAGCCTATGCCAGCTACATCGACGAGATGAAGAAGTACCACAACACCCGCTACGGGCGCGGGCCCATCGGCGGGGTGTATTACGCGGGCACCAGTTCCATCTCCGCCAACATCCCCCAGGGGGCGGGCACCCTGGCGACGCCGGACGGCCGAAAAGCCGGTGAACCCCTCGCGGAAGGCTGCTCCCCCAGCCACAGCATGGACCGGAACGGGCCCACCGCTGTGTTCAAGTCCGTCACCAAGCTGCCCACGGAGGAGATCACCGGCGGTGTCCTGCTCAACCAGAAAGTGACCCCGCAGCTCCTGGAGCGCAGCGAAAACCGGGACAAGCTCATCCTGCTGCTGAGGACCTTCTTTGACGCCCTGAACGGCTTCCACGTGCAGTACAACGTCGTCAGCCGCGAGGTGCTCCGGGATGCCCAGGCGCACCCGGAGAAGCACCGTGACCTCATCGTGCGCGTGGCGGGCTACAGCGCGTTTTTCAACTCGCTCTCGCGCCAGACCCAGGACGACATCATCGAGCGTACAGAGCAGAACCTATAGCATATCAGCGCGGAATAATCAGCGCCCTGACTGTTTGGTCAGGGCGCTGATTTCATTTGTATAAAACAAAGGCGGGCTTGCTATACCGCTTCGCGCTTGCGCTTTCGGGCGTAGCAATCCATGCCGATGATGAGCACGATGATGATGCCGCGGATGAGCTGCTGGGAATAGCCGCCAATGCCCAGCATCCCCATGCTGTTGGAGATCAGCTGGATGACGAACAGCCCGATGAAACTCTCATAGATGCCCCCGATGCCGCCGGCGAAAGACGTGCCGCCGATCACGATGCCGCAGTTGACCAACATACCCGTGGTATCCCCGTAAATGGAGGAACCGGTGTTCATCCGGGAAGCCAGCAGCACGCCTGCCAGGGCCGCCGTGCTGCCGCTGATGACAAAGGCGATCCACTTGGTCCTGATGACATTGATGCCTGAGTTTTTGGCGACCTCATAGTTGCCGCCGATGGCGTAGCAGTTTCTGCCGTAGCCTGTAAACCTGAGCAGGCAGAAGAAAGCGACCAGCAGCACCGCCATGTAGACAACCAGGGAGGGGATGCCAAAGAATTGCTGGTTTGAAATCTTCATGAACTCCATGTTTCTGCTGGAGAGCGGGCTTGCGTTGGTCAGCTGCTGCGCGACGCCCTTGAGCAGCATGCCCATGCCCAGGGTGATGATGAAGGGCTCCGTCTTCTGATGCACCACCAGGAACCCGTTCACCAGGCCGACCAGCGCGCCGCTGAGGATGCCCGCGAGGAATGCGAGCCAGAAGGGATAGTTGGCGTTGACCAGCATGATGGCCAGGATGCCGCCGATGCTCATGGTCCCGCCGACGGACAGGTCGCAGGCGCCGCAGATGACTACCACCGTCACGCCAAAGCCGATGATCTCGATGATGGAGGTGGAGCGAAGCATGTCCAGCCAGTTGTAGGGGGTGAAGAAATTGGTGTCGAAGAACAGCATCAGCGTGACCAGTGCCAGAATTGCCAGCACCGCCTTCTGCCGGGAGAGGGACTTCCAGACCTTGTTCAAAACCGATGTCATGCTCATCTTGTCATCCCCTAGAGACGTTTCCGGTTGTCAAGCCAGATGGCGGTGACCAGTACCGCGCCGTTCATGACCGTCTGCATGTAGGTGGACAGCCCCAGAAGGTTCATGCAGTTGGACAGCAGGGTGATCAGGAACACACCCAGAAGCGTCCGCAGGACGTTCCCCTTTCCGCCCGCGAGGGTCGTGCCGCCCACAACGACGCAGAGGATCGCGTTGGCCTCATACCCCGTGCCCAGTGTCGCCGTCGCGGTGGTCACCCGGGACATCAGCACGATGGAGCCGAACGCCGACATCAGCCCGTTGATGGTGTAGACCATCTGCATGGTGCGGTTGATGTTGAACCCGCACAGGTAGGCGGCCGTCTTGTTGCCGCCCATCAGGCTGATGGACCGGCCCGCCAGTGTCCTGGTCTGGAAAAAATACATGATGGCCAGGATGACGGCGAAGATGAGGATGGAGATGGGGATGCCCAGGAAGCTGCCCGAGCCGATCGCGGTGAACATGTCGTAGGGCCTGGTGGACCGCGCGATGCGCAGCGTCTCCGCGTTGGTGACCAGAAGGCCCACCGCGATGAAGACGGAGCTCATGCCGTAGGTGATGAACAGCACCTCCGCCTGGATGGTGGCGCCGAACTTGGTCAGGATGGTGCCGTTCAGGTACCCCAGCAGAGCGCCCGCCAGAAGGCCGCACAGCAGCGCGCCTACCTGCCCGATCGGGTTGATCAGGGAGGCCGTGATGACGCTGACCAGCGACACCATGCCCACGACCGAGAGGTCGATGAACCCGCCGATGATGACAAAGGTCATCCCCAGCGCCACGAAGGCGAGGGAGGTCATCTGCCGGAGGATGTTGGTCAGGTTGCGGGTCATCAGGAACTTTGGCTGGATGACCGCAGTCACCGTGACCAGCACGATGATCCCCAGCAGAACGAGGTTCTGGTTGATGAATCGCAGGAGCTTGTTTTCGTTTCTCATCTTGCGGCCCTTTGCACTCAGCCGATCGCCCGGCTCATGATTTCCGCGGCAGAGGCGGTCTCGGGGTTGAATTCGCCGGTCACCCTGCCCTCGCAGATCGTCAGGACGCGGTTGCTCATGTTGAGTACCTCGGGCAGCTCGGAGGAGATCATAATGATCGAGCCGCCCGCTTCCACGATCCTGTTCATCAGCGTATAGATCTCATACTTCGCGCCGACGTCGATCCCCCGGGTGGGTTCGTCAAGGATCAGGATCTGGGGATCCAGTTCCAGCCAGCGCCCCACGATGCACTTCTGCTGGTTTCCGCCGGAGAGGCTGTGCGTTCTTGTCTGGGCGGAGGGCGTCTTGATGTTGAGGTTTTTGATCTGCCGTTCGCCGATCTCCTTTTCCTTGGACCGGTCGATGATGCCGTGCCGGGTCAGCCGGTCCAGGGAAGCCATGGTGATGTTGGCTTCGACGGAGAAGGGAAGGATCAGTCCCTCGCGCTTGCGGTCCTCCGGCAGCAGCCCCATCCCGGCAACCATCGCCTCCTTGGGGTTGCGGACCCTCGTCTGCTTTCCTTGGAGATGCAGGGTATGACTCCTGACCTTGTCCGCGCCGTAGATTGCCCGGACGATCTCAGTCCGGCCGGCGCCGACCAGCCCCACAAAGCCCAGGATCTCGCCCCTGTTCAGGGTGAAGCTCACGTCATGCAGTTTGCGGGTAGTAAGGTTCTTGATCTCCAGCAGCGGCCCGCCGACGCAGTGCATCCGCGGCGGGTATTCGTTGTCGATGGTCCGCCCGACCATCTTCTCGATCATCTCGCTGCGGCTCATCTCGCTCACCGGGCGGGAATCGATCACGCAGCCGTCGCGCATGACGGTCACGATGTCGCAGTATTCAAAGATCTCATCCAGCTTGTGGCTGATGTAGATGGTGGAGATGCCCTTGTCCCGCAGCTGGTTGATGATCTTCCCGAGCCGCTTGAGCTCCTCCGAGGTCAGGGAACTGGAGGGCTCATCCATGATGATGAGCCGGGAATCAAACGACAGCGCCTTGGTGATCTCCACGATCTGCATTTCCGACGCGCTCAGGTCGCCTACCTTGGCGTAGGTGCTGATCCGGCTGCCGATGCTGTCCAGCAGCGCGCGCGCTTTTTTATGCACGCCCCTCATCCCGCCCATCTCCCGGAAGCGGCCCAGGTAGATGTTCTCGCCCACCGACATGGTATTGACGAGGTTGAACTCCTGGTAAATGATGCTCAGCCCCCGGCGCAGCGCCTGGATGGGGGTGGTGCGCTCGATGACCTTCCCGTCAAACTCGATGGTCCCGCTGTCCTTTTCGTAGACGCCCGAGAGGATCTTCATCAGTGTGGACTTCCCCGCGCCGTTCTCGCCTACGATGCCGTACACGACGCCGGAGGGCACCTGGATGGAGACGCGGTCCAGCGCCTTGACGCCTGGAAAGCTCTTGCACACGTCCCTGACGACGAGGATGTTCCTGCCTGGCTGGCTCAAGTTCAAGGCCTCCGTGAAAATACTCTTTGACCGATCGCCCCGGAGGGCCCGGGGCGATCGGTCCATGCTGCCTTATTCAGCCTTGGGGTCTTACCACTTCGGATATGGGAAGGTGCTCACGTTGGCCGGGGTGACGACGTCCAGCGCGGTGAAGGTCACCTCGTCGTAGGGCTCCTTGTTGAGGATCTTCTGGATGGTGTCCAGGGTGTCGGTGGTCATGCGGGTGAAGTTCTGCCCGATGCACAGCTGCTGCGTGCCCTCGATGACCTGGTCGTAGCCGATCATGCAGCCGTCCACGCCGATGACGTACACGCCTTCAAGCAGGTTTGCGGCCTTCAGGGCTTCGATGCACCCGGTGGCTCCGATGTCCCAGTGGCAGTAGACGGCCTGGATCTCATCGCCGTAGAGGGTAATGAAGTCGTTCATGATGTTCATTGCGTCGTCGGAAGACCAGCGCGGGCAGTTCTTGGAGTCCAGCACCGTCACTTTCGCCGGGTCGATGGTGTCAAAGAAACCGTTGTGGCGCTTGATCTGCGCGTCGTGCCCCGACTGCCCGCCGACCTCGACCACCTTGACGCCCTCCGGGAAGGCCTCCATCAGGGTCTGCGCGGCGACCTCGCCGCAGATGATGTCGTTGGTGCCGCACATGAAGTCGCGGTACTGCTTGAACTCCTCAGGGACCTCAGAGGAATACATGCCCACGATGACGCCCGCTTTCTGCGCTTCCATGAAGCTGGGGATCATCGCGCTGGGGTCGGTCGGGTTGATGGAGATGGCGGCGAAGCCCTCCGCGATGCAGGTGCCGATCGCAGCCACGCCTTTCTGCGGGTCATACCCCTCCTCAAACAGGTAGGGAGTAAACCCGTACTGGGGGGCATACTCCTGGAACTGGCTCCAGGCGAATGCCTGGGAGGCGTTCTCCAGCGACTGGGTGATGAAAGCGATCTTGACCTCCTTTTTTTCTGCAAAGGCAGCAGACGAGACGCTCATCGCCAGTACAAGAACTAGAAACAGACTCAGGATCTTTTTCATGACATTTCCTCCTTATATCTTTGCGGATTGCCTCCGCAAGAAGAACGAGGCAGAATGGCGCTGTCAGGCAAACGGTATTCCAAACTTCAACATGGACATTATAGGGCATTTCCTTCCCAGAAACAACCCGGAAAACAGCACATAAGGTGCGAAATTCTGAACCTATTCCCTGTCCGTTACTTCGCTGCGCAGGCTGCGGCGCCGCCACTCGCTGGGGGTCATGCCCGTTTCCTTCCTGAAGGCATGGGAGAAGTACTTCGGGGAACTGAACCCGATCAGGCCCGCGATCTCCTCGATGGTCCGCGTCCCGTAGGAGAGCATGGCCCTGGCCGTCTCTATGCGGATGCTCCGGAGATAAATGCCCGGCGGCACGCCGACCTTCTGCCTGAAGATGCGGCTGAGGTAGGAGGAGCTGACGCTGACGGCCTTGGCCAGGCCGTCCACTGTGAGCGGCTCGGCAAGATGGTCGTGCATGAAGCGGACCGCGCGTTCAAACGGACGTGACGAGATCTGGCCGTCCGACACGTTTCCGCCCAGGGCTTTCCGGGCGATGAGGATGATGGCGGCCTTGGCGTAGTGCTGGATGAGCGCGGGCTCCGGCTGGTCGGACGTATATTCTGCGTGCATGTGCTCCAGCAGCCACTTGACGGGGAGTCCCCTGTCGTCCTGGACCCAGATCATGCCCGGCACCTGGAGGGGGCCCAGATCCGCCCAGACACAGAAAATATCATGGCTACCGCGGCCCTGCAGCTTCTCGGAGTGGTACATTCCCCGCGGATAGACGATGACGTCATAATCGCCCGCGCTGGAATGGGCTTCCGTGGTGGAGATCTCCACGTCGCCGTTGAGGAAGTAGATGAGCTCCACGACGTCGTGCATGTGCCGGGTCAGGTTCCAGTTGCCGCTCTTTCCGTCGAAGCGCTTGCAAAACACGATCCTGATGTCCGTCCTGTCCAGCTGCCTGCAGAATTCGCCCAGCCGGTCCGTCCGCGCCGCGGCGCCCGAATCGATCCGCATCGGCATCCTCCCTGGTATCAGACGATGTCCGTTTCCTTCACGAGCTCCGCCGCGCCGATGACGCCCGTGTCGCGCCCAAGCTGCGCAAACCTGAACTCCACGGGCTGGGCAACGTGATTGTACCGGTCAAACTCTTCCCGCATCGCCCCGAACAGGGCTTCCCCGCAGTTGGTGAGCCCGCCTCCGAAAACAAACAGGTTGATGTTGAGCAGCTGGTAGATATTGAACACGCAGACGGCCAGGTAATGGGAGAACTGCCTGAGCGCATCCTTTGCCACCGCGTCTCCCGCATGGCAGGCAGCCATGATGGTTTCCCCGCTGACATCCGCCTGGGAAAGCACACTCATGTCCCCCCTGGCAAGCCTGTTCTTCACGTGCTCCACGATGTAGCGCCCCGAGGCGTAGGACATGAAGCAGCCCCTGTTGCGGCACCCGCAGGCCAGGCCTTCGTCCGGCGTGATGAGCATGTGCCCGCACTCCCCCGCCCAGCCGTAGCTGCCGCGGAAGACGCTGCCGTTGATGACGATGCCGCAGCCAAGGCCGGTGCTGACGGACACGTAGACCATGTGCCGCGCGCCGCGGCCGGCTCCATACCGGTGCTCCGCAAGCGCCGCGACGTTGGAGTCATTGTCCAGGACGATTTTGGTGTTGATGCGCTGCGCGATGTAGTCGCGCATCGGGAACTCGCAGATGTTGGTCATGGCGGAGGTCATGCACACGTAACCCCTGTCAAACAGCAGGAAAGACGGCATGACGATCCCGATTCCGTTCAGGTCGCGCGCCGAGAGGCCGTTCTTCCCGAGCATCCGTTCGATCACGGAGATCACTGTGTCGGAAAAAGCGACGCCGTCAGCATCCGTGTCCGTTCTGTGCTGCAGGCGGTCCACCGGTTTTCCGGACTGGTCAAAAAGGCAGTAGGCGACCTTCGTCCCTCCCGCGTCCACGCCGATCGTATACTTCCCGTCCATCGCGCGTCCCTCTTCTGCTGTCAGCAAGATGTGCGGGCCCCGGGACGCCGGCGCGGAACCGCTCTCCATCGGGGAGGAGGATCTTGCGGATCTATTCCGGAACCGTTTCCCGTCGCGTAGCGCCCCTCAAGGCTTCTTTCGTTCACAGTATATCAGCAAAACCGCCTTTTGTGTAGAGAAACGGGGGACGGCGGCGCCGTCCCCCGTAGACGAAGAGGATCCCTGCCGCCTTATGAAAGGGCTTCGTCAAGGGCGCGGCGCATGAGGGCCTTGTCCGGTTTCCTGCCTGTCCACATCTGGATGTTGATCGCCGCCTGGTTGATGAGCATGCCGGTACCCGTATTCCATTTCGCCCCGCGGGCCTGTGCCGCCCGCAGGAACGGCGTGACCGCGGGGTTGGGGATAACGTCCTGCACGAACATCGACGGGAGGATCGTCCCCACGTCCACGTTGGGGATGGCGTCCACGTCGGGGTACAGGCCGATGGGCGTCGCGTTGATCAGGATATCGGTGTCCCCGGGGATCCGGTAGGTGCCTTCCCAGCTGACGTAACGCGGATTCCTGCAGACGCGGGAGAGCAGTTCCGTCAGGCTGTCGCCCAGCGCCCTGTCTTGGGGGCGGTTCACGACGGTGATGTCTTCTGTGCCGGCCAGGCACAGTTCCACGCAGATCGCCCGCGCCGCTCCCCCCGCGCCCAGGACCACCGCCTTCTTTCCCTTCGGGTCCACACCGTTCTCGCGCAGCGACTCCATCAGGCCCTTGCCGTCCGTGTTGTCGCCGTACAGGTGCCCTTCCGTGTTCACGATGGTGTTGACAGCGCCGATCAGTCTCGCTGCCTCGCTCAGCTCATCCAGAAAGGGGATCACCTTGATCTTGTGCGGGATCGTGCAGTTGATCCCGCGCATCCCGAACGCCTTCAGGCCCCTGACCGCGTCTTCCAGATCCTCCGGCTTGACGTCGATGGTCAGGTATTGCCACCGCTTCAGGCCCATCTCCCCAAACGCCGCTTCCTGAATGACCTTTCCGGGATTCTCCGCCACCGGATGCCCGATGACGCCGACCAGGACGTCCAGATAGTTCTGTTCTTTCATTGCGCCTCCTCCTTATTGATCATTCTCCGGGGCTGTCCTGCCGGCAGCGGCGTAGTACACCGCGCCGACTGCCTGTCCGAACTGGGCCACTGTGTAGACCGGGTCGTTCCTGAGGTCCAGCATCAACGGGGTATAGGCCATGGAATCGTCCGCCGCCTGGAACTCCGCCGGGAGCAGCCGCGCAGCGCCCTCCTGCATGAGCTCAAACACACGCCTTCTTTTCACGAACCGCCCGAAAAGGACACGCGACTTTGTCTTCGGGCACAGGATATCCTCGGTTTCCTCCCAGGTCACCGCAAGGTATTCGCCGATTTCACGGAAGACCTCCTCCGCCTCCGGAACACCCTGGCACGCCATGGACATGATCCGCTCCAGCAGGGGCTTTCGCATGTCGGCGGGCTGGGTGACTGCGAACACGCCGCTGCCGCGGCGCAGGATGAACCCGGCATCGAAAAGCTCCCGGATCTGCCCCTCATTGAAATGTTTGAAAACCAACCGGTACGCGCCGCTCTGGCTGGCGTATTTCTGCAGCGTGCCTGCAAGGCCTGTATTGAAATTCCGGTTGCTCCTAAGGTCCAGCACGCCGTGGGCGCGCTCCGGCCGGCTTCCCAGGTCGATGATGCAGTTATATACTTCCAGCGGGATCTGCGGGATTTTTCCCTCCTCATCGATCCAGCCGGAGCCCAGTTCCGTGCCCAGCGTATGGGCGAAGATGCCGTCAGGGACCTCCGCCGCTTTTTCGGGGCTCGACGCCAGTTCCGCCGCGGCCGTGTAGGCCGCCATCGAGCCGTCATTGGTCATGCGGACGATCCCGCCGGGGGCAAGGCATTCCCCCAGCAGGTCCTTCAGCACGGTGAGTCTTGTGAACTCCTTTTCATAATCAGGCGATGCCTCCCGGATGCCTCGAGTCTTGAGCGTCTCCCCGCCCACGATCAGGTTGTCGATCACGACGTCGGGAAAGCAGACGCCGAGGGCGTCAAACCCAGGGGTGTCCAGCGCGCTTTCAATCTCCGCCGCCGCGGCGGCCATCGTCTCCGCAGCGGCGGCTTTGTCCAGCATCCTGTCCCGGGCGTCCAGCAGTTCTCCGGGCGAATCATCCGTCACGCAAAGGGCCGCGCGCATCACCCGGGCAAGCAGCAGGATCGGCTGGATGAGCTCATCGATGTGCCGGAACACAGCGGGGTGCCAGTCATATTCCTTCACCGCACGAATCTTTCCGTCCAGCACGGCCACGGCCTTGATGTCGGTGCCGCCGACATCCATGCCGCACAGGCGGCCTGAGCGCGCGTTCAAAACAGCGCGGCGGAAAGCCGAGGCCGCGTCCCGCCCCGGGGCCTTCCTTTCCCGGGCCGGTGCCTGCGGTTCTCCGTCCTCAATCAGAAAACGGAACGGGTCGCAGCGGAGCGCTTCGTTCGCGCGGTCCGTCACGTTCAGGCACTTGCCAAAGCCTTTGCGCTCGCTCCTGGGCTTTTTTACGTCAAACACGTCGGGAAGGGATGCGCAGAGTTCCCTTGCCCAGGCGTTCCCGTAAGGAACCGTCAGCGTCATGGTTTTTCCGCCCAGGACGGAGATCAGGTTGTAGATCCTGGCGTAGAAATACTCCCGCACAAACGCGTCCTCGCCGGGGTCACGCGGGAGCGGAAGCCTTATAAGGTATGACATCGCGCCGCCAAGGGTCAGGTCGACCCGGCAGAAGATCCCATTGTCCGAATCCCGGAAGGCATCCCTGACCCGGCTTAGATAGACGCATCGGCCCTCGTCCGCCTGCCGGATCAGGTCCCTGAGCGTGTCAGTCATTTTTTCACCTCACAGCACATGCAGCCCGCGGCTCTCCGCGATGGCTTTGAATCCCTGCATTTCGGAGGGCGAAAAGGGTTTCTGGTCCCTGTCGAATCCGTAATCCTGCCGGAGGGAGCGGTATTTCTCCCGGCACATCGGGTTGAAATTGATCAGCTCATAGGGGATGGACGGGTCCACTGACGCGATGAAATCCGCGATCCCCTTGATGTTCTCCTCATCGGCGGTGAAGCCCGGGATCAGCGGGGTCCTCAGGCGCAGGGTCGCCCCTCGGGCCGCGAGGCGTCGAATGTTCCGCAGGATGACCGCGTTGCTTTTTCCCGTTGCCGCCTTGTGCCGCATGGGATCGATCAGCTTGATGTCCGCGATGACCTCGTCGCAGGCGTCCGCCAGCGCGTCGGCGACATCCGGGCTCGCGTACAGGCTGGTCTCGACAGCGGTCCCGATGCCTCTTTCCCGGCAGGCTTTCAGGAGCGCTGTGGAAAACCCCGGCGAAAAGATCGGGTCCCCGCCTGAGAGCGTGACGCCGCCGCCCGCAGACTTGTAAAACACCTCGTCCTTCACGATTTCCCGCATGGCTTCCGCGACGGTCATTTCCTGCGCGTCAAAGCGGAGCGCTCCCGTCGGGCAGGCATGGATGCAGGCCCCGCACCGGGTGCAGGCGTCATGGTCGATGCGGACGCCTTCTTCGTCAAACCCGATGCATTTCTCCGGGCAGGCCGCGGCGCAGCCCCGGCAGAGGATGCAGATGCTCCGGGCGTACCAGACGTTGACGCCGGGGGTCAGCCCTTCCGGGTTCTGGCACCAGCGGCACCGCAGCGGGCAGCCCTTGAGGAACAGGACCGTCCGGATGCCGTTGCCGTCGTTCACGCCGAAGCGCTTGATGTCAAAGACCAACGCCTTTTTCATATGTCGGCGTAGGAGGTGCGCTGGATGATCTCCTGCTGCAGGTCGGGCGCCAGCTCCGTGAAATAGGCGGTGTACCCCGCCACGCGGATCGTCAGGCTCCTGTACAGCTCCGGCTGCTTCTGGGCGGCCAGCAGGTCCTCCCGGTTGACGACGTTGAACTGGGCGTGGATGATCCTCAGCGCCACCAGCGCCTTGATCAGCCCAACGAACTTCCGGATGCCGTCCCGGCTTTTGAATAGCGAGGGGAGGAACTTCATGTTCAGCAGCGTGCCGTTGCTGCCAAGCAGGGAGTCCACGCGGGAAACGGACTTGAGCAGCGCCGTGGGGCCGCGGACGTCCCGCCCGTATACCGCAGACATCCCGCCGTCGGCCAGCGGCTCACGCGCCTTGCGCCCATCCGGTGTCGCGCCGACGTTCTGGCCCATGGGCACGTGCGCGGACACGGTGTACAGGCCTGTGTGGTAAGGACCGCCGCGGGCGTTGCGGTATGAAGCGAACTTGGCCGTGAAGCGGCTGATCCACCGGTGGGCGATCTCGTCCACCCACTCCACGTCGTTGGCGTACTTAGGAGCTTTGTTCAGCAGCCTGAGGCGCAGGATCTCATTTCCCTCATAATTGTTGCGCAAAGCTTCCAGCAGCTCTCCCCGGTCCACAATACGCTCGTCATAGACCAGCGCCTTGAGCGCCGCCAGGCTGTCGGCGATGTTGGCGCACTGGATGGCCTGGATGCCCGACAGGTTGTAGTGCGCGCCGCCCGCGGTCACGTCCATCCCTTTTTCCATGCAGTCGTTCACCACGCCTGTAAGGAAGGGGGAGGGTAGGATCTCCGCGTGCGCCTTCTCGACTGTTTCACAGCAGGCGATCATGCGGCCGAAGAAGAAGTCGATCTGCTTTTCAAAGGCGATCTCCACGTCGCCGTACGTTTCATGATCCGCCAGCGTCCCCGTCCGGGCCCCCATCTGTTTGCCTGTGAGCAGGCAGACCCCGTCGTTGAGCGCCAGCTCCAGCGCCTTGACCAGGTTGAACATCGCCGCGTCGCTCCAACCCAGGGAGTTGCCCATCGTGGTCAGCTCCACGCAGCCGACGACCGCGTAGTTACGCGCGTCTTTTTCGCTGATGCCCTGGCGCATGAGCGCAGGGATGACCGCCTCGTCGTTGAACAGCTGGGGCATGCCGCTGCCCGTCCCGATGACCTGCGCGCAGCGGGTCAGGAAGTGCTCCGGGGAGTCCTTGAACACCCGCGCGGAGAGGTTGGGCTGGGGCAGCCCCAGGTGCTCCTGGGCGCGCAGGAAGAGGTAGGAAAGCTCGTTGGAGGCGTCCCGTCCGGCCTCATCCTGGCCGCCGACGGCCACGTTGAAACCGATGGGGAAGCCTGCGAAGTACCTGGCGCTGCCGGAGGAGCGCAGGTAGACGATCTGGTTGAACTTCAGGAACAGGCACTCGATGATCTCCAGCGCCCCCGCGTCTGTCAGCTCGCCGGAATCGATGTCCTTCCTGTAATATGGGTACAGCACCTGGTCCAGCCGGCCCGGGGAGAAGGAGGAGGCGTTTGACTCCATCTGCAGGATGACGTAGAGGAACCAGGTGGCCTGCACAGCTTCGCGGAAGGTTTCGGGCGGCCGGTCGGCAAACTTGCCGCAGACCGCCGCGATCCGGGCCAGCTCCCCGTCCGGGTCCCCGTCTTCCGCCGCCATCCGGACGGCCAGGGCGGCATACCGGCGCATGAAGCCCCGCGCGCCTTCCATGGCGATGATGATCCCCTCGTAGAATTTGGCTTTTTCAGGGTGTTTTGCCTGCAGCCGCCTGGCTTCGTCCGCTATCCCTGCGGGGCCCAGCGCCAGCCATTTGGCGGTATCCGGGCAGATGTGCCCCTGGGCGTGGTCGGTCTGGTTGATCTTCGCGACCTTGCCGATCGCCTTCATTTCCAGCCCGATGCGCTCCTCCAGCCGGTCCTCCAGCGTCCGCCCCGCCCAGAACGGCAGGATATCCCGGCGGAACTCCTCGATATCCCCGGAATGGACCAGGAACTTGTCCTGAGGCCGGTTCGGGAGCGACTCAAACTCGCGGTCCACCCAGCTTAAGCCGGACTCCGGGAAGATGACGCCCGCCCTGACGCCGGCGGTCCGGTTCCCGACGATCAGCTCGCCCCGGTCGATGCGGATGCCGATGTTCGCAAGGGATTCCTGAAGCGCCGCCGCGCGCAGCAGATTGACCGGAAGATCCGGGTTGTCACGGTAGACCCTTGTTACGATCCGCGCCTGCTCGATGGAGGCATAGCGCGGCTCTGCCAGGATGCTGTCCTTCAGCCTCCTGGCACGAAGGGGCTGTGGTAGCGTATCGATCTGATGATAAGCCAATTCTTTTCCTCCCGACGGCTATCCGAGGTTCTCATGTTCTGCCGTCATTTTATCACAAGCGCGGCCTGGTACAACCATACAATCATGCGAATAGGTGCGTAAAACTGAACCGTTCGCCGCCTGGAGACAGGGTTTCAATACACCTGCTGCAAGACAGGTCCGCGCAGGCGTGGTAGGACGAGCCCGGCTGAGCAGGTCAGCGGGATTTTCCCAGGAATTCCTGCGTTTTATGTTTGGAGTGCCGAAGAGAAGAAACGTATGATCGCAAACGGATGACAAGAATGTAATAGGATCTGCCTGGCGACCGCGCTGGCGCAGTGTCTGGGCACGGTAAGCCCTTACAATGCGATCGCAGAGTGGCTGGACATTTGGGGAAAATTTCACAGGCAATGTCAAAGAGCATACTCATGTCACATATGAAACTCAGGCTAGAGTTTATATAAAGCCTGCGCATGGCGCGGTAAGGCTATGCGAGATAAAGCCGCATCAAATCCAATCGTTCTACAAGGACTTGCTGCATGGCAGGAAGGGCAGAGCGAAACTGGCATCGAAATCTATCAGGAACGTGAACGGCGTCCTGCACGGGGCGATGGAACACGCTGTCACGCTTGGGTACATCAAACAGAACCCTTGCAACAACTTCAAACTGCCGAGGCTGGCGGAGCCGGAAATGTACCCGCTCACAGAGGCGCAGATGGCGGCGTTCATCGATGCAATCGCGGGCCATCCATACGAAGTGATTTTCAAAATCGACATGTTCACAGGCATGCGGGCGGCGGAAATCATGGGACTGACGTGGGACAGGGTAGACTTCGAGAGCGGAACCATATACATTGACCGTCAACTGGTTAGAGAGAAAAAGCGAGGCGGCACATACAAGTTTACGCCGCTTAAGAACGACAAGCCGAGAAAGCTCACGCCATCGCCTTCGGTCATGGGCGTGCTCAGGGAGCAAAAGAGAAGACAGGCAGAACAGCGGCTGAGAGTGGGCGATGCGTGGAACGACAAAGGCATTGCCGGCCTCGTTTTCACAAACGAGTTTGGGTCGCACTATGTCCACAACACGGTCACTCACAACATTTCAAAGATAGGCCGTCAGATCGGGGTGGACGGGCTCCGCTTCCATGACCTCAGGCATACATACGCCGTGGCGGCGCTCAGGACAGGCGATGACGTGAAAACAGTTCAGAGCAATCTTGGTCACGCAACGGCAGCGTTTACGCTCGACGGGTACGCGCATTGTACAGAAGACATGCGTAAAGACAGCGCGGAGCGGATGGAGGTTTTCATGAGTGCTTTCGGAGGTCTTTGATCGCTTTTATTCTGTAAAGGGTAAACAAAAGGGTAAACGACCGTTTTCAGACAGTAAAAAGCCCTGAAACATAGTGTTTTCAAGGCTCTTCCTGTGGCAGGGGCAGAAGGACTCGAACCCTCAACAAAGGTTTTGGAGACCCACGTGTTACCATTACACCATGCCCCTACGGCCTGGTCATTATAAGCAATGCGCTCTCAGGATGTCAACCTCCATCGGAAGTGTTTTCTGTCCAAATACCTCCCCTTTGCTATCAGTTGGCGCATGTACCGTTGACAGAAAATCGGCGCTGAGGTACGTTGATGCCGAAAGAGGGGTCTTGATGCAGGAAAAACAGGTAGCGCTCTTCGATTTTGACGGGACGATGACCAAGGGAGACAGCATCGCCGATTTTGTCCGTTTCTGTCTGAACAAAAAGGTCCTCCCGCTTTCAGGCTTCTTCTCCATCCTGGCGATGACCCTGCTATGGAAACTAGGCATCGTTGCCGTTGAAAAGGTCAAGTCCCTTGCCGTGTCCCCTTTGCATAAGATGGATGAATCAAAGGCGCAGTCCGTCTGCAGGCAATTTGTGAAAGAACGGCTCATCCCGCGGATATATCCGGACGCGCTGACCCAATTGAGGCGGCATCATAAGGCGGGCCACATTGTCCTGATCGTATCGGCGTCCCCCCATTGCTACATGCAATACCTGAAGGACATGCTGCCCCTTGACGGCATCATCGCGACCAGGGCGGACAGCAGCGGTCAGATCATCAAAAACGTCGTCGGAGAAGAAAAGAAACGGCAGATCCTCCTATTCATGGAGCAGCAGCAGATCAAACCCGACTGGGAAAGGTCTTTCGCCTACGGCGACAGCTCGAATGATCTGGCCATGCTGCATATGACCGGCCACCGCTTCCTGATCAACCCAAAGCGAAATGTTCGCAGCATGGGAAACGGGATTCCTATAAAGTACTGGAAAAAATGAACGAGATGCGGGACTGAAGGAATTCGACATCATCAGACAGTCAGTCAACTGCAAAAAGAAACGGCCGCGTGTCCCGCGGCCGTCTGTCTGTGATGGAAATCTCAGCGCTGGCTGGCGTCTTTGATTTTCGCCGCCTTGCCCTGAAGTTTGCGCAGATAATACAGTTTTGCACGGCGGACTTTGCCCGGGCGGACCAGCTCGATGCGGTCGACGCGGGGGGAATGCAGCGGAAAGGTGCGCTCAACGCCGATCCCATAGGACATGCGCCTGACAGTAAAGGTTTCCCGGTTGGAGCCGTTGCGCTTGGCGATCACGGTTCCTTCAAATGCCTGAAGACGCTCACGGCTGCCTTCAACGACTTTCACAAAAACCCGAACAGTGTCGCCGACGTTGAAAGGCGTCCTGTCCTTGCGCAGCTGCTGCGCCTCAATTGTCCTGATGATCTCGCTCATTCCGGTCTTCCTCCTTCATATCCAGACGTTCTTGTATCATCCTGGATACAGAGGACCGTCCGATGTCGCAAAGTTGATAATACCATATAGACCCGTAAACTGGCAAGCATGAATTTTCAGCTTTCCAATCATTTACGAACGGTTTGGCCTCCAGGCTGACCGGGGACGGGTCAGGATCTCCTTGGTGACAACGGCCTGCACCAAAGCGCTGCCCCTGAATACAGGAATGACCGAGGAACGTGTTTTCTGCTTTGTGCGGGGCTTTTCAGGCTGATATTTTTGCACTGTCTGCTCATTCCAGGACGATTCCTCCATCAGCCGCCGGCCCTCCTGGTCAGCATTCTGTACGATTTTTGATACGGGCTTCTCTGTCCTGACCGGGTTTTGTGATTGAGCCGGTGCTTTTTTCACCGGTGATTGCTGTTTCATCACCACGGGCGCAGCCTCTTTGAACGGAGTGGGCGGCGGGAGGGGCTGATGCGCCGCCCGCCTGGCCTGCTCCTCAGTCATGCGTTTGATCTGCTTGATCCGCTTACTCAGCCAGGAAGCCCCAAAAATCAGAATCAGCAGGAACAGCGGACTGAACTCAGGCATGATGCTGCTCCTTTCCACATTGACCTTGCGCGATCTGTTTCATTTATTTGCCGGTGTGTTTATCGTCTTCAGCGGGTTCGCTTGGGTCAGCGGCCCTGGCGATCCCGTCACGCATCTGCGTGTCCGCCTTGACGTTCTGCAGCTGGTAATAGTCCATCACGCCCAGTTTTCCGCCACGCAGGGCTTCTGCCATCGCCAGGGGCACCTGTGCCTCTGCTTCGACCACCTTGGCGCGCATCTCCTGCACCTGGGCCTTCATCTCCTGCTCGCGGGCGACAGCCATCGCCCTGCGTTCCTCGGCCCTTGCCCGCGCAATGCGCAGGTCGGCTTCGGCCTGGTCCATCTGCAGCTGGGCGCCCACGTTGCGGCCGACGTCCACGTCCGCGATGTCGTTGGAGAGGATCTCATACGCGGTTCCCGCGTCAAGGCCCTTGTTCAGCACCGTGCGGCTGATCAGGTCAGGATTTTCCAGCACTTCCTTGTGCGTAGTGGCGGACCCGATGGTCGTCACGATGCCCTCGCCCACGCGGGCCATGACCGTTTCTTCCCCCGCGCCGCCGACCAGCTGCTGGATGCTGGTGCGGACCGTCACGCGGGCCTTCGCGCGAAGCTCGATCCCGTCCTTCGCGATGGCCGCGACTGGAGGCGTTTCAATGACTTTCGGGATAACGCTCATCTGAACGGCCTGAAGCACGTCGCGCCCGGCCAGGTCAATCGCGCAGGTCTGTTCAAAAGTTAGCTTGATCTGTGCCTGCTGAGCTGAAATCAGCGCTTTGACGACGCGCTCGATGTTGCCGCCGGCGAGGAAGTGTTTCTCTAGCTGGTTCACGGTGAGGTTGAGCCCCGCCTTGCTCGAGGTGATGAGCGCGTCCACAAGGCGCTGCGGGGAGATTCGGCGCAGGCGCATACCGATCAGGGTGATGATGGTGATCGGCACGCCGGACGCGCGCGCCCTGATCCACAGGCCGATGGGCACGTAGCGGAAGAACACGACAAATAACAGGATAACGGCAAGAACGATGATCCCCAACATGATTTCCGGCATATCCAATCCTCCTAAAATATCTGACCAGCTATTCATTTACTGATCCACCTTTTCGACAAGAATCCGAGCCCCTTCGATCTGCCTGATCACAACCGGTGCACCTTTCTGGATGAACTCCCCTGCGCTGACCACGTTCAACCTGACGTCATCAAACTCGGCAATGCCCGCAGGCCGCAGCACAGTCAGCGTTTTACCTGAACGGCCAAGGTAGCCGCTCAGGTCATCAGCTGCAGCGAATCCTTCCTCCCGGGACTGTCCGCCTTTGAGGATGAGCGGTGACCTGGAGAGCCTTCCCTTCGCCGCAGACCTCAAGGAAAGGATGATGACAAGTCCGCCCAATGCCAGAACGATCACCGCCATGCCCAATCCTGCAAGCATCCCATACTGAGTCCAGGTGAATATCACGCTGACGGCCAGCAGAGCAAGCCCTGAAATGCCTGGGATACCGAAACCGGGCATAAACATCTCCACCACCAAAAGACCGATGCCAAGAACGGCACAGATCAGGATGGGCAAATTATTGATAATGAACTCCAATTCAATCCCCCCTTTCGAACATTATACCACAAATACTCAGCAGTACACGGTTCTGCAAGGAATCATACGGTGTCAGGGTCTTCAGGTTGCCTGTTTCAAGGGCAATTCTGCCAGTTTGTCACGCAATGCGCGCATATCCTGCCAGGCATCCCTTTTCTTCGACGGGTCGCGCAGCAGCGCGGCCGGATGCCAGGTCGGAAGGATGAATACCCCTTTGCTCACAATCCACTGGCCCCGGCACTGCGTGATCCGTTTCTCCTGCCCCAGAACAGCTCTGAGCGCGGTCGCCCCCAGCAGAAGGATCACCTGAGGCCTGATGAGCGCGGCCTGAGCGCGAAGATAGGGAAGGCAGGCTGCCGTCTCTTCCGACTTCGGCACACGGTTGCCGGGCGGCCGGCACTTGACAGCGTTGGCAATGAACACTTCTTCTCTTTTGATGCCAATCGCCGCAAGCATCCGGGTCAAAAGCTGTCCGGCCGCACCTACAAAGGCCAGCCCCTGCCTGTCTTCCTCAGCGCCCGGCCCCTCCCCGATGAGCATCAGGCGCGCGTTTGCATTCCCCTGCCCCGGTACCTTGTTTAAAATGCCTTCCGCCAGGGGGCAGAGGCGGCAGGCGCGGATCGATTCATTCAGTTCATTCCAGGAAACTTCCATATGGCTACCTGAAGCGCGTGTTCAGCAGCTTGAAGGTGTTTGAGATGTCGCGCTGGAGCCAGTTGACAAGGCTGAGGATCAGCAGGATCGCCAGCAGAATGACAAACAGGCCGATCATGACGCCCACAAAATCGCTCATTCTGGCGGCAAAGCGCATCTGATCCCTGCGGCTCTGGCGCTCCTCCTCCACGAGAAAATCATCCTGCTGTCTATCCATGTTTCAGCCTCCTGCAAACATACTACATTACCTGCGCTGAGCATGCAAGATACGCCGCGGCGCTCAGGCTTCTTCGCGCAGGGATTGCCTGTTCAAGGCCGCAGATATAGGATATACTGCGATCAGACGCTTTATTGAGGAGGATTGTCATGAAACGCGACCCTATACTCGTTGTGATGGCCGCGGGCATCGGAAGCCGCTTTGGCGGGCTGAAACAGATGACCCCCTTCGGGCTGCACGGGGAGAGCCTGATCGATTATTCCCTGTTTGACGCGCTCCGGGCGGGGTTCAGGCGCGTCATTTTCATCGTAAATCACAAAATCAGGGATGACTTCCGTGAACTGGTCGGGAAGCACGTTGAAAACCGGATGCAGGTCGATTATGTGATGCAGGAGCTCGACAAACTCCCCGCCGGGCTGAACGTGCCGGAGGGCCGCGCCAAGCCGTGGGGAACGGCGCATGCTGTGCTGTGCTGCAAAGACCTGATCGACGCGCCGTTCTGCGCGCTGAACGGGGACGATTTCTACGGGCTGGACGCGATGCGGAAGATCTTCGATTTCCTGAACGCAGGGCCCGGGGAGACGGAGTTCGCAATGGCGGGATTCCATCTGCAGAACACCCTGTCGGATGCGGGGTACGTATCCCGGGGCGAATGCAAGGTCAATGAAGCGGGTTATCTTGACAGCATCATCGAGCGCCTGCACATCATCCCCACCATCGAAGGCCCGATGTTCACGCTTGACGGGGAAACCTACAGGCGCCTGCCCGCTGATACCGTCGTATCCATGAACATGTGGGGCTTCACCCCCCTGCTCCTGTCGGAGATCGAAGACAGGTTCCCCGCTTTCTACCGGGATGCCATGTCCGCCAATCCGCTGAAGGCCGAGTTCTATCTGCCCAACCTCGTCGGCGAACTGCTGCAAGAGAAGAAGGTCTCCGTCAAGGTCCTCCCCTCCAAGGACAGATGGTTCGGCGTGACAAACGCCTCAGATCGCCCGCTGGTCGAGAAAGCCCTGCGGGACCTGACGCTGAGCGGGGCCTACCCGGACGGTCTGTGGAAATAGCCGAACAGAAAACAGCCGCGGGCACTGTTTGTGAACGCGGCTTTTTTGTTTCGTTTCCGTCTACGCCGGCAATGCCTGGACAGCGATCCCGATCAGGCCCGGCCCGGTGTGCACGCTCAGCGCAGGGCTGACGTCGGTGCTGAGGAACTGGTCGCACTGGGGCAACAGCTTTTTCAGTTCTTCAAGGACCCGCGCGGCTTCCGCGCTCGCGCTGCCGTATGCGACCGCGATGGCAAATCGGAGATGTTTCCCGGCTTCGGAGACGACGATGGAAATGGCTTTGGCCAGCGCATGGGCGTTTCCGCGCGCCTTGGCCACCGTCTCATAGATGCCCTCCGCGTTGCAGCTGATGACCGGCCTCAACTTCAGCACTGAGCCAAGAAGCGCGGATACTTTGCCGATACGGCCGCCTTTGGCCAGATACTCCAGCGTGTCAAGGCAGAAGTAGATCCTGGTCGCCTTAATGCTGGTTTCCAGTTTATCCAGCACTTCCTCAAGGCTTTTCCCTTCCCGGATGAGCCTGGCAGCCAGCATGGCCTGAAGACCGCCCCCGATGTCGATGTTTTTGGTATCGACCATGTGGTATTCCAGCTCTTTATGTTCCTGCGCCATCATGCGCAGCAGGTTATGGGTCCCGGACAGGCCGGAGGATATTGTGATGATGAGGACTTTCTCATACCCCTCCTCTGCCATGCGTTTGAACAGGCCATTGACGATCCCCGTATCCGGCAGCGATGTGCGCGGGACCTCCGCATGCAGGCGTTCATATATCTGCTCCGGCGTGATGTCCAGCCGGTCATTGTACTCATGGTCTTTGTATATGATTCTCAATGGCGCGACAAAAATCGAATGTTCCCTGACAAAATCAGGCGGGACGTCCATCCCGGAGTCCACCAGGATCGCGACTTTCTGTTGATTCATACCTTTCCTCCGTTCGTGAATACCTCATTATGGACATCTCAGAACAATCTGTCAACTTGACCGATCCCGTCGCTCGTCCCTGTGCATGCTGTGAACGCTTCCATGAACGTCCTCTCACATTCGCGCTCATCCATAATATACCCAAGCAGCGAGGAGAGGTCGACCCGCGAGGAAGAGGCGATGATGTTGTCCGTCACATTGGGCAGTTCCTTCTCAAGCTGGGCGATCAGGGTTTTCACCCGTGCCCTTTTCCCCCCGTCATTGTTTTTTGTGACGCGGCAGGCGCAGGTAATGGTCTGAATGCCCGTTGACCTCAGCCAGTTGATGACGGCCTTTTCCCTGACGTGATACAGAGGCCTGATCAGCTGCATCCCTTCATAGTTCTCGCTCTTCAGCCTGGGCAGCATAGCCCTGAACTGGCCTCCGTAGAGGATGCTCAGCAGGATGGTTTCCGCCGCGTCATCCCTGTGGTGTCCCAATGCGATCTTGTTGCAGCCCCTCACAGAGGCTTCCTTGTACAGATGTCCCCTCCTCATCGCGGCGCAGATGTGGCATGGGGAGGAAGCCGCGGCGTCAACAATCGCATAGATATCTGTACGGAACACTTCCGGCGAAATGTTCAATCTGCCGGCCGCCTGAATCACGCGCGCGTTGTTTTCCGGGCTGTAGCCCGGATCCATCGATAAGAAAACCAGATCGAAAGGGACCTTGCTGTATTTCTTCAGCATCAGCATGCATTTGGCCATCAGCAGAGAATCTTTCCCGCCGGACATGCACACCGCGATACGGTCGCCGGGGCTGACCATCCCGTACTGATGCACAGCTGAAAGAAAGGGACTCCAGATCGATTTTCGAAACCTTGTCGTCAATTCATGCTCCAACTGGTCTGATAAGATCCGTCCGTCCACTGACATGCCTCCGTTCCGGCTTTCCGCCTGACCGTTTCAGGCCCTGCCGTATCATGCTATAATCCATCCATTCAGTCAATGAAAGGATCGCGGGACGCCCATGATCGCTTAACGTCAAGCGGCAGAGGGCGGAAACGCGGCAGGGAAGCATCAAGGTGATCAAGCGGTCCTCCCCACATGTTCATACGCAGTTCTGCGACGGCAGAAATACGGCCGAGGAAATGGCCCTGGCCGCAATCGACAGAGGGTTTGTCAGCCTCGGCTTTTCCAGTCATGCCAGGAGCCGTCTGGAAACATATAGTTTGAGTGAATCCGGCGAAGCGGCCTATATCACGGAGATCGATCGCCTGAAGAAAAAGCATCAAGGAAGGCTCAGCATCCGGCTCGGGATCGAAAGGGATCGTTTTTCCCACGCGGAACGTGCGCCTTTTGAATATGTGATCGGTTCCGCCCACTTCCTGCCATGCCCGGACGGTAGTATGCTGGGCGTCGATACCGCAAAGGACATCGTGACGGAGGGCATCCGGCTGCATTTCGCGGGTGACGGCCTTCGATTCTCGAGGGCATATTATGCGCTGCTGGGAGACTACATCAGCGGTTACAGGCCCGATATCATCGGGCATTTCGATCTGATCAGCAAAAACAACCAGCAGGGCGAGCTGTTTAATCCGGATTGCAGAGAGTATGTCAAAGCCGCGACAGAGGCGATGGATGAAGCGGTAACAGGGTGCAGTCTGCTTGAGGTCAATACCGGCGCGATGGCCCGCCATGGCGCTCCTTTCCCTTATCCAAGCCTGCCGTTGCTGAAGTACTGGAAAGCGCTGGGCGGCGAGGTCATCCTTTCCTCAGACTGCCACAGCGCTGAGTGGATCGATTTCGGTTACGACCGGGCGGAGGAGCAAATCCGCAGGGCCGGTTATAAAAAAGCCGCCATTCTGGGGCGGCAGGAAGAACTTTTCGATTGGTTCGAACTCACGTAGCGCTTCATCTCCCCTTCATCAGTGCCAGATCACGCTCCTGCCTTGCCTCATTCAAGGCAGCCAGGCGTTTGATGCGCTGCTGGACGCGGCAGGCAGTCATCATCCCGCTGCGATACTTCTCAAGCATCAGGCGGACGCCCACAGCGATCGGGATCGCCGGCAGCGCGCCAAGCCCTGAGGCCATCACCGCCGCCCCCGCCGCCATGCCGGCGCCCGTTTTCAGCGCGCGGAACGACGCGTCCTGCAGCGCCGCCCTCTGCGTTTTGCGTCCCAGGACAACAGAGCCCTGTTCCGTTAGCGCGATCACCGCAAACGGCATCCCCATGCTCAGCGTGCCAAGCGTTTCCGCCAACAGTCCGCTGTCCTCCAGGAGGCCCAGGCTCACCGACACTTCGTCCATGTGGCTCAGGGCGGTGGTGATTCCGTCCGTCAGCGCGCTGCGGTTCCTCTTCCGGTACAGTTCAAGCATCGAATGGTAATCCATCTTACTTCCAAAACGCCCTGATCAGGGCGGTGACGATTACAGTAAGGGCAACAACAGCAGCAAGCCAGGTCGCCTGGCGCAGGATACGGGCCAAGCCGGCTTCCCCTTTTTGCCTGCGTTCAATCTTTCGGGCAAGTTCATCAAGTCGTCTGTTGAGTTCGGACACCTGTTTCTCAAGCGTCCGGAGCTTTTCGGCTGCCTGGTCCTGCATCTCGCCCTGAAGGGTCACTGCATCCCGCAGTTTTGCCTGGTCCTCGGACAGGCCTTCTGCGACGATGACCATTTCCCTAGTGAAGTCCTCGACCAGTTTCGGGAGGTCCTTCCCGGTCAGGGAATCGACCGCGCCCTGCAGGAAGTCCTTTGATCTTGACAGGATGCCGGCCTTCGTCTGCTCTTCCGTCCCGGGAAGGGCCTCGATGATGCCAGGATCCGTCTTTGCGCCTTTTCTGTCCACGGCTATATGAGGCTGATGCCGCTGGCGGCCTGTTCTGCACGGTATCTCGCCATCAGGGACTGGATGCGGTTGTAAGGATTGAGCAGCGCGCTGAGGCTCCGGTCATGGTTGAGGGTCGCGATGAGGTAGGAGATGTACTTGCTCATGTCCGCCTCCACAAACCATTTCGCTGCCTTCAGTTCCGGCGATCTGTAGGTGAGGTTGGTCGCGATCACCCTGGAGATGATCCCCTGCTGGTAGGCCTCCTCAAAATCCTGGATGCCGCTTGTAAAGAAGGCGAAGGTCACGATGCAGAAAATGCGCTTTGCCTTGCGCTTCTTCAGTTCCCGTGCCAGGTCCAGCAGGGATTCCCCTGAGGAGAGCATGTCGTCGGCTACGATGATGTCCTTGTCCTCGACAGACGCGCCCAGATACTCATGTGCGACGATCGGGTTGCGGCCGCAGACGATCTGGATGTAGTCGCGCCGTTTATAGAACATGCCCAGCTCCAGCGCCATGACGGAGGAGTAGTAGATGTTGCGCTGCACGGCCCCCTCATCGGGGCTGACCACCATCATGTTTTCCTTGTCAAGGTGAAGATCCTTGACGGAGCGCAGAAGGGCCTTAAGCATCTGGTAGGTCGGCTGCACGTTCTCAAATCCGCACAGCGGGACGGCGTTGACGACGCGGGGATCGTGGGCATCAAAGGTCAGGATGTTGGCGATGCCCATGCGCTCAAGCTCCTGCAGCGCGATCGCGCAGTCAAGGCTCTCCCGCGTATTCCGTCTGTGCTGGCGGCTCTCATACAGCATGGGCATGATGACGTTCACCCGCTTGGCTTTGCCGGCGATCGCGGCGATGATGCGCTTCAGGTCCTGGAAATGGTCGTCCGGGGACATGGGGACGTCAAAGTCATACATACGGAACTTGACGTTGTAGGCACAGACGTCGATGAGGATATAAATATCGTAGCCCCGCACGCTCTCCCGCAGGACGCCCTTGCCCTCGCCCGTGCCGAAGCGGGGCGTGGCAATGTCGATCAGGAAGTTTTCGCGTCCATTGCCCGGCGAGGTGTAGTACTCCTGATCCTGTATGTCCTGCAGCTCGTGCCATTTCAGCAGCCAGCGGTTTACGTCCTGCCCCATGGCGTCCATGCCGGGCATCGCGATGATGCCAAGGGGACCATAAGGCCTGTCGGTGAGGTTCTGGTCCCAGTCCGTAAGAAACTTATTCATGGCCCGTATTCCTCCGCCGCTCGTTGATCAATGCTGTAACTGGTGAGAACTTCCTGCACCTGGTCATTCGACGGAAACGGGGATCAGCTGAAGCGCGGGCAGCCGCTCTTGAGTGCCGCCCTCCTGCTCCAGGACGGCGACCCCCGTCATTTGCCCGTATATCCGTACAGGGGTATTGACCGGGAGACCGGGATCCTCCGTGGCATTGAGGAGGAAAAGTTCATCAAATCCGGTATCGGTCTTCTTCAGCGCAAAGCGGATGGTCCATTCGCCTTCGATGTTTTCTTTCGCGGTGACGTATCCTTCAAAGGTCAGCACCTGGTCATCGTATGCGTCCGGGTTGTTGAGCAGTTCATCGTACTCGGGGCTTAAGGCGTTCTGTTTCATCGCGTCTTCCTGTGCCTCTCGGGACAGGTAGCGATAGGATGAAAAGTTGAATACGCGGTCGGTGAGTCCTTTCCTGGACAGGGTCAGCCGGATATCATAGGCGCCTTCCTTCCTGGTGTCGATGTCGAAGAAGAAGCTGCCGTTTTTCCCTACGTTTTTGCTTGATTCGATCCCGTTGACGGAGATCCTTGCAGTGACGCCCGTTTCAGTCGTCTGGCCTACGAGGCGGAATGCTTCGTCTGTGATCGAAGGCGGCGGCGCAGCGATGATCTGCGCGGGCAGCAACCCCTTCTGGTACCTGATATTGTAGGACTTGCTGAAGTCCTCCAGCCCTTCCGACTCAACAGTGAGCGTCATCAGGTAGACGTCCTCGCCCGGCAGCTGGACAGGCAGGCTGTACTCGCCGGATCTGTCCGCAGTCCCGCTGAAGACCTTGGTTTCGCTCGTCCCGAAGGACATCAGCACCGCGGTCAGCCTTGCGTTGGGTTTGGTCTTGCCTTTCATGATGAAATCCGGCTTGCTCGTTTCCACCGGGGCGGTGGCGGTCTCACTCAGCGTGATGGGAAGTTCCGGCATGGGGAGGATCTGGCTGAATCTGAAGGTATCAAAGACTTTGTTCAGCGCGGTGTTGTCCGCTGCCTTGAGCTGCCGCCCGAACACCTGCATGTCGATCGTGATGGTGTGGCCGTTTCGGATCGTCCTGCGCTGATAGCCGCGGTGAATCAGCTCGCCGCCCTGGCGGTAGGAATAGCGCAGCTGCAGGAAACGGCCGACGCCAGAGAAATTCTTCCACGACACAGAATCATAGCGATAACCCAGGATCGTGTATGAGCCGTCATTCCCATGGGAAAGGCGGTATTTCGCGCGGACGTCGGAAGGATGCTGGTTGATGTCGAAGATCTGCTTCGCGTCCACGTCCTGCAGCGCGCTGATGACCAGCACCCTGTCATTCTTTGGGTCAAAGGCCTGAAGCAGGATCCCCCGCGCGGTATAGTCCTCCGCCCAGGCTCCCACCGTGCTGCCCCGCGAGGTGATGTATGCCTCATTCGCCTGCAGGTTCTCCGGCGTCAGCACCGTTTGGTATACGCCGTCAGGGAGCTGGATGCCGGCCATGATGGCGGGAAAGCTGTACGCCTCGGCCATCGCCGGCATGCCGGGCAGCAGCAGGACGAGAACCAGGGCAAGGATGGGAAGGAACCTTTTGCTCATCTCACGCCTCCTCCGTTGTCTGTTTCGATTTTACCATACGCCATGGCTTCATTCAACTGCCGGCGCTCCCCTCAGCCAGGGGAGACCGAGGTCCCGCCTGCTGTCGGGCTTCATGTTCAAGGCATTTTTCTGCCGGAGGAAAGACGTCAGGGAACAGCCGTCAGAAAAGCGAACTTTTTTCCAAAACAAGCGTCAAACGTTATGATTATGTGATAAAATATGTCAAAGTGCAAACGAGGTGGTTGGCATGGAGAAAGTCAAGCGCAGCGACCGGCTGGTCGCGATGACGAGGATGCTGTGCGGACGGCCCAACGAGGTGGTCCCCTACGGTGTGTTTTGCGACAGGTTCCAGGCCGCAAAATCCTCCATCAGCGAGGATGTGGCGCTGATCGAAAAAGTGTTCAAAGGTTATCGCCTGGGCGTGATCCAGACCGTGACCGGCGCGGCAGGCGGCGTCCGCTTCCGCCCGGAGATCCCCTGGGATCAGGCGCTGGAGGTGATGCAGGAAACAGCCGAAGCGCTCAACGCGCCAGAACGCGCTCTGCCGGGCGGGTACATCTATCTGTCCGACCTGCTGGCCAATCCCGTCCTGACCCGGAAGATGGGCGCCATCCTCGCATCCCCCTGCTACGGGATGGGGATCGATTTTGTCCTCACGATGGAAACGAAGGGCATCCCGGTTGCCATGATGACGGCGGACGCGCTGAACGTCCCGCTGGTCATCGCGCGGCGCAGCAGCAAGGCATACGAAGGCAGCGCGGTCAACATCAGCTACCCTGACGGCAAGGGCGGGATGGAGACCATGTCCCTCGCCCGGCGGGCGGTGAAGGAAGGCCAACGCACGCTGATCGTGGACGATTTCATGCGCCACGGCGGCACCGCCCTGGGGATGATCTCCCTGATGAAGGAGTTCGGGACCGAAGTGGTCGGGCTGGCTTTCATGCTTGCCATGCATCGCAGCGAGCCGCTGACCGACCTGCCTGAATGGCCGCTGCTGACCTTTACCGGAGACGGCATCACCGAGCCCATCCGTGTGCAGACAGCCGACTGGCTGAGGCAGCAGGTGAAACAGGACTGATGAGAGCGCTTGTGGGCCTGGGCAACCCAGGCCCTGAATATGAACTGACCCGGCACAACGTCGGGTTCCTTGCACTGGATGCGACGGCTGAAGCGCTTGGCTTTTTCTCCCCCAGGCGGCAGCTGCGCGGCATGGTGTATGAGGGCAGGCTGCGCGGAGAACGGCTCGTCTTGTTCAAGCCTTACACCTACATGAACCTGTCGGGCGAAGCCGTGCTTTCATTGATGGAATGGTACAAGCTTGAGCCGGAAGAGGTCATGGTGTACTCCGATGACGTTGACCTTGAGGCCGGTCAGCTGCGCATCCGCGCGTGCGGCGGCGCGGGCACGCACAACGGCTGGCGTAGCATCCTTCAGCAAACCGGCAGCGAAGCCTTCCCCCGTGCCCGCATCGGGATCGGGGCACCGCCTGCGGGCTGGGATCTGAAAGACTGGGTCCTTTCCCGCTGGGACAGGGACGACCAGACCGACCTGATCAGGGAAGCGATCTCCCTGGCGTCAAAGGCTGGCATCTGCTTCATCCAAAACGGCATCCAGCTGACCATGAACCAGTACAACCTCAAAAGCAGACAGAAGAAAGAGAACGGCCGGCCGGAGGACAGCGATGCGGGCTGAACTGCTCCAAAGGCTGCTGCGCCACCCCTCCTGGGATGCGGCGCTTGATGGCGTATCGAAACATCAGCATATCGCGCTGTATGACATGGCCCCGTCGCAGCGTTTGCTCAGCGCGCTGGCGCTGTCTGACGCGCGCCCCGTGATCTGCCTTATGCCCAGCGAGCGAACGGCCAGGAAAGCGGCGGAGGACCTTGCCCTCTTCGGCGCTGAGGCTGTTTTTCTGCCCGGAAATGAACTCCGCTTCCTGCGTGCGGTGACCAGCAGGGAAGCGGACTGGCAGCGTCTGCGCGCCCTTGACCTGTTTTCAAGCGGCGAGGTCAGGATGCTCATCGCATCCATAGAGGAGCTCCAGTTCCACATGCCGCCGCCCGCCTGGTTTGAGGGGATGGCCTTCACCGTCAGCCCCGGCGATGAGTTCCAGACGACCGAACTGGCAGGCAGGCTTTCGGACATCGGGTATGAGCGGGTGGAGATGGTGGAGGGCAGAGGGCAGTTTGCCCTTCGCGGCGATATCATGGACGTCTATCCGCCCGCATCGGACGCGCCTGTACGCATCGAGTTCTACGACGTCCAGGTGGATACCATCCGCACCTTTGACCCGATCAGCCAGCGAAGCGTCGCTCCGCTTGGGAGCGTTCGGATCTCCCCGGCCGCCGAGCTGACCGTGCCGGTCCCTCTGCGGCAGGCAGCCGCCAGACGACTGGAAGAAGCGATCAATGAGGCCGCCGGTGACAAGAAGCACGGCAGGCAAACGCTCAGCCAGGCCTCCATCGCAGAAAACCCTTCAATGCCGGACCAGGACCTGCTGCTTGAGACAGGCCGGTTCAGCGACGCGCATATGTGGATGCACCTGCTCTCCGGCACGGACATTTCCCTGCTTGACTGGGGAAAGGACGCGCTGGTCATCATTGATACGCCGGACCGCGCCTTGCATCGGATCGAAGAGAACAGAAACGGCTATCTGGAGTTGCTCTCCGGCGCGATCGAATCGGGAACGGGCCATCCGGCGCAGGCTGAGCTGCTGCGCGGCAGGGAAGAGGTCGTCGGGCTGCTGAAAGGCAGAGGTTTGCTGAGCGTCCAGGACCTGCTGCACGGGATGGGCGGGCTGGATCCCGCCCGCGCGTTCAGCATACCCGGAAGACAGGCGGAATCCTACCGGGGCAGGCTGCAGGACCTGGTGAAAGATCTGACACAGTGGCAGAAACAAGGGTTCGCGTCCGTCCTGTTTACAGGCGGGCAGGCACGGATGGAACGGCTGACCTCCGCGCTGTCGGCGCAGGGCATCCAAATATATCCCGATCAGTCCCAAGGGTTTCCGGACTCAGCAGGCCCCTATGTCCTTTCGGACAACCTGGCGGAAGGCTTCATTTATGAGGAAGCCGGTCTCGTTCTCATCTCCCCCAACGAGCTGTTCGGGAGCCTGAAGCCAAAGCCGCGGGGCGTAAAGACCGCCGGTCAGCGCATTCAGGCTTTCACGGACCTGTCCATCGGGGATCACGTGGTGCATGAGCATCACGGCATCGGCATCTACCAGGGAACGGTCCGGCTTCAGTCTGAAGGCGTCTGGCGGGATTATCTTTTCATCCAGTACAGGGGCAGCGACAAGCTCTACGTCCCCACCGACCAGTTTGACCGCGTGCAGAAATACATCGGCAGCCCCGACGCCGATCCGCCGCTGAACGACCTTGGCAGCGGCGCCTGGTCCAGGCAAAAATCAAAAGTCAAGGCAGGTCTGAAGGAACTGGCCTTTGACCTGGTGAAACTGTATGCCGCCAGGCAGTCCACCCCCGGCTTCGCATTTGAACCCCTGGAACCCTTTGAGGGGCAGTTCGCGGATGGCTTTGAGTATGAGCTGACCAATGACCAGGAGCAGGCAGTCCGGGAAGTGCTGGACGACATGGAAAAGGACACCAACATGGACCGACTGCTGTGCGGGGACGTTGGCTACGGCAAGACAGAGGTCGCCATGCGCGCGGCTTTCAGGGCTGTGATGAACGGGAAGCAGGTCGCCTTCCTCGCCCCGACCACCATCCTGGTCCAGCAGCACATGCGGACGCTGACCAACCGCTTTGAAGGATTCCACGTCAGGATCGGATACGTCAGCCGCTTCCAGTCGCCCCCGGAAAACCGCAAGGCGCTGCAGCTGGCGCGCGACGGCCAGATGGATATCCTGGTGGGCACCCATCGGCTGCTGTCCAGGGACGTGGGCTTCAAGAACCTTGGCCTGTTGATCATTGATGAGGAACAGCGCTTCGGCGTGCGTCACAAGGAACTCATCAAGAATTACAGGACGACCGTCGACGTGCTGACCCTCAGCGCGACGCCGATCCCCCGGACGCTGCACATGAGCATGGTTGGCGTCAGGGACATGAGCCTGCTGGAAACCCCGCCGGAGGAACGCTTCCCGGTCGCGACGTACGTGGTGGAATACAGCGACTCCCTCATCCGCGACGCCATCATACGGGAGATCGGAAGAGGCGGCCAGGTGTTCTTCCTCTATAACCACGTCAGGGACATCGACCGGATGGCTTCCTCCATCCGCCGGCTGGTCCCGGAGGCGCGTTTCGCGGTCGCGCACGGGCAGATGGCGGAACAGGCGCTGGAAGACGTGATGCTGGATTTCTACAACGGATCGTATGACGTCCTGCTGTGCAGCACCATCATTGAAAACGGGCTGGACATCCAGAACGCCAACACGCTGATCGTATATGACGCGGACCATTTCGGTCTCTCCCAGCTCTACCAGCTGCGCGGCAGGGTGGGTCGGGGAAGCAAGGCCGCCTTTGCCTTCTTTACCGTCAGGCGGGATAAGGTCATCAGCGAAACGGCGGAGAAGCGTCTGGCCGCCATCAAGGAGTTCACCGCCTTCGGAGCGGGTTTCCGCATCGCGATGCGGGACCTGGAAATCAGAGGCGCGGGCAATATCTTCGGCCCTGAGCAGTCCGGCCAGGTGATGGCCGTCGGCTATGACATGTACGTCAAAATGATCGAGGAGGCGATCCGGGAGGCCCAGGGGGATTACTCCTCCCTGCGCGAGAACGAACTGGAAACCAGGGTCGAGATCCTCATCAGCGCATATCTTCCGGAATCCTACGTACGCGGTGAGCCGCAGAGGATAGAGATCTATAAGCGCATCGCGATGGTCAGAAACGAAGCGGAAGAAGTGGAACTGATCAACGACCTGATCGACCGCTTCGGCGAGCCGGAAGACCCGGTCATCCACCTGATCAAGATCTCCCGCCTGCGGGCGCTGGCCAACAGCCTGGGCGCTGATCTGGTCCGGCATGAGAAGAACATGATGATCCTCCGGTTCCATCCCGAATACGCCACCGATCCGGCCAGGCTGTACGCGGCCCTGGTCAAGACAGGAAACCGGATGAGCCTCACCGCGGGAAAACGCATCTCCATGATCATCAGG
Source organism: Bacillota bacterium (assembly GCA_963169565.1). Classification (GTDB taxonomy): domain Bacteria; phylum Bacillota; class Clostridia; order Christensenellales; family Aristaeellaceae; genus UBA6115. Next base: position 1,438 of record CAUJDI010000034.1, on the reverse strand, counting down.
CAGCCCGGGATGGATGAACGGGAAGCGCTTCTTGACGCCATTTCATCGCTGGAAAACCTGGCTCTGGCGATGGAGCAAGGGATAATGGCGGAAAATCCAGGCAAAGGGAATGCCCCAAGCCCTTCATAGCAGTTTCTTTCTCCTGAACAGATACAGGATCAGCAGCACGATGGCCACGCTCAGGGCAATGACCATGGGATAACCGAATATCCAGTCAAGTTCGGGCATGTGCTGAAAGTTCATCCCATACCACCCGACCAGAAGCGTCAGGGGCAGGAAGATCGCTGTGATCATGGTGAAGAACTTCATGATGCTGTTCAGACTGTAATTCAGCGCCGCATCCAGCATCTCCCGCAGGTGCATCAGGTTCTCGCTCAGCGACCGCACCCCAAGCACCAGCCGTTCCGCCTTGGCTGTCAGCACCCGGAAATACGCGGCGTCCTTCTCTTCAAACAGCGAGTTTTCATTCTCCTCCATCTCCGAAGTGATGTCCACAAACTGCTCGTAATAATTCCTGACAGCCGAAAGCTGCTTCCGGTACTGGTAGATCACTTTGTTCAGCCCCGCATCCCCGCGTCCGTGGGCGACCTCGTCCTCCAGTTCCAGCAGCCGACCCTCGGTCGTTTCAAGCATCTGGTTTCCGCCCTTGAGCAGGCGTTCCAGAAAACTGCAGAATATCTTCGGTATGCTGGTATTCACACGGTCCTGCGCGAGGATGGACTGAATGGTCGCCAGTTCGCTGCCGTCTTCGTCCCTGATCCTGACGAGGCAGAGCAGGTCCTTTTTGAGGATGAATCCAACGCTGTCCATTTCCGCAGCGAGATCTTCCACATTGATGATGTTGATGCAGCCGACGCTCATGTCACCATATACGTCCAGGCTGCTTCTGAATCTGTCGTTTCCGGCAGAAATCTCATTGAGGGTGGATCCGGCTATCCCGAGCCGGTCGTGGAATCCACGCAGTTTTTCAAGGCTCAGGTAGCATATGCCCGCGCCGTCCTGAATGAACTGCTCTTCGCTCACCTTCTCTGTCTGGCCGGCGGTGAGGCGGTAAAACAATGATTCTGTCATTCCTATGCCCTCCTTGCTTCAGTTTACACCGCTTTCCGCCATTCTTGAAGAGGCCGGAGCTGCGGCCGGCCTCCTCCGTCCTTCAGGAACAAAAAAGCCCGCCTTGCGGCGGGCTTGAGCAGGTGAAGGCTCATTTGTCAGTGACGGCTGTGCCTTTCCGGTCCCCTACGGAGAGGATGAGGTTGACCAGGATGCCCAGGACGGCGGCCCCCGCGATAGCCGGAACGTTCAGGCCGAACATGTTGATGTTGCCGCCGAAGCCATAGTTGACGCCCAGGCCGAAAGTCATGATGACCGCGATGACCGCGATGTTCCTGGAGTCGAACATGCTCACGCCCTTGTCGACCAGGATCGCGATGCCCTGCGC
>CAUJDI010000033.1 GCA_963169565.1 Bacillota bacterium | reverse complement strand
CGCCGCGCCCGTGATCATGTTCTTCACGTAGTCGGCGTGGCCGGGGCAGTCAACGTGCGCGTAGTGCCGCTTGTCCGTCTGGTATTCCACGTGCGCGGTATTGATCGTGATCCCGCGCGCCTTCTCTTCCGGCGCCTTGTCAATCTCGTCATATCGCATTGCCTGCGAATTTCCTTCTTTGGACAGCACCATGGTGATCGCCGCTGTCAGCGTCGTCTTGCCGTGGTCGACGTGCCCGATCGTGCCGATGTTCACATGCGGCTTGGTGCGCTCAAACTTCTGTTTTGCCATTGAATTGCCTCCTTGGTTGCTATGTCGTTATTTTCCAGTGACTGACTAACGGCTGACGACCTTGTCAGCGATGAACCTGGGTACTTCCTCGTAATGGTCAAAGGACATGGTGAACAATCCTCGCCCCTGCGTCCGGCTTCTGAGGTCCGTCGCATAGCCGAACATCTCGCTCAGCGGGGCATATGCGTGGATGACCTGATCCCCCAGGCGCGACTCATAGGATTCGATGCGCCCTCGCCTTGAGTTCAGGTCACCGATGACGTCGCCCATGTACTGGTCCGGCACGATGACCTCGATTTTCATCATCGGCTCCAGCAGAACGGATTCAGCCTTGCGCATCGCGTCCTTGAACGCAAGGGAACCCGCGATTTTGAACGCCATCTCTGATGAGTCCACATCATGGTAGGAGCCGTCGATCACAGCGGCTTTGAAGTCCACGACTTCATAGCCCCCCAGAATGCCGGACTGTGATGCTTCCCTGATGCCCGCATCGATCGGTGCGATATACTCCCTTGGGATCACGCCGCCGACGATCCGGTTCTCAAAGCTGTACCCTTCACCCGGGTCGGTGGGCGTAAGCTGAATGACGCAATGGCCGTACTGCCCGTGCCCGCCTGTCTGCTTGATGTGCCTTCCTTCGCCGGTTGCCGCCCGGCGGATGGTCTCCTTGTATGCGACCTGCGGTTTTCCGATCGTCGCTTCCACACGGAACTCGCGCATCATGCGATCCACGATGATCTCCAGATGCAGCTCGCCCATGCCCGCGATGATCGTCTGGCCCGTCTCCTGGTCGGTGTAGTTCCGGAACGTGGGATCCTCTTCGGACAGCCTTGTCAGCGCGTAGCTCAGCTTTTCCTGCCCGGCCTTTGTCTTGGGCTCAATGGCCACCTTGATGACCGGCTCAGGAAAGTCAAGCATTTCCAGGATGATAGGCGCTTTTTCATCGCACAGCGTATCCCCCGTCGTGGTGTCCTTCAGACCCACGGCGGCCGCGATGTCGCCGGTAAAGACGCCGTCGATATCCTCGCGATGGTTGGAATGCATGCGCAGGATGCGGCTGAAACGTTCCCGTTTGCCTTTGGTTGAATTGAAGGTGTAGGAGTTGGAGGCGATCTGTCCGGAGTAGACTCGGAAGAAAGCCAGTTTCCCGACGAATGGATCGGCTGCGATCTTGAACGCGAGCGCGGAGAAAGGCTCGTCATCGCTTGGATGGCGCTCAATGCTCTGCCCGTTGTTGCGTGGATCGGTGCCCTTGATCGCAGGGATGTCAAGCGGGGATGGCATGAAGTCGCAGATGGCGTCGAGCAGGGGCTGAACGCCCTTGTTGCGGTAGGATGTCCCGCACAGGACCGGCGTCATCGCAGATGCGATGGTCGCCTTGCGGATGGCCGCGATCAGGTCCTCCCTGGTGATCTCCCCGCCGCTGAAGTATTTCTCCATCAGCTGCTCATCCGTGCCGACGACGGCGTCGATCAGCTTCTCCCGATATTCGTCCGCCATGCCGCGCAGATTCTGGGGGATCTCCTCTTCCCTGATATCCTTTCCCTCATCGTCATAATAGACTTCCGCTTTCATGCGGATGAGGTCGATGATCCCGGAAAACGTGCTCTCGCTGCCGATCGGCAACTGGATAGGGACGGCATTCGCGTTCAGGCGGTCATTGAGCATGCCGACGACGCGGACAAAATCCGCGCCGACGATGTCCATCTTGTTGACGTAGGCGATCCTTGGGACGCCGTACTTGTTCGCCTGACGCCAGACCGTCTCGCTCTGAGGTTCGACCCCTCCCTTTGCGCAGAAGACCGCGACCGCGCCGTCCAGGACGCGCAGCGAACGTTCCACCTCGACGGTAAAGTCAACGTGGCCCGGTGTGTCGATGATGTTGATGCGGTGGTCGCGCCAGATGGCCGTGGTGGCAGCTGACGTGATGGTGATCCCCCGCTCCTTTTCCTGATCCATCCAGTCCATTGTCGCAGCGCCCTCATGGGTTTCTCCCATGCGGTGGAGCCGGCCTGTATAGAACAGGATGCGTTCGGTCGTCGTCGTCTTGCCGGCGTCGATATGCGCCATGATGCCGATGTTCCGAACGTAGTCCAGGGGATGGTTTCTGGGCATGAAAATGTTTACTCCTTCGTGTGAAAAACCGGATGCCGATTACCAGCGGTAATGCGCAAACGCCTTGTTCGCTTCGGCCATGCGGTGCATTTCTTCCTTGCGCTTGACCGCGTTGCCGCCATTGTTGGCGGCTTCCATCAGTTCTGCCGCCAGGCGTTCCGCCATGGTCCGCTCGCCGCGCTTCCGGCTGAACTCAACCAGCCAGCGCAGTGCGAGGGTCTGACGCCGCTCCGGACGGATCTCGATAGGGACCTGGTAGGTGGCGCCGCCGACACGGCGGGCCTTGACTTCCAGTTGGGGGATGATGTTGTTGAGCGCTTCCTGGAAGACGTCGCCAGGCTCCTTGCCGGTCTTCTCCTTGATCATGCTGAAAGCGGTATAGCAGACGTTCTGCGCGACCCCGCGCTTGCCGTCCAGCATGATCTGGTTGATCAGCTTGGTGACTGTCACCGTTCCGTAAATCGGATCCGGAAGCACCTCACGCTTGGGGATAAATCCGCGACGAGGCATAATTCCCTCCTGTTGATTGTTGCTTATGTGAGCCGGATAACATCGGCACAGCGCCTGATGCACCCCGGCATGTGGATCAGGCGCGCTTGCTCAGCCGTTTTCCGCCCGTTGGTCTTTTCGGACCTGGACTGTTGCACGGCGCAGATGATCCGGTGCTGAGATGCTTACTTCTTCGGGCGTTTGGCGCCGTAAAGCGAGCGGCCCTGATTGCGCTTGGCTACACCGGCTGTATCCAGCGTTCCGCGGATGATGTGATACCTGACGCCGGGAAGGTCGCGGACGCGGCCGCCGCGGATCAGCACCACGCTGTGCTCCTGCAGGTTATGGCCGATGCCGGGAATGTAGCAAGTGCCTTCAGTCTGGGTGGTCAGGCGGATCCTTGCGATCTTGCGCAGAGCGGAATTGGGCTTCTTGGGCGTTGTCGTCTTCACGGACAGGCAAACGCCGCGCTTCTGCGGGCATCCCTGCAGAATGGGTGCGTCGGACTTCTCAATGACCTTTTTGCGTCCTTTACGGATCAATTGATTGATTGTAGGCAATGGGGCACCTCCTGATAATTGATCGGAGCCTGACGGGCAGGTCTCCTCCTATAACACTCCCTCAACCCCAGGGAATATATAGTCTTTCTTCACGTCACGTCCTTCAGTTCAGCGGCCGCGGCTGCCTTTGCCTGGATCCGGCAGGCCTTGCCAAGCGCTTCCATGCTTGAAACCGTTTCAACGGGGATTCCCCGAAGAACGGCTTCGGCCCTTACCTGCTCTGTCATTTCCTGCTGAGCATCCAGGGTGACGTAGACCAGTTTTACCCTGCCTGAGCGGATAGCTTTCAGCGTCTGTTTCAAGCCAACCACGCGGCGACGCGGATCGGCAAGTTCCATGGGCATCCCTTCCTCCACAGGCAGTTGGTCGCCGTAAATGAGGCAACTTTGTAATAATACAGCCTGTACATCAGTTTTGTCAATGCATACTGAAATGAACTTCACTTCTTCCTCAAGCCGGATGACCGGAACGGACCAGGTCCATTCCATTGTACCCGCCCTCATGGTATGATAACAATATCAAGGAGGATGCTTATGGATCTGTCACAGGCCCGGAGCGAAATTGACGGGATCGACAGGGAACTGGCTTCCCTGTTTGTCAGACGGCTTGAGATCGTCACAGAGGTCGCCGCATATAAAGCATCAATCGGTATGGACATTTATCAGCCGCAGCGGGAAAAGGAAGTCCTCGGCCGGCTTCTTGACCAGACGGATGAGCGTTATCACGCCGATCTTACCGAACTGTATCAAAGGATATTTGACATCAGCCGCGCCCTGCAGGAAAGGTCAAACGCCGGGTGATGCGAAGCCGTCCTTCCGCATCGTTTGACCCGATGCATCAGGGGGCATATAATCCCTGCATGCGATCAGTGGAGGTTGTTGATGAATCGCGACAGTGAACGCGGAAACAGAGCCCGTTTTTTCATATTGCTTGCCGCGATGGCCGTGATCGCCGTCCTGATCCTGTACGTGCTGGGCGCTTTCGGCGGCGGTCCCAGAAGCGTATCCGCCAGAAAGCTGCGCTGCGTGATTTCCCAGCAGGTAACGCCGTTTGGGGATAAAGTCCTGTATTATGACGGCGCCACGCTGTTCTGCCTGAACAGCAACGGCACGGAGCAATGGAAATACGCCCTGGGACCCGGCGCAAGGTTCACCGCAAGCGACACCACCGTCACCGCATGGATCGGCGCGCACCTGCACATCCTAGACAGAAACGGCCGCGCAACCTACAACGACAGGCTTGCCGACACCATCCAGTTTGCCAAGCCGGGCAGACAATATGTCGCGGCGGTGCTGGGCGAGGGTTTCGGTCCGACGCTGGTCGTCAAGGACGTGAACGGGATGGCGGTCGACTCTGAAACGCTGGCCTACGCGGACAAGATGATCCTGGATCTGGACTTTTTTGAGAACGGGAATTACCTGTGGACGACAGCGCTTGACGTATACGGCATCGCGCCGATGACCGTCATGAACATCTACCGGGTCGGAGCGATGAACACCGGCGAAGTCGATCTGGGAGAGGAAATCACCTATCAGGTGCTTTACTCCAGAGAAAAGCTGCACGTCATCAATACAAGGGACCTGAACCTTTATGATTACCGCGGGACGCTGGATCCTTTTTCCAAACAGCTTGTCTATGGCTGGCAGCTGGTCGACAGCGCGCTTGGATCAGGAGACGCCCTGATGCTGTTCGCGCCCGAGCTGCAGACCTCCCGGGAGAACCGGATCACGGAACTGCGCGTCCTGACCAGCGGCAAGAAAGACAGCAGATATACCCTGCCGAACAGTTGTATGGGCGCCTGGCTCAGGGGAAACAGCATCTATGCCGTATCGGCGGATACCATTTACCGCGCTGAAATGAACGCGCAGCGTTTTTCCGCGCTGAAGCTCCCCCTGGATAAGCCTGTCTCAGGATTTGTCGGCAAGCTGGCAAGCGGCGCTGTGCTTGTCAGTTCCGGCGCTGAGGTATACCTGATCTCCCTGCCGTGAGAATGGAGGAAAATTGATGAACGTCATCGACGGCATCCTGCTGTTTGTTCTGGCGATCAGTGTGATCTATGGGTTCTACCATGGTTTTGTCCAGTCGGTAGCCAGCCTTCTGGGAACGGGGATCTCCATCCTGGCCGGGCTGTTTTTCGGTCCAAAGCTGGCGGCGCTTCTGTCCGCGAATCAATCCGTTACAGACGTGCTTGCCAACTATTCCGACGCGGTCGTAAGAGTCGGCGATTATGAACTGGCGAGTTCTCCGATCACCTCCGTCACAAGCGGGGGGAGCATGCTGGATACCATTTTAGGCAGCGTTGCTCTCCCGGCTCCGATTTCAAACATGCTCCGTGACAACATCCTCACAAGGTCCTTCCAGGGAAAAGGCCTTGCCACTGTCAACGACTACGTCTCCAGCACGCTGCTGCAGGCCGTCATCGGCATCCTGTGTTTCCTGGCTTGCTTTGCCGCCGCCTACATCCTCTGGGCACTGATCACATCCCTTGTCAGGCACGTATTTGAATTCCCCATTCTCAAACAGCTTGACTGGCTTGCGGGCGGCCTGTTCGGTGTCGCAAGGGGCGCCGTCATCTGCTATCTGCTCGTCCTTCTGATCCCGCTGATTCAGGTGATCGTTCCGGACAACAGGTTTTCTGAATACCTACAATCAAGCTCGATCGCCGAGCTGTTCCGTAATGACGGCTTCTTTATCCGCATCATCAAAGGCGGCTGAAACGGGCTGACACGGAAAGGGCCGGCGAACAAAGCCGGCCCTTTCAATTGAACCCTTCTTTATCAGCGGTATTGCTTGTCGCTGGCTTTGAAAAACGGGAATGCTTTCACTTTCTGATAATACGCACTGAGCTGATCGCGTTCCTGTTCGGACAAGGGCTCGTCCAGGCACTTCTGGATATGTTCCATCATGAATGACTGGCACTCCCAGTTGCCCGGCGGGACCAGCACGCTTACGCCGAGGCTCAGCGAGTATTTCATCGCAGCTATGCGAAGCACCGGGTCATCCTGATGAAAGGGTTTGCACCAGGATTTTGGCCATGGCGATGTATTTCGCTCATCCTCATCAAACCAGGCGCGCTCCACGATGGATTTGATCCCCAGCAAAGCGAGCCCCTGTTCCCCCGCGGCCTTTATCAATCTGCTTCCGATGTCCTGCCCCATGTGCAGCATCCAGTTGATCGGGAACATCACGGAGTCGAACGGATACCGCCGCAGACACTCCAGCGCTGCCTGTTCACTGTGCGCGCTGAACCCGATTTTGCGGACGACTCCCTCTTGCTTCAGCTTGACCATCAGTTCCATCGTTCCGCCGTGCCCGAAAGCCGTTTCCACATCGTCCAAGGTCGTCATCGCGTGCAACTGATATACATCCAGCCAGTCCGTGTGCAGGTTCTTCAGTGAACCGGACAATTCCTTCTTAGCATCCTCAGCTTTTCGGCACATCGTCTTGCAGGCAAGGTAGACGTTTTTCCTGTACGGCTTTAGCGAATTGCCAAGGATGATCTCCGCGTCGCCATAGCTGGGCGCGACATCGAAGTAATTGACACCCGCCTGGATGGCCTTTGAGACATACCCGTCAGAGTCTGCCTGGTCCTCTTTCATGCTGACAATGCCGGCATAAACGACAGGAGACACAAGGTAGCCGGTCTTTCCGAACGGGACTTTCTTCATTGTTGGTCTTCCGCTCCCGTCCCGCCGTCCGGTCTGGACAGCAGGTCGATCAGACGGTTGCTGCGCTTCATGAAGGCACGCAGCTCATCCCCCTCCAGAGGACGGGAAGACAGTCGGGCCAGGTCGAAGATCTGGGAAATGAGCAGCGCCTGCCGTTCATCCTCCCGCATGGCGGCAATGGCCTGGACGGTGGGGTTGGCCCTGTTGAGCACCAGCGTATACCGCTCGGGGAACATGTTCTTCTCGCCGTAGATCCGGCTCATGTCCTTATAGCGGCGCAGCTGTTCGTCCTCCGTCAGCATGCCCGGGATCTCCCGGTCGCTGAGCGCTTCAAGCTGCAGCGTCAGGTCCGGCATCTGAAGCACGTCGCGCGCCCGCTTTTCAAGCGCTTCGCGGTCGATGCCCTTTCCTTCCTCGTTCTCCTCCTGCAGGCCCTTGACGTCCGCGTCCACACGCATGAAACTCACGTCCGCGCCGCCTGAATACTCCAGGAAGGACATGTAATTCACGTCGATCAGGGAATCCAGAACGGCAACGTCGATGCCCTTTGCCTCAAAGGGAGCGACGCTGGCCGCCTGGCGCGCCTTGTCCGTGGTGTAATAGACCTTTTTCTCGGTCTTGCCGCCGTTCCGGGACTTGTACTCGCTGATCGTCAGGTACTCATCCTTTGAGGTCTTCAGCAGCAGGGAGTCCTTGACCGCGTCATAGAACTTGCGGTCCTGGATGCAGCCGAACTTGATGAAGGGGTTGATATCGTCCCAGTACTTCTGGTAGGTCTCCCGTTCAGCGGCGAACAGGCCGTTGAGCCTGTCGGCGACTTTCTTGACGATGTGGGCGGATAGCTTTCGCACGTAACCGTCATTCTGCAGGAAGGAGCGGGAGACGTTCAAGGGAAGATCCGGGCAGTCGATCACGCCCTTCAGGACCATCAGGAACTCAGGGATGACCTCCTTGATGTTGTCCGCTACAAACACCTGCCGGTTGAAGAGTTTGATCTCTCCGTCCTGTCCGGCAAAATCACGCTTGATGCGCGGGAAGTACAGGATGCCTTTGAGGTTGAAGGGATAGTCCACGTTCAGATGGATCCAGAACAGCGGGTCTTCCCA
>CAUJDI010000032.1 GCA_963169565.1 Bacillota bacterium | reverse complement strand
TTTCCTTGGGAACGCCGACACGGTGATGTGGGCCATCATCGCCTTCACCATCTGGGTCGATTTTGGTTACAACACCATCCTGTTTTCTGCCGGACTGGACGCGATCCCCGGGACGTATCAGGACGCGGCGAAGATCGACGGGGCGAGCGCCTGGCAGCGATTTACGCGCATCACGCTGCCGCTGCTGGAGAGGACCTTTGTGTTTGTATTGATCATGACGCTGATCTCGCATTTTCAGATGATCGTCCAGTTCATGACACTTGCGACAAGAGGGGGGCCAAACTACGCATCCACAGTGCTCACCCTTTACGTTTACAACCTTGGCTTTGTGACCAAAGACATGGGATACGCTTCCGCTGTGGCTATGGTCCTGTTTGTCATCATCATGGCAGTGACCCTGGTTCAGCGGCGGTTCATGAAAACGGACTGGGGATACTGATATGCAGAAAATGAAGTACAGGGAGCATTCCACGCCGATCCAGAAGATCATCACGCTGGGCTTGCTCCTCATCGCGTTCATTGTCGTCATCCCTTACCTTCTGATGCTGCTCTCTTCCTTCAGGACGACGTCGGAAATGATGAAAAACCCAAGCGTCATCTTCCCGATCCAGTGGACCCTCAGCGGATATGAGAAAGTGTTTTCCCGGGCTCCGATCTTCCGTTGGTTCCTCAACAGCCTGACCATCACGGGCTCTGTCACGTTCGCTGTGCTGTTCACCAGCACCATCACGGGTTTCGTGTTTGCCAAGTATAGTTTCAGGTTCAAGGAAACGCTGTTCTGGATCCTGCTGGCCACGATGATGATCCCTTCACAGGTCACCATGATCCCTTCCTTCCTGATCATCAATACCCTGGGCTGGTACAATACGCTGTACGCCCTGATCATTCCCGGGATGGTCAGCGTATTCGGCATCTTCCTGGCCAGGCAGTTCATCTCGGAAGTACCCGACAGCCTTTGCGAGGCCGCGCTGATCGACGGCTGCAGCAACATGGGGCTGTATTTCCGTGTCATCCTGCCGCAGATCCGCCCGGCCGTCAGTGCGCTGGCGATCTTCACCTTTCTGGGAACCTGGAATGATTACCTCGGACCCCTGATCATGCTCAGCGAAGTCGATCGTATGACGCTGCCGCTAGCCCTGACCATTTTCAATACCAACCATTCCATGGACCTGGGCGCCACCATGTCGGCCGCAACCTTGGTCATGCTGCCGGTCATCTTGGTCTTTCTGTTGTTCCAGAAGCAGTTCATCAAGGGCATCTCCATTACGGGCATGAAGTAAGGAAGGAGCGCAGGATGAGCATCCCGCTTTCCCAGTACAGGCCGGTCACGCGCCTGAGGACCGTTTCCCATCCGGTCGACCGGGCGAAATTCCCGGTGCTTGACATCCACACGCACTTCGGCCCCCTGGTCATCGGCAGGGATTACGATTCGAAATATGACACGGGCAAGGTGCTGGAAGGGCTGCGAAGGCACGGTGTTCAGAGGCTGTGCAACCTTGAGCTAGTTTGGGGAAGCGAGCTGGAGCGCCTGGAAAGGAAGCTGGCCGGGCAGGAGGGCACGGTATACACTTTCCCCTCTGCCGATCTCTCCGGTTTTGAGCTGCCCGGTTTTGAAGACAGCGTCCGCCGGACAATGGAAACTTACCGCCTGGCGGGGTACAAGGGGATCAAACTCTGGAAAGACATCACCCTGTACCAAAAGGACATCCGGGGCAGGCACATCCGCCTGGATGACGAAAGGCTGGCCTGCATCTTTTCCGCCGCCGGGGAAAATGGCCTGATCGTGCTGATCCATATCGCCGACCCGGTCGCCTTTTTCACGCCCTTTGACGCGCGGAACGAATATTATGAATGCCTGGCCGGGAATCCGGAGTGGCTGTTTTATGGGGAGGAGTTCTTTTCCTTTGAGGAACACATGCGGATGCAGGAGGCAGTCCTGAAGCGCCATCCGGGCACGACGTTCATCATTGCACATACGGGCTCCTGCTCAGAAGACCTTGGGTTTGTGAGCGGGCTGATGGACAGGTATCCCAACATGTACGTTGACATCGCAGCGCGGATCAACGAGCTGGGCCGCCAGCCCTACACGGCCAGGAAATTCTTCATCGATCACCCGGACCGCATCCTTTTCGGTACGGACTACATCGCCGGGCAGGCCCCTGAGGACCTTTACCCCTACTATTTCCGCTTTCTGGAAACCTTTGACGAATATTTCGACTATGGGCCGGAAGAGGAGGCGGGATCGATGGGCAGGTGGAAGATTTACGGGATCGGGCTGCCGGACGACGTATTGGAAAAAGTATACCATTTGAATGCGGAGCGGCTGCTCAAGCTGAGCCAGATTCCCTGAAAAGAACAGGCTGATATCCGAAGACACCGCTTTCGAGAATCACGGCGTACATTTTTCCGATCACGCCTTTCAGGAAACAACGGCTTTTCCATATAATCGGGCTTCTTCTTTAATAAAACACTGCGGGGCGATGAAGCCTCAGCCTCCGGTCCGAAAAAGACGCAGTACCGGAAAATATCCGCCGCAGGTCACCCTCCGCCCAAGCAAACAGAGGCCCTGAGCCGAGTGATGAGCGGCGCCTTTTTTACGCCCTTTCCGCTTCAGCATCAGCAGGCGGCTGATATGATGAGCACAGAAAGCTGATTGATGCCTGGAAAGCCTGTCTTTCTATTCACAGCGGTATCATTATCCAGGTAGATGGTATACGGAAATATGTCATAGACAGACAGTCTGACCGGAACGGTCGCTCCTGGATGGGTTACTCACCGCTGAATTCACGCTGTACGCAAACGGTCACATGATGGTTGAACTGCGCCGTCAATCCGGCTCATAGGCGGAGGATTCCATCAGGTCGTTGAGGAAGTCGTAAACCCTGATATAGGTAAATTATAGGTAATGCTGCTATTAGGGCAAAAAGATGCCTTGATTTCCAAACAAAATCAAGGCTTTCTCTCTGGTGCGGTCGACGAGACTTGAACTCGTACGGTTTTCACCACACGCCCCTCAAACGTGCGCGTATGCCAGTTCCGCCACGACCGCGCGGCAGCGAAGTGGATTATAGCCCAGCAGTGCCGGGCTGTCAAGCCGAACCATCGGCCTGAACGGCGATATCCCCGGGCTGTTCCATCGGCAGAATGTCCCTGAAAGCATGATTGACCAGGTAGAGGTAAGGGGCCGGCCTGATGCCGTCGGGATCGGGGCTGACAAGGGAATGGGTCAGGTAAAGCGAGCGCACCAGCATACGCGAGAGCCGGACGGCGCCGTACTCTCCCATCAGCGCGTCCATTTCGTGAAAAACATCCCGCACCATTTCATCGGGCATCTCCTGTCCGACCGCGTTAAAATAATACCGCCTGAAGCTGCGCCGGATCAAACGCATCAACCGGGCGATCCAATCCTCGGCAATGGCGGGGAGCTCCATCAGCGCGCTTTCAAAAAAGGCGGAGAGCGAGGAAGCGATGACCTTGTAAGGCCTCTGGGAAAGCGCTTCCAGATAACCCGTACAGAGAATCAACGCCTGGGCGGTGTCTCGCTGACGGTTCAGCAGCCCCAGCACGATATGGAACAGAGGATCGTTCATATCATCCCCGTAACACCTGGCGCGGACCCCTTTATCCGCTGGCAGCAGAAAGCAGCGCCCCAGGTGTTCCCGAAGGCCCATGCGGGTGAATACGTCCTCGGAATAAAGGAAATGGGTCAGCGGACAGCGGCGCTCCTCCTCCGTCATATTGACGGCCGCCATGGGCGAGGCGTAGCCGAATCCGGCGATGTTCTCCCTCAGAACACCTTCCATCAGGCGGCGGTGGGTCCATATCTGCATAACGGCCGCGCCCTGGCTGTGGCCGGCCAGGACGAAGCGGAAGGGGCTGCCCGGCTTTTTGCATCTCTCCAGGACGTCCGCGAGGGTCAGTTTTTCAAAGCCCAGCACGCGGGCGGCCGCGGGAAAATGGATGTTCCCTGCATTCTGCTCATACTGCCGGGCAATGGTCTCAAAGCCTTCGTGAAAGCCATCCGGATGGCCCAAGCGCATGTTGCCCGCCCAATCCTGCGGGCGCCTGCCCGTACCCATGAAACCGATGGCGACAAAGCAAATGCCGTTACCCCCCGGGAGGACCATTGTGACCGCCTTGCCGGTCGGATGATCAACCTGCCCGCGCAGGGCGCCGCGCACCTCGGTGACGGGGTTGGCGATGACCGTCAGGCCGCGCGCGAGCCGGGGCACCAGCATGTTGAGGATATGCTGACGCCAGTCGCGGTCCTCCCCCATGCTGCGTACGCCGGAGAGCAGGTGGCTGTCCACCTGGATGGAGATGTCCGTCCACCCGGCAGAAAGCCAGGGAGCCGTCCTATAATCATAGGAAAACTGAGCCAGTTCAAGGGCAAAGCGCGCGCCGTCCCGGCTGAGCAGCCCGCGGTTGGCGTCAGGAAACCAGCTCAGATCCCTCAGGTCGCAGTCCGTGTGGAGTCCATGGTACGGCATTCTTATCCCCCTTTGCTGATTTTATCACGGGAGATTATGGCAAACAATGAATATTAGCTTGCGCAATTGAAAAACCGGTACTATAATGGTGATGGTTGATCCGCGGTTTGTGGTTGAAAGCCGATGCCAGTCGCAGGCGAAGCGGCCCACGTAAGCAGGCAAAATGTCTGTGAGCATGGTGCGATCTAGATGTCAGCCCGGCCAGGCGAAAGCCTGAGAGAGCGGCGTAAGGCGCGTAGGCGAACAGCAAGGCTCCGGCCGGCGGGTGTGGGGGCAAAGACCAGGTCAGCGTGGTTCAACCTATATTAGGTCAGGGGGGTTTCCAAACACATGTACCAGGACAAGACCATGGTTTGCCGGGATTGCGGGTCGGAATTCACATTCACCGCAGGCGAGCAGGAATTCTACGCGGAAAAAGGCTTCCAGAACGAGCCCACCCGCTGCAGGGACTGCCGTCAGAACCGGAAAGCCAGCAGGCCCGCCTCCAACGGGCCGCGCGAAATGCACAGCGCAGTGTGCGCACAGTGCGGGGCGCAGACTCAAGTACCCTTCCTTCCCAAGAACGACCGCCCCATCTACTGCAGCGAGTGCTTTTCCGCGATGCGCAGATAAGCCCCTCCCTTTAGTATGAGCAGAATCGCCCGGGTGACCGGGCGGTTTTTTTGATATCGTTACACAAAGCCTGGGAAAGGACAGCATCTGGATGCAGGAACGTCGTCTGATTTGACATCCGGACGTCAGGGCCATAGGATATTGAATAGGATTGTCAGAGAAAGTAGGAGCGGCGGGACACAGAGGATGAAAGCAAGCGGAAGAAAACGGACATGCGCCGGGATCCTTTTTATCCTGCTGATGTTCAATGGCTTTACCGGCCTGACAGCTTCGTCGGAGAAGTCCGGCCTCCTCATCACAGCCGCTGAGAAGATCCGTCCATATGAAATGACGGGACTGTCCATTCACATACCGGATGAGGGGAACCTGCGTCTGAACGCAGTCGTCAACGGGGAGTCCATCGCCCTATACCCTGAAATGGAGGTCCACACGGGGATCCTGACCCTGCCCTTTGAGGGGCTTGACGCCGCGGGACAGCCCCTGCCCCGGGGAAAGGCGGTCCTGACGGCCGCCTTGCATCATGAAAGTCAGGCATTGACAGGCGAGGCAGCAGTGAACATTCTGGAGCCTGCCGCGGCCTTGAGCTTCGCCATTCTGGCTGTCGAGATGATGCCAAACGATGCGGGCGAAGATTTGCTGGTCGATTATCAACTGACGCGGCCCGGACGGCTGAAGGCCGCAGTCTATGCGGCGGAGAACCCGCAGCGGACACTGAAAACCTGGTCCATTGACCGCGGAGACACCCTTCCCCATCGTTTCCAATGGGATAAATGCGTTTCGGGCCAGCCGCTTCCGGCGGGGGATTACCTCCTGACGCTGGAAATCGAAAATTCACCGCAGAAAGCGCTGGAGCGGCGCTTTACACTCACGGAGGAGCCTGTGGCAGCGCTTCCACTGCTCCCTACAGAAAAAGGCGCATTTCTTCCGGAAAGCCTTGACGAAGCCAGTGTGTGGACCACTGTCATCGCACCAGTCACCGTGGCGGACGTCGGCTCGCTGCAGCATCAGAAGATCTACATCCAGCCCAGCGAAAACTCCGCCTCCCTGGGCGTCGTGCACGGACAGACGGCCGCGCTGGAAGTGCTTGAAGTGAACACCGATGGATTCACCAGGGTCCGCGCGGCGCGCCACGGCGACGGAGTGTTCGTCACAGGGTATGTACCGACAGCAAAGCTGAAGACCGTTCTTCCGGACACACGCTACGGCCTGCTGATCGACAAGGGCCGCCAGATGCTGTCGGTGTATGAGCGGGGAAAGCTGAAAGGGGAACTGCCCGTCAGCACGGGCCTTTACGTGCCCCCCGGCGACAGTTCCTTTGATACGCTTGCCGGCGCTTTCCTGACAGAGGACAGGATCGCAGGCTTTTCAAGCGAAGGCTTCCGCTATCGCTCCGCCATCCGCATTGACGGGGGGAACCTGATCCATGAAACAGGGCACAGGCTGAACGCGGGAAAGCCTAACTTCAGCGAACAGCAACAGGCCCTGGGCGCAAAGGCATCCCACGGCTGCGTCCGTGTCGACAACAGGCTCAGCGATCAGGGCCTGAACGCCTGGTGGCTGTACGCTACCCTGCCACGCAATACCAAGGTGCTGGTGCTGCCCGAAAAACAGGAAGAGATCCGGGATGAGCCGATGATCCCGCATAAGGCGGAACCCCTGACAGAAGCGGAAACGCCAGGGGATGTTCAGATCGTGATGACCTTCGGCGGGGACTGCGTCCTGGGCAGCGAGGAAAAGAACAGGGCGCTGCCGGGGTCCTTTCACACGGCGGTTGAAACGAACGGGTATTCCTGGCCATTTTCCGGTTTATCGGACGTTTTTTCAGGGGATGACCTGAGCATGGTCAATCTGGAGAACGTGCTCAAGGACGACGGTGACGGCAGGATGGACCGCCAGCATAATTTCAGGGGTCCGTCCGGTTTTGCTGAGATCCTGAAGGCCGGCGGCATTGAGCTGGTCAACCTGGCCAACAATCATTTCCCGGATTACGGTCAGGACGGAAAAAAAAGCACGCGCAGTGCGCTCAGGGATACCGGGATCGCCTTCGCCGGATATGGCAGCCTGTTTGTTTATGAGAAAAGCGGGATCCGTGTCGGTTTCGCGGGCATACGCGAGACCATCTGGCATCAGGGGCCTGAGCGGGTCACCGAAGAGATCGCGCAACTGAAAAAAGCCGGCTGCGACTTTATCGTCTATACCTGCCACTTCGGCAATGAATACGAACCCCGCCACAATGCGCTGCAGGAAGAGATCGCGCGGGCGGCGGTCGATGCCGGCGCAGACCTGGTCATCGGGCATCATCCGCACATAGTCCAGGGCATTGAGGAATATCAGGGCGGCCTGATCTTTTACTCCCTGGGCAACCTGGTGTTCGGCGGCAACCTGGACCTGAGGGTGTTTGACGGCCTGCTGGTTCAGGTGACGCTGGATTTCGCACAGGGGGTCCTGGCCTTGACCCGGGTCCGGCTGCTGCCCGTCCTCACCAGCGGCAGCCGCCCTGCGAACGATTTCAGGCCGGTCCCGGCCGAAGGCGCGGATAAGGCGCGGATCATGGAGGCGATCGATCTGGACAGTCAGACGGCCTTCCCAGAAACCTTTGTCATCAAGAAACGCCCCTGAGACAGGAGAGTGCCGGGGGGTGATACATGGAAACGATTCAACCGGTATAGCTTTCCGCCAGGCTCTGGAGTTTCCCAAGGAAGCTCTGCTCGCCCAGGGTGTTGATTTTAAAGAAAACGGCCTGAGAGCCGCCCGAGGTGATGGCGCTGAGGAAAAGGCTATCCCCGCGGCCGACCAGCGTCACGGAAAGGCTGACCCTGTTGCTCCCGATCATGCTCTAGCGCTCATAGACGCGCATGCTGACCCTGACTTCCCCGTCCTGCCAGTCGCTGCCGTCTTCGAAGGACGCGGACATGGACCCGCCGATGATCCCCTGATGGATGTACCCCAGGAAATCATCGAAATCTCCGCTCAGTTCCTTTTCATACTTCGCCATATCGCCTCTCCTAAATCGCCAGGTCCTTTTTCACAAACCGGATCACGCCGATCAAAAGGATGACCCCCGCCGCGGCAAAGCCGATGCCGATGGCGGGCCATAAGGGCCCTGAAGCCTTGGTGATGCGCGCGATGTCCGTATAATAATAGGGCGTAAAATTCTTCAGTGTCGCCGCCTCGCGGTTGACGTTGATGAAGAGGTTGAGGAAATAGAAGACCAGAACGATGCCGAGGCCAGGCACGGCGCTGTCTCGTTTTTTGAGGCAGGAGATGCCGAAGCAGATCACCGCGACCTGCAGGTTCATCAGGAACAGGGAAAGGTGAAAATCTGTAAACACCCTGCCAGGAAAGGACTCACCGATCATCCCCGCACCCAGCCTGGATGCCAGGATGCAGACCAGGTTCAAAACCGCGATCTGAATGATCAGGGATACGAACTTCTGCGTCAGGATGCTCAGCCGTCCGATCGGATGGGGAAACAGGAATTCAGCCGTATGCCGGCCTTCCTCCCTCGCGACGATGGTGATCCCCGTGACCGCGGCAAACATTCCGCCCCCCAGGCCGATAAAATTCCCGACTTCCAGACCGTAATAGTTCATGAACTCAAACACGTCCATGTCGTTCAGGCTGAAGATCTCGCTGAGGATGCCAAGGCGCGCGATCACATTGTTGAATATGTTGGAATAATGGGAAACTTGCGGATAGAGCAGCATGGCGGCAAGGGTGAAGGCGGAGAGGGATAAGGCCCATATGACGGCGGATCTCAGGCCGCGCCTGGTTTCATAACGCAGTACTGTCATGCCTTGATCCCTTCCTTCTCATAAAAGTGCATGAAGATCTCCTCCATGTCGGGCTCCGTGATGCTCAGGTCATCAAAAACGACCGCCTGCAGGTCTGAGAGCAGCTTTTTGTATTCGCCGCGGAAAAGAAAGCTGACGCTGCCGTCCAGCCGGGTCACGTCGAAAGCGCCGGAAAACCCTTCCGGCAGTTGGGTACAGCCACGAAGCGTGATCCTTTTGGCGGCTGAACGGGAAAGCGAATCCACGCTGTCCTCCACGACCAGCCGCCCCTCGCGGATGATGGCGGCGCGGGTGCAGTGCTGCTGGATCTCGCTGAGCACGTGGCTTGAGAAGAAGATCGTGGCGCCCTGATCGTGGCGCTGTGCCATCAGGTCCCAGAATGCCTTCTGCATCAGCGGATCCAGCCCGCCGGTCGCCTCATCCAGGATCAGAAGATCCGGCCTGTGCTGCAGCGCAAGGACGATCCCCAGCTTCTTCCGGTTGCCAAAGGAAAGTTCCTCCACCTTCCGCCCCGTCTCCAGTTCCAGGATCCCGCAGAGCCGCCTGGCTTCCCGTGCGCAGTCCATCCTGCGCAGATTTGCGGACATCTGGATGGCGTCGATGACGCGCATGCTGGGGTAATAAGAGGCTTCGGAGGGGATATAGCCGATGCCTGAAAGGATCTCACGCCGGCGCCGCCTAATGTCCTCCCCGAACACTTCGGCCTTGCCGCTGCTGCTCTTGATCAGGCCGAGCAGGATCCTGATGGTGGTGGACTTTCCGGCGCCGTTTGAGCCGATAAATCCGTAGATGTCCCCTTTTTTGACCGTGATGCTCAGGTCGACGATGCCCCGGGCGCGGTGATAGGATTTTGTGAGGTTCTGGGTCCTGATGACCGTTTCCATTCTTTCCTCCTGCCTCAAGGTCCAAACTGGATTATATCAGGAAAACCAAAAATGCACACCATGAATTCAAGTGCGCGCAGAGCGTTTACAAGCCGCATCCGCTGGGGTATGATTGGGCGGACGGAGGGTTATCATGTATACGGAAACGGACGTCCTTGACCTGAGCAACCAACTGAAACGGCGTGTGCTGTCATGGCTCATGCCCGAAGCCCTGCTGCTGGCTGGGGTGATCGTAAGTTTAACGAAGCGGATCGAATGGCTGAGCAGCCTGCTGTTCGCGATCCTCTGCGTCATGATCCTCTTCTCCCTGAGCCTGACCATCCTGCCCGTGTCAAGATACAGGGCTTTTCTGCGCAGTGCCCTCACCGGGCACACCACCCGGAGCGTGGCCGAGTTCGCTTCCTTCGGGGAGAACATGGTTGTACGCGAAGGAGTCCGCTTTATTCCGGTCACCATGCGGGTCGACAGTGTGAAGGAAGAGCTGGACAAGCGGCAGTATTACTGGGACGCCAACCTGCCAAAGCCGGAATGGAAAGCCGGGGACAGGATCTCGCTTCGGTCCTTCGAGCGGCAGATCGTCTCCTGGGAAAAGACGGCTGATGACACTCCGCTGGAAGACTGATCCGGATCTCCCGGCCCATTACCGCACCAGCTCTCAATGATACTGAATGACTCATCCATCAGGAGGAGGCAGACATGAACGACCACCTGCTGCACGTCTATACCGGTGACGGGAAGGGGAAGACCACCGCGGCCATGGGCCTGGCGCTTCGCATGCTTGGGCACGGTAAGCCCGTGCTGATCGCGCAGTTCATGAAGGATGGCACCTCCGGCGAGCTGAACTCCCTGGGCCGGTTTGAGAACGCGCATATTTATGAAGGCGCGCGCATGCAGGGTTTTATCTGGCGCATGACCCCTCCCCAGCTGGAACAGGCGCGTCAGGCGCACAGGGAGGCCGCGGACAGCCTGCTGAACGTCATCCATGCGCTGCGTCCCGAGCTGACCATCCTGGACGAACTGTGCGTCGCGCTGGCTACGCGCCTGCTGACGCTTGAGGATGCGTTCCGTTTGACCGACACGGCGCTGCTGTACGGCGACGCAGTGGTCACAGGCCGAAATGCGCCGGAAGCGCTGTTGGAACGCGCCGATTATATCAGCAGGATCGAAGCGGTGAAGCATCCCTTCGATCAGGGGCAGAAGGCGCGGGAAGGAATTGAATGGTGAGCGCCGCTTTTGCTCCGCTCAGTCCGGCGTTTTCAGCAGTATAGGCAAACTTTTCAGTTCAGCGCGCTGACTGCCGGCTTGGACAGCCGCCTCAAGCCTGTACAGCCCCGGCGGCGCGCTCTGTCCGGAATCGGTCTTCCCGTTCCAGTAGATGGCCGTCCCCTCCTCTTTCAGGTGCAGGGGACGGCTGCCTGTTTCCTGCATCAGCCTTGCGACGGTCTGACCCTCCTCGTCCAGGATCCTCGCGCTGATCACGACCGCCCCGTTATGCCTGAGGATGAAGGCCGCCTCCTCCCCAAGGAAGGGGTCAAAGCAGGACGCGCCCTGAAGATCCAGCTTCAGCTCCGCTTCCCCTGTCCGGACGCTCAGCAGCAAAAGCGCCTGAGGGTCAGCCCTGTCCTCATTGACCGTAACGACCATCAGCAGCAGATAGCCGGAGAGTCCGTCCAACCCCGGCTGCAAGGCCAGGGACGCATGCCTTCTTCCAGGGGGAAGCACGCCGTCCTCCATGATGCTCTGTGGCGCCTGAAAGCGCCAGATGCCCCCCTGTTCATAGATCAGCTGATACGCAAGACGCACCGGCTCGTATAAGGTATACTCAAAGGAGATCTGCTCGTCATCGCGCTGGATGACACTGGAAGTCAGCATCAGCCCGCCTACGGGGCGGATCTGGCCCGATGCCGTTGAGGCGTCATATTCAAAAACCGGAAAGTCATCCATCTCCGGATAAGCATAGGGGGTGGAAGCGCCGTATGCGCGCAGCTGATGGGCGTGCAGCTCCCTCAGGGTCACCCTGCCGTCCTGATTCTCATCGGCCGCGAACCTTCCGGATGCGCTCAGCCCATCCACCAACGCCTGGGCAAAATAGCTTCCGCCGCGCACCGTGCCCAGCCCGTCGGTCCAAAGGAAACTGGGCTCCATTCCCCCGGCGCTGGTCAGCACCTTGAAATCCGGCCCGGTGAACAGAGAGAATATCCGCGGTTCGTCCATGCCCTTGTTGATGGCGGCTCCGCTGAAGCAGGCGTCAAGGATGAGGATCTTCTTCCCCGGAATGGGATCAAGCCCGGCATGGAGATCACTGCTTGACAGATAGGTCTCCCTCGCCCCGTCGCTCATCAGCGCGGTAAACCCTTCTCCATCCTCTCCGCTTTTTATCCCGTGGGTGCTCAGGTATACAAGGCTGACGTCCCCTTCAGATGCGCCATCAAAGGCCTGTGCCGCCAGCGCGGAAAAGCCTTCGCCGTCAAGCGCCTGGTTCACGCTGACCCTGATGCGCTGGTAACCGCGTTTATCCCGCAGCAGCGCGCGGCGCAGCGCGATGACGTTGTTGAAGGAGGACGGCGTTGTGTCCGGCTGGGAAACAAAATCATCACAGGCAATCAGAAGGGCGCGCAGCTCAGGGCCTGTGTTCGGCGTCCCGGATATCGCAGGATATGCGGAAAAGAGGGCGCTGATCACAAGCAGGAGGGCGAAGCTGATTTTCAGGATAACCCTCACCCCCTTTTATATGCCTGATCCATCCTATCAAACGCGGGAAAACGCGTCAAGGAAACCGACCCCGCAGCACAGAGCGGCGATTGACATCAGGCAGGCATTTTACTACACTCCATGTCGGAAAGCAAAGGAGGCTGCTGATTGAAGCTTCTTGAAAACGCCGGGCGCCGCATGGTGTTCTGGGGCGCCCTGTCGCTGATGGGGTGGGCCCTGTATGAGTTCATCGTGATGTTCAACGCGATGTACGGGCTGATCGTGACGATTTTTGAGATCTCGGCAGACGCCCAGTACCCCATCAGCAAGGCGATCTCGATCATGATGAAGAACAGCGGCCCGGAATTCCTCACTCTTCTGTTCCTGCTGCTCTGTATCCTGCTGGGTCTATATGCCCTGCTCATACGCAGGCATCCCATCGCGCTGCTGCTGGCAGTCCCGATATGCGTGCTCTTCAGCCTGTTCGTCCTGGGAAGGACGCCGCTTGCCAGTGCGAACCTGCTGCAGAAGCTCAAGCTGCTGCCCTTCCTCCTCATCGGGCTTGGCTGCCTGATCACTTCCTTCTTTTCAATAAATCGCCGTGCAGCAAAGAAACGTAAGGACAGGGAGCCTCCGCCGACCAGCCCCTATGACCCCTTTAGGATCAAGGGAGCCTGAGGTTTAGCTTTCCCCAATCTTTTTGTCAGGAGTTCAGATGGAATACCTCCTTGCCCATGACCTGGGCACAAGCGGCGACAAGGCCGTGCTGTTTGATACCAGCGGCAGGGTCATCGCCGAAACGACGGCTCCCTACCCTGTCGGGTATCCCTTTGAAAAGGCTGCCGAGCAGGATCCGATGGACTGGTGGGCGGCTTTTTGCAAAGCCACGCAGGAACTGCTGAACAAGTCCGGGGTTCAGGGTTCCGATATCCTGGCGGTTTCTTTCTCCGGACAGATGAACAGCTGCCTTCCCATCGACGCGCAGGGCAATCCGCTCAGGAAAGCCATGATCTGGGCCGACCAGCGCGCCGGGAAGCAGGCTGAGAAGATCATCGCGGTTCTTGGGTTGGAGCATATCTATCAGCTGACCGGCCAGCGGTTGAGCGCGTCGCACGCCGTCGCGAAAATGGCCTGGTTCATGGAACGTGAAGCGGAACTGTATCAGAAGACCGCGAAGTTCCTTCAGCCCAAGGACTTCCTGGCTCTCCGGCTCACCGGGGTCATGGGCAGCGATTATTCCGACGCATCGCACCTGGGCTGCCTTGACATGAAGCGGCTTTCCTGGTCGGAGGAGATGCTGGACGCCGCGGGCATCGGCATGGACAGGATGCCGGAGCTGCGCCTCTCAACCGCCATCGTTGGAAAAGTCACCCGGCAGGCTTCCCAGGAATGCGGGCTGACGGAAGGCACGCCTGTCGTGGCGGGCGGAGGGGACGGCGCGTGCGCGACGGCAGGCGCGGGCGTCAGCCAAGCCGGTGAGGCCTACTGCGCCATGGGCACCTCCGCCTGGGTCGCGGCGCTGAGCGAAAACCTCTATCTAGATCCGGAGATGCGCACCTTCAACCTCATCTACCTTGACGGGCGGCATTATATGCCCCTTGGTTCGGTCCAGGCGGCAGGCCTCTCCATGAAATGGGCGGCGGACACGCTGTACGCGGACTGGAAAGAGGATCAGTTCTTTTCCCTCCTTCCGGACATCGTCACCGGCGTACCCGCCGGCAGTAGGGGCTTGATTTTCCTGCCCTACCTGCTAGGAGAGCGCAGCCCCTGGTGGAACCCGGACGCCACCGGCTGCTTCATCGGGCTGACCATCCGCCACACCCGGGAGGACATGCTCAGGTCGGTGTTGGAGGGCGTGGGATTGAATATGAAGATCATCCTTGACAGCCTGGCCGGAGGGATCCGGATCGACCGGTTTTCCGTCATTGGCGGCGGCGCGAGAAGCCTTTCCTGGCTGCAGATCCTCGCGGACATCTGGCAGCGCCCCCTTCAGGTCCCGGCCGTGCTGGAATACGCGGC
>CAUJDI010000031.1 GCA_963169565.1 Bacillota bacterium | reverse complement strand
AGCGAGCGAAAGGATGAAAAAAATCAGGAGTGAGCGAAAATGGCCAAATCCGTAACCACCATACCGGCAACAATTAGCCGCTTCACAGCGGCGCCAATCAACGAACACAGAAAACGCCGTACAGCCGGCTATGCTCGCGTTACAACGGACAGCGACGAGCAATTCTCCAGCTACGAGGCACAGGTCGATTACTATACGTCCTACATCAACAGCCGCGACGATTGGGAATTTGTCGAGGTGTATACCGATGAAGGGATCACCGGCACAAACACCAAACATCGCGAGGGATTCAAGCGCATGATATCGGACGCGCTTGACGGACGGATTGACCTGATCGTCACCAAGTCCGTCAGCCGCTTTGCCAGAAACACGGTGGACAGCCTGACCACTGTCCGGCAACTCAAAGATAAAGGTGTGGAAATCTACTTCGAGAAGGAGAACATATGGACACTCGACAGCAAAGGCGAACTGCTTATCACCATCATGTCTTCCCTGGCGCAAGAGGAAAGCCGCTCAATCTCCGAGAACTGCACCTGGGGCCAGAGAAAGCGCTTCGCGGACGGCAAGGTCACTGTGCCCTTCAATCGGTTCCTCGGCTATGACCGCGGCGAGGATGGCAACCTGGTTATCAATCCAGAGCAGGCTGCTACGGTCAGGCGTATCTACAGCATGTTTCTCAAAGGCATGACACCCTTCGGCATCGCCTCCAGGCTGACTGCTGACAATGTGCGCACTCCGGGCGGGAAGGACCGCTGGAACGCCGGCTCGGTGCGCAGCATTCTATCAAACGAGAAGTACAGGGGTGACGCGCTCCTTCAGAAGAGCTATACAGTGGACTTCCTCACCAAGAAGAAGAAATTCAATGAGGGCGAGATCCCGCAATACTATGTAAAGAACAACCATCAGGCCATCATTGCGCCAGATGTTTTTGAGATGGTGCAGCGGGAGTTGGAGCGGCGTGGCAAGAGCCGAGGCAGTCATAGCGGGGTTCACCTTTTCTCTGGTAGGATACAGTGCGGCCAGTGCGGCAACTGGTACGGTTCCAAGGTCTGGCACTCCACCAGCAAGTACCGCCGCACCATCTGGCGTTGTAATCACAAGTTCGCAAATGATGAGATCTGCATGACGCCACACCTGACCGATGAGGAGATCCAGGGATACTATCTTTCGGCTTTGCGAAAACTGCTCGCTGACAAGGATGAGATAATCGCTGCCTTTGAGCAGGCGAAGGACGCCGCTTTAAATTTGAGTTCGATGACCGCGGAAGGGAACGAGTTACAAAATGAACTTCTGGTGGTTTCCGAGCTCATGCATCAGTCCATGTACGAAAACGCCCGCGTTGCCTTAGATCAAGCAGAGTACAACAAATACTACACCAGCTTGACCGAGCGCTACGATAAAGCGAAGGCCCGGCTGGAAGAAGTTAACGGGACTATCAGCGACAAACAGACGCGCCAGGCAACGATTGAAGCATTCCTTGATGAGGTTAAGCGGCTGGACAGCGTAAGCGAATTCCAACCCGCGCTCTGGTACAGTCTCGCGGATCACATGACGGTCTACAGTAAGGATGATGTTCGGATCAGGTTCAAGGATGGGACGGAGATAAAATCGCAAGGCTGAAGGAATCCTCACACCCTTTTGTTGAGCGGAGGTCTTCTACTCTCCCACTGGCAGCGCATAAAGCTAGTCGATGCTCACGCCGAAACGTTCCCAGACTATTTGCTCAAAATGGGTAATAAGCTTTTCGGAAAATCATTGCCCTGGATATCGAAGACGCCATTGAACATCCGTATTACGGTATCCTAGTCGGGATACTCCCAGCCGTAATCCCTTGTGTCGGACGAGTAATTGAAGACGCAATCAGCCCCGCCCTTAAACAGAGCTATATTGCAATTGCCTCCGTCGGTGAAGTATAGTCAACAGGTTATAGCCCTTAACATCACGATCGAAAAACTCAATACTCCGACTATTGGCAGGGTCATTCTTTGACCATCTTGTTTTCAATCATATGAACGAAACTCCTGGCGATATGCGGGTCAAACTGCGTACCCGCACCATTCTTGATAGCATCAAGAGCTGAAATTCTTCTTTCATCCAGGGAGAGCTCGCCCCTGTTCATCACGTGGTCGTAAGTTCCCACAACTGAGATAATTCGAGACAGCAGCGGGATTTGTTCTTCTTTCAAGCCTAGCGGATATCCAGTGCCATCCCATCTTTCATGATGGCCATAAACGTACTCCGCCAAATCCAGCGTATCATCGAAGAGGCTTAAGATTCGATACCCCACTGCTGAATGCTGCTGCATCTTCTCAATGTCTTCGTCTGATAAGGCATCCTTTGAAAGTATTCTGTCATCCAGTATAATTTTCCCAATATCATGGAGATAAGCTGCTCGCTTCAATTTCTCAATTTCGTTCTCAGGGATGTTGATAACATGTCCTAAATCGGAACACAGCTCGCTTACGGCAATCGAATGCTTTTTCTCCCTGGGACTTCTTGTGTGCAGCGTCCCGATAATCGTATCAATAAGGTCCTTATTTATAGACTTGCGATTCATCGTCTTGTCCTTGTACATCGCATTTTCTGCGTTTGCTATGATCCCATCCAAGGTTTGATCCGGGCTTTGTTTTGTATCAAGGCCAAGCGCAATACTGCACTTGATGGCCTCAACATGGGCGTCGGAAAACCCTGATTTTATCCTGGCAAGAATTTTCTCCGCATTTTCTCTGGTTGTGTTGGGTAGAAGTATGATGAATTCATCTCCGCCGATACGCGCGACTACGTCATTTTGCCTACAGACATGTTTCAGTATTTCAGATGACTTCTTGATTAGTTTGTCGCCTGCTTTGTGTCCAAATATATCATTGGTCATCTTCAAGCCATTGACATCCGCAAAAACAACAGATAGAGGAAGGTTCTCCGCAGTATCGATTTTATCGCGATGATCCTCAAAGCATCTCCTGTTGTGCAGTCCAGTCAAGATATCGTAACAGTTCAGATACTGAATTCTTGCTTCTTTCTGCTTTCGCTCACTTATATCCATGAAAGTAATGACAGCGCCGGTTATTTCACCTTTCTCTATCTGGGGATAAGAGTAATATTCCGCATCAAAAGATATGCCGTCAGCGCGCCAAAACACTTCATCTTCAACATGAGAGCCTTGCTCTTTGATAAATGCTTTGAATATGCTGCAGTCATCAATAGGAAAGGGGGAACCATCTCTGCGGGTATGATGAATCTGCCAGTGCATATTTTTTCCAAGTAAATCTTTCTGATCACGATACCCCAGTATTCTAATACAGCTTTTATTGCAGAATGTGCAGTTGCCATTCAAGTCAATACCGTAAATACCCTCTGCGGCTGTGTCTAGTATCAACTGAAGTTTGTATTTACTCGCCTCCAAATTAGAATTCGCATTATGCAATTCCTGAGTTCGTTCCTGTACGTTAAGCTCAAGATTCTCTATATGCGACTGCATTTTATCGGCAAGGTTATTGAAGCTGTTTGATATCTGACCAATCTCATCATTGCGGATAATGTCAACTCTTTTATACAGGTTGCCGGAAGATAATTCATCAGATACATTCAACAGGCTTTTTATCGGCTTAAGGTATTTTTTCATGAACAAATGATAGATCAAAGCCGACAACAGTATTGATAACGTGGAAATGACCACTGCCCACTGTATACTGTTCATGACATCAGTCATGAAAAATGATTGGGGGATTGCCGATATGACCAGCCAGTCGATTCCATTCATATGTATACCACTGGCATTGACAAAGAAACTGTCATTTTCCGCTTGATAGATTATTTGCGGAGTGCTGCTTAACTTGTATTGTTCGAACGCATTTTGAATGTCTGTATTATCAATATCATCAAGAGTGTATCGTTCCAGCGTACCATCCTGAAGAATAGTAAAGTTTTCCGCATCCATTGAGTTTGCGACTAGATAATTCGACTCCTTTTCGATAATAATCGCTATGCCATTGTGTTCTTCAACCGCTTCTTTTAGGAAGGAACCTATCCCTGAAAGAAGCATATGTGTCCCAAGCACGCCATCAAGATTGCCTGTTTCATTATATACCGGCCATGCTGCGGACACGGTCAGATCATCCATAATAAAGTGTTTATACAAAGGTGAAAAGACTGGGCCTCCCGCCTCAACCGCAGCCTTGTACCAAGTTCGGGTACGGGGATCGAATTTGCCTGCCTGAACAGCAAGATCGCCCGCAGTCAAGTCCTCATTAACCGAATAATACCAGGAGTTTCCACCGGTCTCAGCATTATTCCGCATAATTTCAACGACACCGTCTTTATTTCTGCGGGCACCGTAGTATTCTCCATTTGCAGTGCCGTAACTAAAACTGTATGTACTATTGCTGTGAGACTCAAGTACCCCAACAAAAAATCGATCCCGCTGGTTTTCGTCAGACCAGTCAAGCATTTTATTCTTTATAACCTTATGATTGACTTCATTCGTATGATAAGGACCCTGTATTAGGGTATCGATACGATTATAGATTTCTTCATTGATATCAGCAGCTATGTGCGCCGTTGTATTCCTGGCTGAAGAAACCCAGTTTGTAAAAATTAACGCACCATAACCAGCCACTGATATGAACAAGGAAATAATGAACATCAGCAGGATGCGTCTTCTTAATGAGAGTGTTGGTTTCCTTTCTATCACGTCTCGATCATCCTCAATTCTGACTATCATTATTTTTACTTTTTAAAAACGCGAGCGCGTCTTCTTCATTTAGTGGTTTGCTGAAAAGATACCCCTGTATCCTGTCGCAGTTGTGCTCCCTTAAATACTGCAGCTGGCTTTCATACTCAACTCCTTCAGCAATTGCGCAGTGCCCAAGCCTATGTGACATCGAAATTATGTCACCTGTTATTGCTTTACTCAGGTCTGCATCCAAAAGTTGATCTATGAAATATTTGTCAATCTTCAAGCAGTCGACGTTCAGCTCTTTCTCCCTGGCCAGGGAGGAATAGCCAGTTCCAAAGTCATCTATAGCTATGTGAAGTCCGGCGTCCTTCAGTTTCTCGATAATGTGATTGATGTGTTCATAATCGGAGACAAATACGGACTCTGTAATTTCTATGCCAATATTCCGTGGATTAACCTGCATCTCGATCATCAAGTCCAGAAATTTACTTGCAAAATCAGGTTTTAATAGCTGAATGGCAG
The DNA here is from genome assembly GCA_963169565.1 of Bacillota bacterium. GTDB lineage: Bacteria > Bacillota > Clostridia > Christensenellales > Aristaeellaceae > UBA6115. The sequence goes on along the minus strand of CAUJDI010000031.1, from coordinate 23,000 downwards.
AAATATTGATTGAAACGCCGATTTCATCATATCCACTCGCTTTGAGTCTATTCAGGAAATGAAATGCGTTGACAATCACTTTTTCACCAATCGGGATAATGAGCTTTGTCTTCTCGGCAATCGGTATGAATTCAACAGGTGATACCAGCCCAAGCTTCTCTGTTTTCAATCGAGCCAGCGCTTCAAAACCGCAAACAGCATTTGTCTGCAAATCCATAACAGGCTGATATTGTAAAAAAAGATCATCGTTGGTTATTTCTACCGCTATGCCCGCAAGAGCTTTCCTGATGTCTCCCTCACGGCTTATCTCAGCCTCTAGATCCTCGTTATAAAAACAAGCCTCAAAATCTTTCTCCGAAACAGCAATCGACCTTTCTGATGCAATCAGAAGCCTTCTTAAAAGCAGGTCCACATCGATTCCATCATCTGCCTGCTCAATTTCAAAAATTCCAATCCCTCCGCCAATTCGCTCGGTCGCAAATAAGACTTCCAAGTCTTCTGCGATAATGTCGCAAAATTCAACCAGTTCGTTTTTGTCTTTGTAATCAATGAGATAAAAGACAAACTGGTTTTCATAGGTTTGGAACAGTAAGCGGGTGTCGGAACAATGCCGACTCAATGTTTCAGCAGCTGTCTTTATTAGGTTCTGTGTATAGTGAAATCCATAATTTACGACCAATAACTGAACTGTGCTCAAATTGATACTGATGACCGCTCTTATTAATCCATCCTTTTTCTTGGTGTCATCATTCAGAAGCACTTCCAAATAGTCACGATTAAACAAACTTGTCCACTTGTCATGCTCATTTATGTATCTGAGATGGTTCTCCATCTCTTTTCGGTCTGAGATATCAAGAATAATTCCCTCCAGAGCTTCAACTTCGCCTTCAGTGTTATATACTCCTTGTCCCATCTCCAGAACCCATTTCCTCTTTCCGTTGGAAGCAATAATTTCATACTCGTGTCTAAATGGCTGTCTTCTTGAAAGAATATGCTCCCATTTGTTCCACAATGCTTCGTTGTATTCAGGAACAATCAAATCTTTGAAAGATAAATCCCTGTTATTGACCAAGCTTTCCGGCAAATATCCTGTCAATTCATAGCAGCCTTCTGAGACAAATTGCATAGTCCATTGACGATCATATTTGCATCTATATGCCAGTCCCGGCAAATTCGACAATAGAACAGATTCTCTGCGTTCATTCTCCATCAATGCAATTTCTGCCAGTTTACGTTGCATAATGTCGCGAGAGGAGCCTTGAAACCCAATCGCATTGCCATTATCATCACGGATAAAAGAAACATTCAACTCCAGCCAGATAATCGTGCCATCTGCTTTATAATGTTCAACTTCGATCTTGCGCGACCTGTTTTTATCAATTTGGGGATCTTTTTCTTTTTCTAACTCCTCATAAAAAATCGATTGGATTTTTTGCAGCGTCTGCGCTGGGAATTTATCTTCCATCTTCCTATTCATATGCTCTTCGATGGATTCTCCAAGAAGTTTTTCAACGGAAGGACTGACATACGTCGTATTTAGGTTTAAGTCCATCTGCCAGACAACGTCTGACATATTTTCAGTAATGCTTCGATATTTCTTTTCACTTTCTTTCAGATGCTGTACCATTTCATTGCGCTTGGTAACATCATTTGCGGTGCTCATAGCTAATGCTCTGCCATCTGGTGAATTGCCAATATACATTGAATAAAAATCCCAGATGAGTATTCTGCCGTCTTTAGTAGTTACTTCGAATTCGCCATCATGCTGTGTCTCTTTTAGTGCGTATGTTTTTGATATAGAATCCTGAACTTCTTCTTTTTTCTGCCCATAAGCTTTCTCTGTCCAATCAAATATCGTCGGGACATCTTCTTTGCCATAACCTGTAAGACTTGTCCATGTTTCGCTGATGTTTATAACCGTTCCGTCTTCTGCATGAATCATGATCGGAATCGGTGCATTCAAAATGCTTGTCTCAAAGATTTTTCCGGAAAAAATGAGATCATTCAGATATTTTTCTGAACGCTCTTTTTCTATCATGATTTCATTGGTTCTCAATTTTATTGTTCTTTTTGTGGCAACAAAATAAGCAGCGATCAAGAACACTAAAGCAGGAACAAGAACATAGCTGACATATCTGATCATTTCAGCTGTTGAAACACCCTTGTTTTCAAGCAAGAAGGGGAACCATTTTTGATATAACTCATCATAGGTCCCATTCACAGACACTATGGATAACCCTTCATTCAATATGGACAGCAGCTGATCATCGCCTTCAGCGACCGCGAAACAAAACTTTTGCTCATATCCTTCCAGGTTTAATTTTTGTCTTATAACGCCACCATCATCATAGACATAGACGGGTGCGACATTATTCAAACCGTTGTCACTGATGAGTTTTTCGCCGACCAATCCTTGAGCTAAAACGGCATCAAATTTCCCGCCAGCCAGAAGCTCAAATGCTTCCAAGTATGTTGCGGTCGCGGTCAATTCAGAATCCAAGCCAACTGACCATGCCCATTCCTGAGAATTATCACCATCCAGAACAAGGATCTCTTTCCCAAACAAATCCTCCTGCAGCTGAATACGCTGGTCACCTTTTCGTACGAAGATATTGCCGCGCATCACAATATAGGGCACAGTGAAATCATAGACTTCATCACGCTCTATGGTATATCCGACTAAAGGAAGAATATCCAACTCCCCGTTCTTGAGTTCTTCTTTCAAGATTGTCCACTGATCGATCTTAAAGGTCACAGTGATGCCCATTTCTTCAGCCACAGCTTTGAGCAGGTCGACAGAAAAACCATCCGCTTTGCCGCTGTCTGTGACAGAAAATGGCGGGTAATCGTATTCTGTTGCACTCAAATAGACCGTTCTTTCTTCACCCGCAGCAGCTCTTATATCAAAGCTCACAGTGAATACGATTAAGACCAAAAGGAGGATGACAGCATGTATTCTTTTCAAGTATCGCACAGTTCCACCTTCTTCCAACAGTATGTGCTAAAGATTTGTGCGTTCCCTAAAGATAGCCGCAGGAACCGACAAAATGTCATTCTATCACATGATCCGGCTTCTGCAACCGGGCCCCAAACTTGCTGAGCTTCCTCAGGCAATTGCTCTTATCAAATTTCCAATTTGATCATCGATTTATTTTACCAGAAATCTATCTACTTTGCACTAGTTTTTAGACCGATATTATTCCAAACATGAAACCAGACAGATGCGACCTCAAAACTTACCCTGCAAGACCTCAACTTACCCTGCAAGAGGCAGTAATCTGTGAGAACTATTAAATTGTATCAAACTCTGCAGGATTATATCATACAAGGTGCCGTCATAAGGCTCTATCATCGTCGCAATCAGTTGAACCACGTCATGCGGCGTATAGTATTCACCCTCTTCTTTGGTAGCGTTGACAGCAAACTCTTTGAGGAAGTATTCATATACTCTGCCGATTAGGTCTTTTTCTTCACCGAAGGCTTTATGGCTGATTTTGTTAACCTCATCGACAATCTTCTTAATATCGTTAGCACCCAGATTCCGTGTGGTGAAAGTGCCTTCCACAAAGCATCCCTTCAACTGCCTGGAGCTGGTTGCAATGCTGTGCAATGCTGTATCAAGCGCAACATTGAGACCCGGTGCAGGCGTGTTGATAATTGTGGACCAGCGCGCCTCCGGAGGTAGATTATAAGTGCCATCGGTGAAAGTAGCATCATCAAAGAAGGCTGCTCGGATATTATCATCATCCGGATCAAGGCCTTGCTCAATAAGCATCTGACGCAGCTTTTCGATGCCGTCCTCATATTTCTCACCGATAAAGCGCAGGAATACGAGCGTGAGCATCATGTCACGCTTTTCAAAGAATGAACCAGAATTACGTGCCGCACGCAGGTAATCCCGGCAGTTGAACAGTATATTGTCTAGGTTGATTGCTTTTTCAGTGGTTTTCTTAGCCATAGTCTCAATCCTCTTTCACTTTGCTGCTTATCCAGGCATTTTCAACTGGGGTATATTCGATCTGCTGTCCAACGCAAAATTCCTTAAGTTCTTTCATAGCCAAAAGGTTGGGCCGGGCCTTCCCGGTTTCCCAACGGTTAACGGTTGTAAATGAAACATGAAGCTGTGCAGCAAACTGTGTTTGTGTTAAAAACGCTTTTTGGCGTACTATCTTGATTTCACTTGAAAGGCTCATATTACCCCCCCTCCTATCCGCAATATGCACCTATTATATCATGAATATAGCGTTTTTAGCAGCTTTTTGTACCTTTTATATGCTCGCTAGAGATGATATCTCTTTAAATTGTGATACGAACATTTTTTGTGAGGAGTATATTATTTCTTTCAAAACTAATTGTCCAACGATTACTTCAATTGTTCAACGATTAACCCGAAAAATGCACACTCCCGACTAATGTCAAACGATTTGAAGTCATGTACTTGGCTTCATTAATCGGCAAAGAATAAGAACCTAAATAATAGCGGTAAAAAAATGAAACAATCGGTCTCCGAAAAACCTCGGAAACCACTTGTTTCAAGGCATTTCAGGGTAAAATAATACCACCAACCGATAAAACTCTTTTTATCAATTGATGGTAATACTTTTGGTGGAGGTGAGGGGAATTGAACCCCTGTCCGAAGATTCAGACCCATGGATTTCTCCGAGCGGAGACGGTGGTTTTGATTTCCCGCCCCTGACCGCCCGCCGTCAGGCTGCCTGGCTTGGTAGCTTCATATTACCGGCTTCGCCTCAAAGCTTTGGCGGGCCTGTTCCTCACATCAATGACGCCGGGGATCTCAAGCCGTGAGCGCTTGGGGCCGACGACGCAGCGTTAGGCTGCGAAAGCTAATTGCTGATTGTTGTCAGTTGTTGTTTTTCCCCGTTGTTGCGCGGTCCAGGGTCCGCGGCTCGCTTTCCATGTGCCCGACGATCCCCGTCGAAACCAGTGCACCCCCATGATTTTACGGATGAAGCGCCCTGCCGCATCCTTTGTCCCTCTGTCCCCCGACTGAAACCGATCCGGCCTCAGTCATAGCCGGCCGTCTTCCTTTCCATGCGCATCGCGCGCTGGATGTCGCGCTGGGCGTCGCGCTCGGCCAGGTCGTCGCGCTTGTCGTGCAGCTGCTTGCCCCGGCAGACGCCAAGCTCCAGCTTCATCCTGCCGTCCTTCAGGTAGACCTGCAGCGGGATGAGCGTATACCCCTGCCGGGATACCTGCCCCTGCAGCTTGCGGATCTCGCTTTTATGCAACAGCAAGCGCTTGGGCCGGAGCGGGTCGGTGTTGAAGATGCTGCCCTGTTCATATGGGCTGATGTGCATCCCTTCCACCAGAACCTCGCCGCCATGGACGCGGGCGTAACTCTCCTTCAGGTTCACCCGGCCCTGACGGATGGACTTGACCTCCGTGCCCTTGAGCTCCATCCCGCATTCGTAGCTCTCTTCCACGAAGTAGTCATGGCGGGCGCGGCGGTTCTGGGCAACGGGCTTAATGCCCTTCATTTTCGCCATCTGCGCCCTCCTTCCGGCAGGAACATCATATCATACACGATCCCGGTTTACAATGAATCCCCGGGCTCACCGCCCCCTGTACGCAGACGGATCGGCTCATTTTCCTCCATCCGCACAGCCTGGCCCAGCCTGAGAAGGTACAGCCAGGCCTCCTTCACCGGCAGGCCGGTGATGTCGCGCAGCGCGCGCATATACCACCGCATCTGGTCGCGGTAGCGGTTGGCCAGCTCGTCAGGATCTCCCCAGTCAGTCTTGTAATCCACCAGCACCCATGCCCCGTCTTCCAGGAAGCAGGCGTCCAGCACTCCCTGCAGGATCACCCCTCCCTCCGCCTTCAGGGTGAAGGGCCATTCGGCATGGCGCTCAGCGCTGTCTGCCATGCGCCGTGCCAGATCGCTGAAGAAAAACGCCTCGATGGCCCCGGTGTCAAGGGCTTCAGCCTCCTCCGCCCTCAGCAGGCCCTGCCCCTGCATCTCCATCAGGGCTTGTGCCAGGGCATCCTTCAGCGCCGCGCCCTCCAGACGGATAAAGCGCGACGGATCCAGCGCGCACAGCGCCTTGTGCGCCGCGGCGCCCCGCTGCGCCCCGGTCAGCTGCTCCCCTCCGGCCAGACGGGGCAGCGGCATGGGCGGCCTGTCGAATTGCAGTTCGCGCCGCTTGAGCGCCGGCGTCTCCTCCTCATCCTCCGTTTCTATGCCTGCCCGTCCGGTCACCAGCGCGGTGACGGAGCTTTTCAGCGGCAGTGAGGGACGTGAAGCCGGAAACGCAAAGAGCCTTCCGATGTCCCCGCCGGGGGCGGATACCAAGGTCTGAAGGTTCGCCGGAGCCGCGCTGTTCCCCGCCGCAGGCAGGGATCCCGTCATCCGCCGGGACAGCATCCATCGGCCGCCGCCCGGCGCGTCCCACAGGCCGTCCCTCTTTGCTGACAGAGCCGGATACAGCGGGGTGCAGACCCAGTCCAGCATGCAGGCCGCGCTTCCGGCGGCATAATCCCCGGTCGGGTGAGCCCATCTTGCCATCGCGGCGGAGGCGTTCTCCGGCGCGCCGATCAGGATCAGGCGTTCTTTTGCCCTGGTCATGCCCACGTATAGCAGCCGCGCCTCCTCGCTGAGCTCCTCACGACTCTTTTTGATCCGGATAGCCCTGACGCCAAAGCCTTCGCGTTTCAGGCGCGCCTCCGGCACGACCGTCTCCATCGCCAGCCCGGTCCCGGCATCCATCCACAGCGGCAAGGCCTTCTGCCTGCGGGAAAAGGAGGCCGCCAGGTCCGGCAGGAACACGACGGGGAATTCCAGCCCCTTTGACTTGTGGATCGTCATGATGCGCACCACGTTTTCCTGCATGCCGATGGAAGCGCTGCGCGCGCCCGCTTTCCCCTTCATGGCGGTGATGGTGCGGCGCAGGAATCCCCCCAGGGTCTGCGGTTCGGGCATCGGCGCCGCGCCGGCGGCCAGAAGGCGAAGGTTTGCCCGGCGGAGGCCGCCGTCCTCCTTCGCGCCCGCCGCGGCGTACAGCCCTGACTGACGAAGCAGGTAGCGGATGAACTGCTCCAGGGGCATGTTAGCCGCCATGAAGCGCCAGTTCCCCAGGGTGTCAAGCACGCCCCGGCAGGCCGGATCCGTTTCCGCGAGGCTGAAGAACGCCTGGGAGAAGGAGGTCTCCGGCCGGGGGTCGTGCTGCCGCACGCGCGCGAGGTCCGCGGGCGAAAAGGAAAACACCGGGCAGGACAGGACGTGCAGCAGCGGCGTGTCCTGGCGGGGATTGTCCAGCACCTGCAGCAGCGCGATCAGGTCGCGCACCTCCTGCTGGGCATACAGCTGGCTGTCCGCGTCCGAATAGGCCTGTATACCGGCCTGGCACAGGATCTCCGCGATCACCGCCGCGCGGCCGGAGGCAGCCCTGAGCAGTACCGCGACGTCCCTCAGCTGCAGCGGCCTGGTCCCCTTCCCGTCGGGAATCGGCGTACCCAGAAGCTCGCTCACGCGCCGGGCGATCAGGCGGGCTTCATACACGAAGGCCCTCTCCATCTCCCCCCCGTTCCTTTTAGGCGGAGTCTCCTCTCCGGTTTCCCCGGTCTCCCCTTCATCCGTGGCTTCATCCAGGGACAGATCGTCAGGGAGAGACTCTTCCTCCGCCGGCTCATCCTCCCCTTTTTCGATCAGCCACAGCTCGACCGGCGGGCCTTCCCCGAGCCCGTCCTGCGGCACCAATCTGGCCTCATCGTCATAGCTGATCTCCGTCGCATCACTCCGCATCGCGAAATCGAACACGAGGTTGACAGCCTTCAGGATCTGGGGCCTGGAACGGAAGTTCTCCCGCAGCGTGATCAGCCTGGAGCCCGCTTCGCCGCCCGGCTTAAAGTCCCTGGATTTCTGCAGGAACAGGTTGGGGTCCGCAAGGCGGAAGCGATAGATGCTCTGCTTGACGTCGCCGACCATGAAAAGCGTGTTTTCGCCGTCATGGAGCCTTCGGATGATGGCTTCCTGGATGCTGGAGATGTCCTGGTACTCATCCACGAACAGCGCGTCATATGCGCCGGCGACTTCCCGGGCGATCTGCGGATCCGTCAGCGCCTTCAGGGCAAGGTGCTCCATGTCGTAGAAGTCCCACAGCGCCCGCTCCGCCTTGGCGCGCATGTACCGCCCGTGCGTGTCCCGGACCAGCCCGGCGAGCGCGCGCAGCGGGGGCAGGGTCGCCCGCACCTCCCCCATCCACTCCTCCGCTTCCCGTTCGCCGGAGGGAAGCAGGCCCATGGCTTGCCTGATGAGCTCCTTGGCCCTGTCCCTGAGATCCTTGGTCCTCTCACGAACCTCCGGATCCTCCGCCTGCCCGGCCGCCTTTGTGGAAAGCCGTGAGAAGGACAGCGCGGGAAAGCCGGACCGGCTGTCGCCCCTGAGTTGTTCCCGCAGCCTGTCAAGGAGCGCCAGGTCATCCTGGATCATCATCAGATAGCGCGCCGGCCCGTCCGCCCGTTCACAGAGATCCCGGCATGTCCTCAGCAGATCCTCCGCGCCCGACAGGATCAGCCGGACTTCCCTCCGCATCACCTCATACCAGGGATGGTCATACAGGCTGCCCTGCTCCAGGCCGGCCAGTCTGCTGTCCAGCCACTCCCAGGGGCTGTCCTGCGCCATCAGGAAGCGGTACAGCCTCCCGACCATGTCCTCGATCTCCCTGTCGCTGAAGCGATCCATAAGGACTTTGGCATCCGCGTCCGTCTGCATGTAGAAGGATTCCAGGGCCTGATCCGCCGCGGCATCGAACAGTTCCCCGGCCAGCAGTTCATCCGCCGGCCTGGACAGCGGGTCGGTGCCCGCCGCCTGGAAATGCCGCCGGATCACCTTCTGGCAAAAGCTGTGCAGGGTGCAGATATCCGCGCGGCCCAGCAGCAGATACTGTTTTTTCAGCCGCGGATCCTGCCCCGCAGCCTCGCTGAGCAGGTCGGTCAGGCGGGTTTTCATCTCATCGGCCGCGGCGTGCGTGAAGGTCACCACCAGCATGCGGTCCAGCGGCACGCCCTCCAGAAGCAGCGCCATGACCCGCTGGATGAGCACCGAGGTCTTGCCGCTGCCGGCGGCCGCGCTGACCAGCACCTCCCGGCTGCGCGCGGTGATCGCCTCCTGCTGCCTGTCAGTCCACTTTCGCATCATCCGCCTCCAGCAGCGCGGCGAAGGCCTTTGCCACTGCGCGCCGCCCGGACTCATAGGTCAGCGCACCCTGCTGGTACACCGCCCAGGGGGGCCGCATCGGCGCGTCGCAGCTCAGCTCGATCGAAGCGCCCTGCACAAAGGTACCCGCCGCCATGATGACCTGGTCGTCATATCCCGGCATGTCCCAGGGTTCCGGCCGCGCGAAGGCGTCCACCGGCGAACCGCTCTGGATCCCCCCGCAGTAGGCGATCACCTTTTCAGGGCTTCCCGGCACAAACGCCTGGATGATGTCAGCGCGCGGAGCAAGCGATCCGGGATAGGCCTCAAACCCCAGCAGCTCCGCCGCCCTCGCCGACAGCGCAGCGACCTTCAGGGCCTGGCACACGGTATGCGGCGCCATGAACAGCCCCTGATAAAAGGGCCGGTAACTCCCCTCATAGCTTCCGACCTCGCGCCCCAGCCCCGGGGCGGTGAGGCGGTTTTCGATCAGGGAGACGGCCCGCGCTGTCCCGGCGATGTAGCCGCCGGTCGGGGCAAGGCCGCCGCCCAGGTTTTTGATGAGGCTGCCCGCCGCCGCGTCCGCGCCGTAAAAGGTCGGCTCATCCTCTGTCACGAACGCGCCGTAACAATTGTCCACCAGGACGAAGACCTCCGGGTTGACCGCCTTGACAGCCCTGATGAGTCCCGCCATTTCCGCCGGCACCAGCGAGGGACGCAGCGCATAGCCCCGGCTGCGCTGCAAAAAAACCACCCGGGTTTTGGGGTCCATCAGGCGCAGGACTGCCGGGATATCCAAGATCCCTTCTGGCGTCAGTTCTGCCTGCCGGACATCAACTCCCATTTCGATCAGCGAGCCGGGCCGGCCGCTGCCGAAAATCACGCCCTCCAACGTGTCATAAGGTTTACCTGAGGCGATCAGCAGCCCGTCCCCCGGCCTCAGCAGGCCGAACAGGCAGACGGACAGGGTGTGCGTTCCCCCGGAAAGGGAAGGCCGGCAGATGGCAGCCTCAGCCCGGAAGACGTCCGCGCACAGGCATTCCAGCGTATCCCGGCCGATATCGTCATATCCGTAGCCGGTGCTCGGGGCAAAATGCCGCGCCCCCACGCGTCGGGAAGCAAAGGCGTCCAGCACCCTGGCGGTGTTGACACGCTCCGTCCTGTCAAATCCCGAAAAGATCTCCGCGCAGTCCTTCTCAGCCCGTGATATGAGGTTCTCAACGTCCTTTATCATCCATCCTCCAGTCCCTGCCTGACGTCGCACATGAGCGCATCCATTCCCATATCTCCCGGCAGCCAGCGGATCCGTGCGTCCGCCCTGAACCAGGTCAGCTGGCGCTTGGCGTAGTTGCGTGTGCGCCGGGCGATGAGTTCCCCGGCCTCCGTCAGACTGATTTCCCCCTTCAGGCAGGGGACCAGTTCCTTGTACCCCAGCCCCTGCATGCTCTGCGCCTGCGGGCTGACGCCCCTGTCCAGCAGCGCCCTGACCTCCTCTGCCAGACCATCCCTCAGCATACTATCGACCCGCGCGTTGATCCTACTGTACAGCGTCTCCCGCGGCCAGCTGATCGCGAACAGGCGCAGCGTCCATTCCCCCGCACCGTCATCCGGCATTTCCTGGGCAGAGAACGGGTGCCCAGTCAGCTCCTGCACCTCCAGCGCGCGGATGACGCGGCGCAGATCGTTGGGGTGCAGCCTGTCCGCGCTTTTAGGGTCACACTCCCGCAGCAGGCCGTGCAGGGCCGGCTTGCCGTGTTCATACGCGAAGCGCTCGTATTTGGCCCGCACCTCCGGGTCCGAAGGTACGAACCCGAAATCCATGGGCCTTGACAGCGCGCGCAGGTACAGGCCCGTCCCCCCGCACAGCACCGGCAGTCTCCCCCGGGAGAGGATGTCCCTGATCGCGCTATCTGCCCCCCGGGCGTATTCCGCCACCGAGAAGGCTTCCTCCGGTTCGGCGACGTCCAGCATGTGATGGGGCACCTGCTCTCTCTCCGCCCAGGTGGGTTTGGCGGTACCGACGTCCATGCATCGATAGACCTGCATGGAGTCCATGCAGACGATCTCGCCGTTGAATTCCCTGGCAGCCTGCAGGGCCAGCGCGGACTTGCCCGAGGCGGTGGGTCCGGCAAAGACCGGAATGAGGGGCTTCTTCATTTCTGGATGCGCCCGAAGCGGCGTTCCAGCTCCGAGCGGGTCAGTTCCAGCAGGATAGGCCGGCCGTGCGGGCAGGTCGGTGTGATGCCCTTTTTCAACATCTCATCCGCCAGCGCTTCCAGCGCTCCCTCCGGCAGCGTTTCCCCGCCCTTGACCGCGTGCTTGCAGGCCGCCATGATGATCCGTTCCCTGCGGCTTTTTCCGCTCAGGCTGTCTGAAGAGCGCAGCTCGTCCAGCGCGTCAAGGAAGGCCCGGTCCGCCCGCGGTTCGCCCAGCTCCAGCGGGACGCTGAGCAGGCGGACGGAACGGCTGCCGAAGTCCTCGGCGTCAAAACCGGCCCGGGCCAGGTCCTCCCTACAGAGCAGAAAGGCCTGGTAACTGGGATAATCCATCTCCATTACCACTGGCTCCATCAGGGTCTGGGCAGGAATGGTGACGTCCGACAAAGCCATCATCCTGTCAAACAGCAGCCTCTCGTGCAGGGCATGCTGGTCGATGAGCAGCAGGCGCTCCCCCTGCTGGGCGATGATATAGGTGGAAAAAGCCTTGCCGATGACCAGCAGGGGTTCTCCCGGGGCGGGAACGGAGCGCGCGCTGAGCTGCTCCGCCTTTTCCTGCCGTATGGGAAGGGGCGGCTGCCAGTCCGTTTCGGCTTCAAACGCGGCGTCACGGACTGTCATCGCGCGCGGAAAGGGCTGATCCGGGATCTCTTCAACCGTCTCAACGCGCCTGATCTCCGCCGGGCGCGTCATTTCCGGGCTGTCAAGCAGCGGCGGCGGGCTGTCAAGCGGCGCTTCCCTCAGCGCATCCTCCACCGCCTGCTGCAGGGCCTGCGCAACGGCCTGCTCATTGAGGAAGCGCACCTCCCATTTGTTGGGGTGCACGTTCACGTCCGCCATCTCATAGGGAAGGGTAAGGGACAGCACGCACATCGGAAAGCGGCCGATCATCACGCGGTGCCGGCAGGCCTCCTCCAGCGCGCGGGTGAGCAGCTGCCCCCTGACGGCGCGGCCATTCAGGAAAAAATGCTGGTGTGTCCGGGTCCCCCGGGACTGCTCCCCGACGCCGATCATGCCCCGCACCAGGACGCCCTGGCCACCGCCGTCGACCTCTTTGAGCGCCTTCAGGATGTCCACGCCGTAAACCGAAAGGACCGCCCCGGACAGGGTCCCGTCACCGGGGCTGGCATAGACCTGCTGCCCGTCCACCGAAAGCCTGAAGGCGACGTCCGGGCGGGAGAGGATGAGCTGCGCCATCAGTTCCGCGCACAGCGCGGCTTCACGGCGCGGTCCTTTCAGAAAGTCCCTGCGTACCGGCGCGTTGAAGAACAGGTCGCGGACCAGCACCTGGGTGCCTTCGGCGCAGGCGGATTCGGAAATGGAAAGGATCTCCCCGCCTTCATTGACCACTTTCATCCCCGCGTCGCTCGCCCGCTGGCGGCTGGTCAGGGTGACGCGGCTGACCCGTGAGATGGAGGCAAGGGCTTCCCCGCGGAACCCAAGGGTGAACACGCGGTGCAGATCCTCCGCATGCCGCAGCTTGCTGGTAGCGTGCTGCGCGAACGCCAGACGAAGATCCTCCGGCGCGATGCCCGAACCGTTGTCCGTCACCCGGATGCTGTCCAGCCCGCCTTCCCTGATCGCCACCGTCACGGCGCGGGCGTCGGCGTCAAGGCTGTTCTCCACCAGTTCCTTGATGACGGCGGCCGGCCGCTCCACCACCTCGCCCGCGGCGATGAGGGCAACTACGTCCCCCGGCAGCACGTGAATTATTCCGCTCATCCTGACTATATCTTCCTTGCCATTTCCTTCAAAAGGAACAGGCGATTCAGGGCGTCCATCGGGCTCATCTGCAGCACATCCATCTCCGCCAGTTCCTTTACCAGTTCAGCGCGCGCGTATTCGCCCAGCGCGATCTGTTCGTTCTTTTTCGCTTTGCTCTTTTCAAGGATGTTCCTTCCGATCCTGTCCCCGGTGATGTTGCTGGCCTCAAGCCGCGCCAGGATCTCCCTCGCCCTGGCCACCACCGCGCGGGGCACCCCCGCCATGCGCGCGACGTATACTCCGAAGGACTTGTCCGCGCCGCCGCGCCTGATCTTGTGCAGGAAGATGACCTCGTCACCCAGCTCGCGGGTCAGAACGCTCAGGTTGACCACCCCCGGAAGGGAGCCTTCCATTTCGCTCAGTTCATGGTAATGCGTCGCAAACAGGGTCAGCGCGCCTGACCTGACTGGATCGGCGAGGTACTCCACCGCCGCCCAGGCGATGGACAGCCCGTCCAGCGTGCTGGTGCCGCGCCCGATCTCGTCCAGCACGACCAGGGAGCGGGACGTGGCATTGCGCAGGATATGGCTGAGCTCGGTCATCTCCACCATGAAGGTGGACTGGCCGGCCGCCAGGTCGTCCTGCGCACCGATGCGGGTGAAGACGTTGTCCAGAAGGGGGATGTCGGCCTCCCGCGCCGGCACGAAGGATCCCATGTGCGCCATCAGGGCGATGAGCGCGGTCTGGCGCATGTAGGTGGATTTGCCGGACATGTTGGGGCCGGTGACGATCAGCATCCGTTCCTGCGCGTCCATCTGCGTGTCGTTGGGCACAAAATCGCCCTCGGGCAGGGCCTTCTCCACCACCGGGTGCCGGCCGTCCCTGATGAGGAGTCGGCCGAACGTATTCAATCCCGGCCTTGTGTATCCGTTCTCCTTCGCGCTGCGCGACAGGCTCTGGAGAACGTCCAGGGTCTTGTACCCCAGCGCCAGGTCCTGAAGCCTGACGATCTGCTCCGACAGCCTGTCCAGCACCCCGGAATACAGTTCGTTCTCAAGCCGCTCCGTCTCCTCCTGCGCGCCCAGCGCCCTGCGCTCCAGCCCGGCCAGTTCCTCCGTGGTATACCGCTCGGCATTGGCCAGGGTCTGGCGGCGGATGTAGCGTTCCGGCACCAGCGCGTAATTGGACTTGGTAACCTCGATATGATAGCCGAACACGCGGTTGTACTGCACTTTCAGATTGCGGATGCCCGTGCTCTCCCGCTCCCGCGCTTCCAGTTCGCTGATCCATTTGCGCCCGTCCCGCGCGTTCAGTCGCGCCTCGTCAAGCCTCCTGTCATATCCCTCCCGGATGACGCCGCCGTCTGACAGCAGCGCGGGGGCGTCGGGGGAGATGGCGCGCGACAGCAGCTGCTGGGTCTCCGGCAGCGGCCTGAGCTGCTCCCGGATGGCCGCCATCCCCTCCTGCGGAAGGTTTAAGAGCAGTTCCTGCGCCCTGGGCGCCTTTTCCAACGCCCTCAGGAGCGCCAGGCAGTCCCGGGGCCCCAGGGTGCGGTAGCTCAGCCTGGACAGGAGCCGCTCCAGGTCATACACCTCGCGCAGCAGGGCGCCGACCTCCTCCAGCAGGACAGGGTCATCATACAGGGCCTGCACGCAGTCCAGCCTGCGCCTGATCTCCCCTTCGGAAAGCAGCGGCCTCTGGATCCAGGAGCGCAGCAGCCGTGCGCCCATGGCGGTCTGCGTCCTGTCCAGTACGCTCAGCAGCGTTGCCTGGCCATGATTGTTGCGCAGCCCTTCGACCAGTTCTAGGCTGCGGACGACAGAAGGGGGCAGCGGCATCGCGTCCTCCCGGTGCAGCAGGGTGACGCGGGCGATGTGTTTCAAGGAGACTTTCTGCGTGTCGCCCAGGTAGGCGATCAGCGCGCCGGCGGGAGAGATGAGCAGGTCATCCCGACTGGGAATGCCCAGCGCTTCCGTCGCGGCGGCAGAGAAGTGGGCAAGCAGGGCCTCCCTCGCCTTTGCCAACCGGAAGGTCTCCGGACGGACCTTGCTGATCAATCCGGGGAAGACGGCCTTCAGCCGTTCCGGATCGTTGCTGATCATTTCGCTGGGCCGGCGGATGGTCAGGAAAGCGGCCGCAGCCTCCTCCCCCTCCGGAAAGGCGCGCAGGAAAAACTCCCCGGTGGAAACGTCGCACAGCGCGGCGCTGGCGCGCTTCTGCGCGAAGTAGACCGCGGCGATGAAGCGGTTCTCCTTCTCGCTGATGGTGTTTGAGTCAGACAATGTGCCCGGGGTCACGATGCGCACGACAGCGCGCTTGACGAGGGTCTTGGTCTTGCTGGGCTCCTCGGTCTGTTCGGCGATGGCCACCTTGTAGCCGCGGCTGATGAGGCGGGCGATATAGCCGTCCGCCGCATGCCAGGGCACGCCGCACATCGGCGCCCGCTCCTCCATCCCGCAGTCCCGGCCGGTGAGCGTCAGCTCCAGCTCCCGGCTGGCCGTGACTGCGTCCTCGAAAAACATCTCATAAAAATCACCCAGCCTGAAGAAGAGGAGGGTGTCGGGGTTCTCCTCTTTCATCTCCAGGTACTGCCGCATCATCGGGGTCAGTTCCGCCATGTCGTCCCCCTGACTAATATGGACGCATTATAGCATAATCGTGCAGAAAAACAGAAAGCGCCGGGCAGACTGCCCGGCGCGTGAGCCGCATGGTTTACCTGACCGAGCAGCCCTGGCAGCCTTCGCAGCCGCCGCTGCCGCAGGCGGACTCATAGTCGTATTCTTCCTCGCCCGTCAGCGCGGTCTGCAGGGTCCTGTTGATCCCATCCATCAGGAGGTTGAAGGCGGAACGTGCCTGGTTGACAGATTTCATCTTGTCCTTCGCGTTGACCTGCTCCTCGACTTCGTCGGCTTTCCGGCTCAGTTCATCATACGCTTCGCCCTCTTCCTCCCCGTCCAGCTCCATCATGCGCAGCTGGTCACGCAGGTCGGCGTACTGTGCGAAGAGGTCGGAGATCTCCGGATCCTTGGAGGCGTCTTCCTCAAGGTTCCTCATGGTCTGGTATTCTGCGGTCGCGGCGATCATTTCGCCCAGTTCGCGGGCTTTCCCAAGCAGGTTTTCGTTCATTCGGGTTTCCTTTCTATCCTTTCGGCTTTGAGTGTGTTGCTTCCCTGTCCCGTGATGCGGACAGGAACGATCTGCCCGATGAGTTCGGGCGGCCCCGGGAAATTGCAGGCAAGGCTGCGCCCCGTTTTGCCGGTAAGCTGCCCGCCGTCCCTTCGGGAGACGCCCTCCGCCAGCACATGATCCGCGGTGCCGATGAGAGAAGCGAAGACCGACCGGGTGATGTCCTCCTGCTTCGCGATCAGCCGCGTGATGCGGTCCTTCGCGGTCTCGGGCGGGACGCGATCGGGCAATCCGGCGGCTTTCGTCCCGGTCCTGGGGCTGTAGATGAAGGTAAAGGCGCTGTCAAAGCGGACCTCTTCCACCAGGGATAGGGTATCCCCGAAGTCCTGCTCGCTTTCCCCCGGGAAGGCGACGATCAGGTCGGTCGTCAGGCCGATGTGCGGCATGGCGCTCCTCAGGGCGCGCACGCGGTCCAGGTAGGTTTCCCGGGTGTAGCGCCGGTTCATGGCGGAGAGCATCCGGTCGCTGCCCGACTGGGCAGGCAGGTGCAGGTGGGGGCAAACGGCGGGGTTGCGGGCCATCTCAAGGATCAGCCCGTCCAACAGGTCCTTGGGGTTGCTGGTCATGAAGCGGAGGCGCCTGATGCCGGTCTTGCCCAGTTCATGCAGGAGCCTTGCGAAATCAGCCCCGGGTTCCCCGCCGTCATAGGAGTTGACGTTCTGCCCCAGCAGCATGATCTCCTGCACGCCGCCCTTCACCAGGTCTTCCGCCTCGCTGAGGATCTGCGCCATCGCGCGGGAGCGCTCGCGTCCGCGCACCATGGGCACGACGCAGTAGGAGCAGAAGTTGTCGCAGCCGTACATCACGGTCAGGTAGGCAAAGAAGGGATCCCGCCGCAGTACGGGGAGCCCTTCGTACAGCGTGCTGTCCTCCCCGCTTTTGAAAGCTTCCTCCCGGTGTCCTTCCATCGCATAGAGCAGGCGTTCCGGCAGACGGTAGATCTCCCCGGGGCCGAAACTGAAGTCCACGAAGGGGTAACGGTCTTTCAGCCGGTCCTGGAAGCCTTTCTGCTGGGCCATGCATCCGCAGACACCGACCAGAAGGTGCGGCTTTTCCCTGCGGATCTCCTTGGTGAAGATGATGTTGCCCATGGCCCGGCGCTCCGCGTTGTCCCGGATGCAGCAGGTGTTGAACAGGATCAGGTCCGCCTTCTGCCGGTCGCTCTCGGGCCGCATCCCCATCTCCTCCAGGATGCCGGCCAGCTTCTCCGAGTCATGCGCGTTCATCTGGCAGCCGTAGGTGATGATGCAGTAGCTTTGGGGTCGGTCAGGCCGGAGCCTGATCTGCCGGATGATGTCCTCCTGGCGGAGGATCTCCTCCCGGCTGACTGGCCGGACCGCTTCACGCATCGTTCTCCTCCGGAATCAGGAATTCATCGTCAGGGTGTTTCGCACTGGCATCCAGGCGCTGGGCGGGCAGCGGGACGTCCGCCTTCCTCCGCGTCATCTCCACAAGCCCCAGACGGGTGAAACCCAGGACTTCCGTCTGGACAGGGTCCTCACTGAGGGCTTCCTTGAGCCGGGCGAGCACCGCCTCCTGCTGCTCCTTTGACTTCATGTCGATAAAGTCGATCAGGATGACCCCGCCTGCTCGCCGCACTCGCAGCAGCCTCGCGATCTCCCCCGCCGCCTCCAGGTTGGTGCGCAGGATGAGGTCGCCGCCTTTGCGGGTGTCCCCAGCGGTGTTCACGTCGATCAAAAGCGCTGCTTCACAGGGATCCAGCACCAGCGTACCGCCTGAGGGCAAATATACCCGCCGTCGAAGCGCTGAAACCAGCTGCTGCTCCACCCCAAGCAGCGCAAAAGGATCCTCCGACAGGATACAGGGAAGGCCCAGCGCCTCCGCGGCCTTTCCATCATCCGTGACGACGCTGTCGGGCAGACGCCTCAGATCCCGCAGCCGCCGGGACAGCGTGTCCGGCGCGCTTTGCAGCACCGCCGGCGCGGTAAGGCTTCCGGAGCGCATGAGCAGATCCTGCCACTGCCAGACGTGCCGGCCGATCTCCGCAAGGATCTCTTCCCTGACGGCTCCCTGCGCGCTGGAGCGCAGGACAAGTCCCATGCCCTCGGGTCTCAGGCTTTGCGCCAGCACGGCCAGGGCCGGGGAATCCCCGGCACGCCTGGAGACGTGGGCGGCGCCGCCCAAGGGCAGGAGGATGCTGAACCGTCCGGCGAGCGATACGTCCATGCTCACGTAAGCTGCCTTGTTTCCAACCGGCGGCCTCTTGACCTGAACGATCAGGCTGTCCCCAGGCTTGGGGGGCACTTTCCCAGTCATTTCATCAAAGGGCAGGAAGCCTTCCTTTCCCTCCGGCAGCGTCACAAACATCGCGCCCAGGCTTTTCATCACCCGGCCCGCGCGGCCAAGGAGCACCGCTTCGGGCGAAACGGCGGGAGGCGTCTCAAGATCCCAGTACTCCGTCAGCCTGCGGTCCTCAAGGAGCGCTCCGCGCGGCTTATCCCCTCGCAGGCGCAGGGCCAGCTCGATCATGCGTCCTCCAGCGGGGCGAAGCGCCGGTCCAGCAGCTGGAGCCGCGTGACCAGGCACGGGGGCACCGTTACGCCCGCGAAATCGGCCAGGGCCTTGATCAGCGCCTCAGGCTTGGCGGTGCCCTGTTCGTGCAGGGCGAGGGTGGCCATCAGCCCGTTCTCCCTGGGGATGAGGTTGTACAGCATCGGACGCAGATCATCCATCTTTTCCCCGGACTTGGTCCGGCGCAGGTAGGGGATGCTGTCCTGCTTGAGAAAATCCGGCACGCGCGACGGCAGGGGAGCCCAGTCGCCCTGGGGCTGGATGAGGTATTGCGCCGCGAACAGCCCGGCCATGGCCGCGGGATGGTCATCCGGAAGCGAACGGACGCGCAGCGCTTTCAGGCCATCGGGCAGCACGGAGTTGATCCGGCTGAGGAAAGTCTCTTCCTCTATCCTCTCCCGCAGCGGCACCTCCATGATCTCCTTTTCGCCGATGACCCCGACGGACAGGGGCGCGGCGAAACTGAGCAGCAGGTGGGGGTTGAACCCCTGGGAATATTCGACCGGAAGGTCTCCCCGCCTCAGGGCTCGCTGCATGGCCCGCTGGAGGTCCAGGTGCCCGATAAAGCGCATCAACCCCTTTTTCTCAAACACGACAAGCATCTTCATGCGCGGCAGACCCCCTCAAACCGCCTCAGGCCGCAGCCCTCACAGCCCTGCCTGCAATCCGGCGTCGTCTGCGCGTTTTCAGCCCTCCGCTTCTCCAGCCACAGGTAGTCTTTTGTGACCCCGATGTCGATGAAGTCCCACGGCAGTAGCTCGTCCTTCCCCCTTCCGCGGGACGCATAAAAGGCAGGGTCGATCCCTTCCTCATTAAAGGCCTGCATCCATCTGTCAAAACTGAAATGTTCCTGCCAGCCGTCCAGCCTGCAGCCAAGGGCATAGGCGCGGGCGAGCACCCGGCCCAGTCTGCGGTCTCCGCGGGCAAAGCAGGCCTCCAGAAAGCTCAGCTCAGGATCATGCCAGTTGAAGGTGACGCCGCGGATGTTCAGCGCCCCCCGCAGAAGGGCTTGCTTGCGCCTGATCTCCTCCAGGCTGTCCTGCCCCTCCCACTGGAAGGGGGTGAAGGGCTTGGGCACAAAGGTGGAAGCGCTGACGGAGACCTTGACGCCCCGGGCGCGTTTCCCCTTCGGCAGGGCATAGTAGCAGCCCACCACTTTCCTCGCCAGGCCGGCGATGCCCAGCAGGTCTTCGTCCGTCTCCGTGGGGAGGCCGATCATGAAGTACAGCTTGACGCTGTCCCAGCCGGAGAGGAAGGCTTCCGTCACGGTGCGCAGCAGGTCTTCCTCCGTCACCCCCTTGTTGATCACGTCGCGCAGCCGCTGGGTTCCGGCTTCCGGGGCCAGCGTCAGGCCGCTCTTTTTGACCTGCGCGCTGTCCTTCAGCGCTTCCCTGAGCTCCCCGTCGATGCGCAGGCTGGGCAGGGAGAGGCTGACGCGCTTCTCGGAGAACCGTTCATTCAGGCCGCGGATCAGCTCCAGCAGCCCGGAATAGTCTCCCGTGGACAGGCTGGACAGGCTCATCTCCTCATACCCTGTGGAAGCGACCAGTTTCTCCGCCAGCCTTAACAGCTTTTCCGTGCTGCGCTCGCGCACCGGGCGGTAGACCATCCCGGCCTGGCAGAACCGGCAGCCGCGCGTGCACCCCCGCA
The DNA here is from genome assembly GCA_963169565.1 of Bacillota bacterium. Taxonomy (GTDB): domain Bacteria; phylum Bacillota; class Clostridia; order Christensenellales; family Aristaeellaceae; genus UBA6115. The sequence continues at coordinate 2,558 of CAUJDI010000031.1, read as the reverse complement.
TGATCTCCAGCACGATGCGGTCGTGCACCGCCTCGGTGAAGGGCACCGGGATGCTTTCGGGGAAGACGGCCTGATCCAGGTCCAGCTCCACGCGCTTCCTGACCGCGGCGGGGACGCCCGGCACCGCAGGGCTGAAGGCGGTAAGGCAGCCGTTTTCATTGTATTGCGGTGCATAGAAACGCGGGACGTAGACCCCCGGGACGTCCGCCAGGCAGCGCAACACCTCTTCCCTTGACCGGCCGGAGCGCCTGCAAAGGCCGATCGCCCGGAGCATTTCCGGCGTTGCCGCTTCGCCGTCGCCCATCAGGAAGGCGTCAATGAAGGGGGCCAGCGGCTCCGGGTTGAAGGCGCAGGGACCGCCCGCGATGATCACAGGGTCCGTTTCATTCCGGTCCGCCCCAAGAAGCGGGATGCCGCCCAGCTCCAGCATCGCCAGGATGTTGGTGTAGCTCATCTCATACTGCAGGGTGAAGCCGACCGCGTCAAACCCGCTCAGGGGCGTACGCGTCTCCAGGGAGAGCAGCGGGATCCCCGCGGCCTTCATCCCGTCCATCATGTCCGGCCAGGGCATCATGACCCGTTCGCAGGACAGATCCGCCTCACGGTTGACGGCGTCATAGAGCACCTTCATGCCCAGATGGCTCATGGCCACCTCATAGGTGTCCGGAAAGGCGAAGCAGAAACGGGTCTGGCCCGGCACAGGGTCCTTCTTCACTTCGTTGACTTCACCGCCGGTGTAGCGGGCAGGGCGCGCGACCTGCTCCAGCAGCCTTTCCAGGCGAAGGGTCATCTCACTGTCCAAATCCAACCTCCGTTCATGCGTGGCAGGATATATTACCACAGCGCGGCCCCGTATGTCATCCGGGAGCGGGTATAATATGGCAGGCCGGAAAGACGGGGCCGAAGGAGAGAAAGATGCGGATCAGCCTGGAGGACGTGAAGAACAGCGCGGCGGTCAACGCCTACATCAAGAAAGCGGATGAATCGCTGACCGCGATTGGTTTTACGGAACACAGCTTCGCCCACGTCACCAAGGTGGCCCTCGCCGCGGCGGACATCCTTCGCGCCTGCGGCCGCGGCGAACGGGAGGCGGAGCTTGCCGCCGTCGCGGGGTACCTGCACGACATCGGCAACGTGGTCAACCGCGAGGGCCATGAGACCAGCGGCGCGCTGATGGCCTTCTCCCTGCTCAGCGGGATGGGGGCAGACCCGGAGGACATCGCGACGGTGATCGCCGCCATCGGCAACCATGACGAGGGAACGGCCTTCCCGGTCAACGAGGTTGCCGCCGCCTTGATCCTGGCGGACAAGACCGACGTGCGCCGCAGCCGCGTGCGCAGCCTGGACACCATTTACCAGGACATCCACGACCGGGTCAATTACGCGGTCATCCAGTCAGAGGTCCAGATGCCGGAAGGGGAAAGGGAGATCCGGCTCAACCTGACGATCGACACCGCCATCTGCCCGATCTCCGAGTACTTTGAGATCTTCCTCAGCCGCATGATGCTCTGCCGCCGCGCCGCCCAGCGCCTTGGCCGCGTCTTCGCGCTCATCATCAACGGGCAGAAGATGATGTAGGGATCAGTATCAACCGGCCGGACTTCAGCAAACGGAGGGCTTTCATGGACAGCATCGTCCATTTTGAGATCATGGCGGATGACCTCCCCCGTGCCATGGCCTTTTACCAAAAGGTATTTGGCTGGCGCTTTGAGGACTATTCCGAATACACCGGCACGCCTTACTGGGGCGTCATCACAAAGGAAGAGGGACAGCCAGGCATCAACGGCGGCCTGATGCCCAGGAACGCGCCGGTAAGCGCGCTGGGCAGTTCCCCCGCGGCCTTTGTCTGCACGGTCCAGGTGGATGATTACGACGCAACGGAAAGGAGCATCCTCTCCGCGGGCGGCGAGATCCATCTGCCAAAATACCCGCTCCCCGGTATGGCCTGGCAGGGGTATTACGCGGATACGGAGGGCAACCTCTTCGGGATCCATCAGGCCGACCCAAACGCGAAATAAGGAAGACCCCATCAATCATTGATTAATTGGACGGAGACGAGACAAATGGCAGATCTTCACCTGTACCACTTCGAGGGCTGTCCCGCCTGCAAGCAGGCCAAGCAATGGATCGCCGAGCTGCGCCGGGAAAAACCCGAGCTCGCGAATGTTGAAATCACCATGACCGACGTGTATAAAAACCCGGGCTTCAAAGCGCCGGCGCCCTTCTACTACGTGCCGACCTTCTTCGTGGACGGCCGCAAAGTCCTGGAAGGGGAAGTCACCAAGGAAAAGGTGGAGGAGATCCTGCGGGCCGGGATATAAAGGGCATATCGCGAAAGACCGGTCTGCTGAGGCAGGCCGTTTTTTTATACGAGTAGCAATCGAAGCAAAACATAAGTTGAGGAATTTAACACTTACTGGTAATTCAACAGCTTCAATGGATAAAATGATAACCATTGAGAACAAAACTTTCATCCCGCTTTTATGGTGCTATAGAGCAAGATGCCAGACAGAGCCAATATCGATTCTACAAGAAGAATTTTTTGACGCACAAAGCGA
>CAUJDI010000030.1 GCA_963169565.1 Bacillota bacterium | reverse complement strand
ACGCACCTGGAGCCGCGCAGCGCCATCGGGGTCGTCGGCCCCGGACATTTTGTGGGCATCATGGTGGAGGGGCGCAACAAGCGCAGCGCGGGTTCAGGGCTCCGCTTCGTGGCCGACAGGCTGCTGGAAGCGGGCTGCCATCAAGCCTTCACACTGGACGGCGGGCAGACTGCCGCGATGGTGTTCATGGGGAAAAACGTCATGGACCCGGGCACCTACAACGGCTTCCACAACACCCGCAGGCAGCAGGACGTCATCGGCATCGGGCGATCGGACGCGGTGAAGGCGGAATGAGCCTTTCATATGGATACAACATAAACATACCCAGGAAATCATTGATTCCGGGGTCCGGGGAGGAACTCCCAGGGCTGGGGTCTGGGGATGCAATCCCCACGGTTCTCCAGACGCTCCCACAAGAAATGGAACGATGTGCGCTTCTGTATCAGCCGGCCTGCGGCGGCATGGCCTGCAGGCGCGCGGCAGCCTGCTGGTGGATTCGGTAGATGTGCCGCAGGGAAAAATGCAGGACCTCGCTGATCTCCGCATAGGAGAACAGGTTCAGGTAGCGCAGGGCCAGCACCCTGCGCATGGTTTCGTCCGGCAAGGAAATCAACAATCTCTCAATCTCATCCTGCCGGCTTTTGCAGAGCCTGCGGTGCCTGCGGATATCCGCCTGCAGCGTCCTGATGCGGCGCTGCCAGCGTTCCGGGCTCCGCGTGTCCTCCTGAGCATGGATACGGCACAGCGCCAGCTCGCTTTGGCATCTGTCCAGCTGATCGGCCAGCCCGCCGTAGCTTTCCAGCGTTTCCCTTGCCGTCAAGCTGCCGGCCCCTTCCGGCTTTCAGCCAGGGCGCGCAGGGCGCTGATCTCTTCGCCGCTCATGTTCAGTTCACCCCGCAGCTTTCGGTTCAGCGTGCTGTAACCCATGAACAACCGCTTTGCCGCCTCCTTCCGGCTGATACCGGAAAGGTTGAGCAGCACCCTGAGCTCACGCAGTTCCTCCAACATCCTCACCTCTCAAAACAAGAACGAATGTTCCCTTTGTTCAGAGTATAAAAGCGTGCTGGAACCCTGTCAACGCATGCGCCTAAGGTGTATCCTGCGGGTCAAAAACGTGCCCTTCCGCCATTGAAAAAAGCGGTTTGGCGGCGTTGACCGGCATGGCGCGCGGTGCTATGATGCGGCCGGATAAGGGGGCTGTTCCTCATATCAGAACAGGATTCCTGTTTACTGCCTCTTCTGACTGTTTTGGTTTGATGAGATACCAACGGGAGGACTGATGGAATTTCAGATCACGGGCCTTGACCGCAGGGAAGCGGCCGAACTGGCAAAAAAGCTGGAAGAATATGACAGCGAGCTCTTTCCCAACCCCGTCTCGCGTGAGCTGCGCATCGGCATCCGGGACGGAGGAAAGCTGGTCGCCGGAGCGACCGGTTCCATGACCCCTTTTGGGATCCTTTACGTGGACACGGTGTACGTTGATAAAGGCTACCGCCACCACAGGCTGGGCACCCTGCTGATGCAGGAGGTGGAGAAGGAGGCGCGGCGGCGCGGCGCGCTGCTCATCCGCCTGGACACCTTTTCCTGGCAGGGAAAGGACTTTTATCCCGCCCTGGGCTATGAGAAGGTGGGCAGCTATGACGCCCCGGAGTACGGCTTTTCGGAGTATTTCTACCTGAAGCGTCTCGGCGCGCCCGGCATCGGCGTCTTTGAGGGCATCCCGGCGGGATCCGGGCAGGAGGAAGAGCTGTAGGCGGCATCCTCAGCAGAAAAGACGTGAAAACCGCCCCGGGCGACCGGGGCGGTTCCTGTTGATCGCTGATCTTATCTCCTGGGGCAGTTTTCACAGGGACAATCAGGGGCCAGGTCCAGCATCCGGTCCCTCATCTGCCGGCCGGGCATCATCCGCTGCATGAAGCTGCCGTCCCGGCGGAAGCCGCGGCCGCCGCGGGGCTGCCGGAAGGCGCTGCCGGGGAAGCTCTCATCATCGCTGAACATCCCGCCGTTCATCCGGCCGTTCCCAGGGAGCCCTCCCTGGGGATCCCCGCTTGCGCTGACCCTCTGCAGAGCGTTCAGGTGACGCTCGGAGGCCTGTTTCAGCCTCTGGAAGGCCTGGACGGCGCCCTGGGGAAAGGTTTTGTCCTCCAGCAATCCGCTGTAGAGGGCGATGTCGTCCTGTTCAAGCTGCGCGGCCAGGGCGAGCGCTTCCTCCAGCGTCGCCGGCACCGCGGTCTCCCTGGGTGTCACCTGCAGGAGGACGCCGTTGTCCCTGGCGACCCGCTCCAGCAGCCGGACGTGCGCCGTTTCAGAGCGGATCAGCACCTCGAACGGCCGGGCGCCGGGGAAAGCCTTCAGCACCGCTTCATAGAACCTCCCGATGTCCTGCTCGTCCTGCATGGCCTGGTTGAGCGCGGCGGAAAGGCCGCCCGCCGCCGCGGTCTCCTCCGCCTGCGCGAATGGCAGCGCCAGGCACAGCGCCAGCGCCAGCGAGAGGACTGCCAATAACGTACGTTTCATCTCTCTTCTCCCTTTCCGGAGGGGATCCCCCCGGTGACAGGATAAACGGGAACTGTGTCTTTTCTGTGTCGCCGGGATGGTCTTTACATGGCCGTGAAGGAAGGGACCCCCTGCATGCGCGACAGCGTATACAGGTAGCCGTCCGTGTTGTTGCGCGCGGTGACCGCCATGCTGATGATGTCGAGCCTTGTCATCAGCGCTGTGAGCACGGCCAGACCGGTGGGCAGGATGTTCTCCCGGCCCGGGGTCATGCCCGGAAGCGCGGCGCGCTCCTGCGGGCTCAGCCTTGCCAGTTGGCGCAGTATTTCGGCCGCCTCATCCCGGGTGAAGGATTCGTCACCTCCCGCGCCCGGCAGACCCTGCCGGCCCCGGAGCAGGCCGATGAGCGCCGTGCCCGTGCCGCCCACCAGCAGCCAGCGGACGGGCGTGAGCGGCAGGTCCCGCCAGGTGCTGTCGATCACGCGCTCCGCCCCTTCCAGCGCCGGGACCAGGGAGGAAAAATCGTTGATGGGCCGCAGGGCATAAAGCCGCGACGCGCCCAGCTGCAGGCTGCGCGTCACCCTGAGCGCCTCCCTTGTGCCCGCGGCGATCTCGGTGGAGCCGCCGCCGATGTCAATGACGCCCAGCGGCTCATCCCCGCCGCAGGGATATACTGCGCCCAGGAAGGAATACACCGCTTCCTGATGGCCTGAGAGGATCTGCATCTTCAGGCCTGTCTGCTCAAGCAGGGCTTGCGACAGCGGCAGGACGTCGCTGGCGTCCCGGACCGCGCTGGTGGCGGTCAGGTCCACCCTTTCGGCCCCGGCGGCGATCGCCTTCCCTTTCAGCTCCCTGACCGCGTCCAAAACGCGCCCGACTGCCTCGGGGCTGAACGTTTTTATGCCGGAAAGCGAAAGGAAAAGACGGGTCTCCACCCGCCCGCGCTGCGGATGGTTCAGCTGTCCGTCCAGATCCGCCGTGAGCATGCGTGTGGAGTTGGATCCGATGGCAATGACGGCAGCGCGATGAAGGGGAGGTTTCAGGGCTGATCGACCTCCTCTTCGGCGGCGTTGCCGCCGGGGGCAATTTCAAGCACTTCCGGGTTGGTGACCACGAAGCGGATCTCCCCCGGGAACAGGTAGTCGTACTTGGTGCGCGCCTCGTTGGCGATGAACTGGTCGGTCGCGGCCAGGCGGACCTGTTCGGCCAGGCGCAGCACGTCCCTTTCCTTCTGGAACACCAGGTCGCTGGCTTCCTCGATCTGCACTTGCAGGCGATGTATGCCCTGATCATACCGTTCAGCCAGCAGCCATCCCATGATCAGGATGGCGCAGAAGGCCGCGGCCACGGTGTACCAGGGCACGTTCCTGTGCCATATCCGCCACAGCCGCGCCCTGTGTCTTCCTTTGTCCCCGCCCTTGGGGGGATTGACCGGATGATCGTGTTCCATTTCTCTTATCCCACGCTCAGTTCGACCAGCCTGGGCTGCTGGGACAGGTCTTCCCGGGTGACCCTGAGGAGGGGCTGCCGGGAGGGAAGCTCCGGCTTCATCGCGGCCAGGAAGGGCTCCAGCGTGGCGATCTTGTCGATGTTTCCATTCCGGGCATGATAATGCATTGGGAGGATGACCCGCGGCTGCAGCAGCTTGACGGTCCGGGCGGCTCCTTCGGCTTCCAGCGTGTAAAAACCGCCCACGGGGATGAACAGGATGTCCGGCATGAAAAGGCTCCTGGTCAGTTCCGCGTCGGGCACCGCCCCCAGGTCGCCCAGGTGCAATGCCCTCAATCCTTCCGTTTGGAGCAGGAAACACAGCACCTGCCCGCGCTTCTTCCCCCCCTCCCCGTCATGCGGGGCGGGAAAGCCAGTCAGGATCACGCCGGGCAGCGGCGCGTGGCGGCCGGGCCGGTCGATGACGGATGGATTTCCGTCCACCTTGTCCACGTGGTCGTGGTCGAAATGATGGTGCGACACGGCGACGACGTCCGCCCTGACCCTGTTCACCGGGTAGCCGATCCCGGCCGGGAAAGGATCAAACAGCACGCGGATCCCGCTGCCGGTCTCGATCAGAAACTCCGAGTGGCCGTGATAGGTGATGAGCATCGCTCAGGCCTCCTTCTGCCGGGCGTTCTGAAGAAGAAAAAGAAAGAAATGGGGCGCGGGCTGTTTCTTCCGGAGCCGGACGGCCAAAGCCTCGCCCGCCAGGCGCGTCAGCGCGGCGGTCTGTCTGCTGTCCCACAGCAGCAGGGCTTTGCGGGCTTCCTCCAGCATGCCCTCATCAAGCTGCGCGGGGTGCCTTTCCAGGATGCGGCAAAGGCCCGAAACCGGGCCTTCGGCCGGGTTTTCCTGCCCCTGCAGCCCTGAAAAGAATTGACGGTAGCCCGAAAGCGGCCAGTCCAGCAGGGCCAGCGGGTGCTGCACCCGAACCAGCCATCCGGCCTTCTCCAGGCGCTCTCCAAGGGCCCGGGCTTTTTCCCGGTCAAGGCGCTTGGGATAATCACTGACAAAAAGGGCGCGAAAATATCTGTCGCGCCTGATAAAACCGCTGCCGCCGACCAGGTGCTTCAGCTCATGGGCCGCGGCGTCAAGCCCCGCCATTCCTCTTGTTGGCCTGGAAGGCGATGTCCAGCTTGTGCACCGAGGTATAGTTCCCCTGGATGTCCAGCTGGTAGCGCAGGCTGACCTCGCCCTCGCCCTCTTCGCTGATCCTGTAGTCGACCTGGGTGGGGAAAATGCCCATCGGCAGGTTGCCGTAGGGGGTCCGGTAGCTGCCTTCAAACCGGTGCCCCTTCTGGAAGACCAGGTCGCTCCCGAAGGCGCCCTTTCGCTCCACGGTGACCATGCCACCGCCCATGGTCATGATGATGTCGTGTTTCTCATTGCTGTCCGCCTGGCGTTCGGTATAGCGCAGTTTCCATTGATTCGGGTCGCCCGACAGGGTCCCGAACGTGGTCAGCTTCATGGCCTCGTCTTCCTCATTGCGGTTGTAGGCCACTCCCGTGACCGTCAGCCTGACCGGCTTGCTCTTCATCCGAACACCTCCTCGACCGTTCCGATTATATCATACCCGGAATGGAAATTCGACCGCGTTCCCCGCCTTCCCCAGGAGACAGGAAGAAACGTCCCCTCCCCGGCGGTTTTCCCTGCCGGCCGGATCGGGGTATAATCTATGCGAATCTGATGAAAAATGAAAACGGAGGATAAAAACATGAAGAAAATGATGGCGCTGGCGCTGTCCCTGCTGGTCATGTTCTCGGTTTTGCCGGGCATGGCCGTCACGGAGGAGGAGACGCATCTGCGGGAGGTATTCCTGAAGACTGTTTTCAGCATCGAATACGGGGACGACACGGGAGCGGCCATGCACCGCTGGGAGCAGCCGATCATCATCTGGGCCGGAGAAGAGATCATGCCCGGGGATGAGCAGGCGCTGTTTGCGTTTGCTGACGAGCTTGACGCGCGGGTCGCGAACCTGCCGCCCATCTACTGGACCCGGAACAGGGAAGATGCGAACGTGACGGTCGCCTTCGCGCCGCTTGACCGGCTGCACGAGTTTGCGGAATCCTATGTTGAGGGAAACTGGGGCTTTGTATCCTTCTGGTGGAATGATGCCCAGGAGATGGATTATGCGCAGATCGCGATCGCCTCTGACGTCACCAGCCAGGAGGAGCGGAACCACCTGATCATGGAGGAGCTGGTCGGTGCGTTGGGTCTCACCAACGATATCGAGACCGACCCCGACAGCATCATCCATCGCGAATGGACCGTCACTCAGGAGCTGAGCGGGATGGATTGGGAACTGCTCAACCTTCTGTATGACGCCCGGCTGACGTCCGGCATGACCTGGGAGGAAGCCTCCGCGGCGCTGGGCTGGTAAAAAAACGGGCTGAAAGCCCAGACAAAGCACACACACGCATGAGAGACTGCAGAAAACGGTATCCGTGGGAGTTTCGGAGGGCCCGGCCCCCTGACTGAGATCGTTTCATTCAGCCTTGACGGGCGGGGAGGTGTGCGAAGGGGTTCATTCCTCGCATTCTTACTCACCGGGAGCGCGGCAGCCAGGTGGAAATCCCCGTTCTTCCAAAACGGCAACGCGTCCGCGGACACTTTGCCGAAGCGCTGAATCTGCGCGTACGCATGAAAGCGCCGCCGCCCCGCATTGTATAGCCGGAACCCCGTGCGGGGGCCGGTTCTCTTTGCGCCGCCGGGGAGCCTGTGCTATACTCAGGATTGAACAGGCGCATCAAATCGGAGGGACCATGGCGCTGATCGATATTATCGCAAGGAAAAAACGGGGACTGGCGCTTTACGGGCCGCAGATCAGGGAATTCGCCCGCGCCGCCGCCGATCCGGACACGCCGGACTATCAGCTGGCGGCCCTGCTGATGGCCATCCGCATCAACGGCATGGACCCGCGGGAGACGGCGGAACTCACCCTTGCCATGGCGCAGACCGGGGACATGCTCAGGCCTGAGGTGGGAGGCGTCCCGGTGGACAAGCATTCCACCGGCGGGGTGGGCGACACCACCACGCTGATCCTGGCGCCCCTGGTGGCCGCCTGCGGCGGCAAGGTGGTCAAGATGTCCGGCCGCGGCCTGGGCCACACCGGCGGCACGGTCGACAAGCTGGAGAGCATCCCGGGGTTCAGGACGGAGCTCTCTGAAAAGGACTTCCTGCGCATCGCGCGGGACGTCGGCTGCTGCGTGGTTGGGCAGAGCGGCGAGCTGGCCCCGGCGGACAAGCGGCTGTACGCGCTGCGTGACGTCACCGGCACGGTGGATTCCATCCCCCTGATCGCCTCCTCCATCATGTCCAAGAAACTCGCCGGCGGCGCGCAGGGCATCGTGCTGGACGTCAAGATGGGTTCAGGCGCGCTGATGAAGACGAAGAAGGACTGCCTCACGCTCGCGCGCGCGATGGTGGATATCGGCCGCCGCGCCGGCCGGCGCATGTCCGCCCTGATCACCGGGATGGACGAGCCCCTGGGCAGCCACGTGGGCAACGCGCTGGAGGTCAGGGAGGCCATCGACACCCTGGCCGGGCGTGTCAGGGGGCCGCTGCTGGAGGTCTCCCTGGCCCTGGGCGCGCAGATGCTTTTGCTGGCCGGGCTGGCGAAGGATGAGGCCGGCGCGGGAGACCTCCTGACGACCGCGCTCAAAGAAGGGCGCGGGCTTGCAAAACTTGCGGAGATGATCACGGCCCAGGGCGGGGACGCCCGGGTGTGCGCGGACCCCTCTCTTTTGCCGCAGCCGCGGGCAAAGACCCCTGTTCCCGCTCCCATGGACGGTTACCTGTCGGGCATGGACACCGAGCTGGCCGGGCGGGCCGCCCAGGTCCTTGGGGCCGGCCGGCTTCGCAAGGACGATGTCATCGACCCCTCCGCCGGGTATATCCTTTTCAAGCGCATCGGGGATGCGGTGAAGAAGGGTGAGCTGCTGGCCATGCTGCACCACGGCGAAAACGCGCCGGCCGGACAGGCCGGGGAGATGCTCCTTCAGGCCATGCGCTTTTCCGACGCCGCCCCGAAAATCAAGCCGCTGATCCGCGCGCGCATCGCGCCGGACCGAAAGGAAAAATGATTTGTTGAAACACAGCAGGAGACTGAGCCTCGCCCTGGCGCTGATGATGTTTGCGTCTGTTGTCTTCGCGCCGATTTTGATCGGGAGAACGGAAGAGACGGCTGAACCGGAAACGCTTGAACTGAAAGAAAACTTCTTTGCGTCATTGAAACTTGATTACATCAACGGCGAGCCCTTTGACGCTTCGGTTCTTGACGGCAAGCCGATCCTGCTGAACATCTGGGCAACCTGGTGCCAACCCTGCGTGTCGGAGATGCCGCATCTGAACGAGCTGGCTAAAGAATACGCCGACAAGATGAACATCGTCGGGCTGCACAGCGAAGGGCTGACCTTTACGGAGGCCGGCGAATTGGTTCCAAATGACGAGGCGAACCAGGCGGCGGTGGAGATGGCTGAGAACCTCTCCCTGACCTTTCCGCTGGTCAACCCGGACACCAACCTGTTCCTCCTGATGAATGACCCGAACTATGGCCTGCAGGTGGAGTTCCTGCCCACCACCTGGCTGGTTGACGGGGAAGGATTTATCCGTGGGATACTGACCTCCGCCCGCGACAAGGAGATGTGGAAACAGGTAATCGAAGGGTTCCTGACCAAACTTCAGGAGGAAGCGGATGCCGAGGCGGATACCTGACAGGGCCTGGATCCTCTTTACGGCGCTGGGCGCTGTGCTGGTCCTGCTGGGCGTCCTGCGCGGCGAGGCCGTGATCGTGCTGCGGAAAGCCATCCGCATCTGTCTGGAGTGCATCGGCATTGGCTAAGCCCGGGAAAAAGGAACGTGTGCGTTTCCGTGCCGCCATCCAGCTGTTTACAGCCGCGGCCAGCAACTCCTGGGTCACTGGGTTCGCCGCCGGAAAGATCTACGGCGGTGACCTGAAACAGCTGTGCCACCCCGGGCTGAACTGCTATTCCTGCCCGGGCGCGCTGCTCAGCTGCCCCATCGGGGCCCTGCAGGCGGTCATCGGCAGCCGCGCCTTTAACCTTTCCCTGTACGTTTTCGGCTTCCTGCTGCTGACGGGCGCGACGCTGGGCCGCATGGTCTGCGGCTTCCTGTGCCCCTTCGGGCTGATCCAGGAACTGCTTTACAAAATCTCCTTCCCCTTCAAACGCAACCGCTTCCGGGGCGACAGGCCGCTTCGGCGGCTCAAGTACGCGGCGCTGGTGATCCTGGTCATCCTGCTGCCCATGGTGCTGAACAACCCGGCAGGCGAGGCGTCACCGGCTTTCTGCAAGTACGTCTGCCCGGCCGGCACGCTGGAGGCCGGGATCCCGCTGGTGTATTTCAGCCCGGAGCAGGGGGTGCAGCCAGGAGCCGCGCCCATTCTGCCCAACGCGCCCGGGATCAGGCTGATCCCGCAGGACGAAGGGCCGCGCTTTGAGACCGGCGGACTGTTCGCGCTGAAGATGGGCATCCTCATCCTGACCCTGCTCTCCTGCCTGGTCATCTGGCGGCCCTTCTGCAAGTACCTCTGCCCCCTGGGCGCGGTGTACGGCGCGCTCAACCCGGTCTCCCTACACCGGCTTCGGCTGGATGAGGACAGGTGCGTGCACTGCGGCGCCTGTGCCCGGGCCTGCAGGATGTGCCTTGACCCCGCCGGGCGCGAACTCAACCACCCCGAATGCGTGCGCTGCGGCGACTGCGTCAACGTCTGCCCCACAGACGCGCTCTCCATGGGCTTTGGGCGCCGGCAAGCTGTAACGGCACCCGGAAAGGAAACCCTATGAAACGGTTATTCATCTTCCTGACGGCCTTTGCCCTTCTGCTGTCCCATTCCGCTTTTGCGCAGGAGACGCCAAAGCCGCTCGCGCTGGCGGAGATCGAGCAGTTCAACCAGCTTTTGCTGGACCGCGCGATCACGGACGGGCTGGAACCCTTTGCCTGGGAGGAGGGGTATCTCGTCCGCGGGGAAGGGTATGAGCTGCTTTTGTCCAGCGGGGACCTGAGCGGGGACTCCGTGGTGCTCAGCGCGGCCCTCTATGGTTTGGGGCTTGAGCAGGAGCAGCCCCTTGAGGGGCCCCGCGGCATCCGCCCCGACATGAAGGAGGAGGACCTGCTGGCGCTGTTCCCCAATGACAACCCATACCTTTCCGGAAACGAGGACAGCGCCGTGCTTTACATCGCCGGCGAACTGCCCGCGGCCGTGTACGCGGGGTTCGTGCTGCGCCGGGGACGTACCCTCACGCTGACCGAGTATGACGTCTACTTCCAGACACAGGAGGGGGTATCGCGCGCGGGCATCCAGGTAACGATCGACCAGGGCCTGGTCGGCGCGGTGAGGAGCTTCTTCCCCTCCAGGGGCCTGAGCCAGGAGGAAGCCCGCGAGGCGCTGGACCGCCTTCGCGCCCTGCAGGAGGAGACGGGATACATTGCTTACGGCGACGGCGCGGGCACCCGGCTGACCCGGGAGGACCTGGTGCTGGCGGGGCTTGATTTTGTCGACCTGACCAGCGCGCAGGCGAAAGCCGCGCTGGGGGAGCCTGGCAATGAGGAGACCGTCAGCAACAGCGGCGGCGGCAGCCTGATGACGCTGCAGTGGCCGGGAGCGGAGGCGGTGTTCAGGCTGGAGGGAGAGACGGAGCGCGCCATGCGCCTGACCGTGCGGGAAGGGATCCTGGAGGGGCCCCGCGGGCTTCGCATCGGAGACAGCCTGGCACAGGTCATCAGCCGGTTTGAGCATGGGGAGGACCTGCCCGATGAGGGCGGCGCGCTCTACGGCGACGCCGCCGGCCAGGAGACGCCCTTTGGCGTGATGGTGGCCGGCCCCGAGGGCGACACCCTTTACTATGCAGTAAAAACGGACAAGGGGAATGCCGCGCTGATCCTGGAATTCATCCAGGGCGCCCTGGTCAGCATGACGCTGACCTACCTTTGACCCGGACATCAGCCGCGAATTATCTGATGAATGAGGTAAGAGGATGAAGATCGACCTGAGCTGCCCGGTGGAACTGTGGCATTTCAAGCTGCCCACAGCGGAGTATCCCGTTGTCAGGCTCAACCTCTTCAACCTCTCGGAAAAAGCCGTGACGTCCATACAGGCGGCCTTCCTCTGCTTTGACGGCGAGGGGCAGTACGCCCGCCAGGTGGAACGCATCCAAGGGATCCAGGGCGAAGCGAGGAGCGCCTTTGAGGTGCTGTGCGCCATCGAGGACGGCGAGCGAGCCGTGAGTATGGATCTCATCATTGAAAAGGTCTGGTTCATCGACGGGACCGTGTGGCGCAGGGGCACGGGGGAGATGAGCGAGTACCAGCTCAGGCTCCTGGAGCCCTCCAGGCAGCTGGACATGCTGCGCCGGTTGGCCGGCGGGGACGCCGTCGCCTATCCCAGCGATCAGGGGGCGGTGTGGGTCTGCCTGTGCGGCCGCCCCAACGCCGCCAGCGCCTCCGCCTGCCTGCGCTGCGGGCGGGACAAGCATGAGCAGTTTTCCAAGTACGGCAAGGCCGTCATCGAGACCATCATCTACCGTCTGGACAGCGAGATGGAGGACAAGGCCCACCGCGCGCGTGAGGAAGCCGGGCGCATGCAGGAAGAACGGGAAAAGAAGGAGCTGAAACGGCGCAGGCGCATCAGGCGCGCGCTGATCACTTTCCTGAGCCTGATCCTGCTGGCTGCGGGGGCCTGGGCCGTCGTCACCTTCGGCATCCCTGCCTACCGGTATTACCAGGCCGACCAACTGATGCAGCGCGGGAAATATGACGAGGCCAGGGAAAAATTCCTGGAGCTGGGGGATTACCGTGACAGCGCGGATCAGGCCAGTGAAGCGGATTACCGCAAGGCGGCGGACTTCATGCGGGCCGGCAACGCCACTGCGCTCAGGAGCGCGGAGGAGCTTTACCTTCACCTTGATGGATTCAGGGACAGCGGGGACAAGCTGTCCCAGGCGCGTTACCTCCGCGCGGGGATGCTTGAGGTTGCGGGCGATTATCCCGAGGCCATCGCGCTATATGAGCAGCTGGGCGGATACCAGGACAGCGGGGAGCGTGCGACGGAGACCCGCTACATCTGGGCCAGGCGGCTGATGGAGGAGTTCTCCTACGAGGCGGCGCGGGAAAAACTGCTCGAGCTGGGGAACTACAAGGACACATCCACTCTGGCGGACGACTGCCTTTACCTTCCTGCCCTGGATCACCTGGAAAAGGCGGAGTATGAACAGGCGGAGGCGCTTCTTCTAAGGCTTCCGCACCGGCAGGCAGCACGGCTGAAACTGCAGGAGACCTATTACGCCTGGGGCGACATGCTGTTCTCCCTCAAGCAGTATGAGCAGGCCGCGGAGAAGTTCCTGGCTTCCGGGGATTACCTTGACGCTTTCCGCCGGGCGTCGGACTGCCTGTATGAACCGGCGGTCCTCCTGATGCAGGCCGGGGACTATGCGGCGGCGAAGGCAAGCTTTGATCAGATCCTCGCGTTCAAGGACAGCGCGATGCTCTCCCAGCAATGTTCCTATGAGCTGGGGCTGATCAAGATCACCGCGAAGCAGTGGGCGGAGGCGGCCGAGCATCTGGCGCTCGCGCCGGACGTGGCCGAAGCGCCCGGAAAGCTGAAGGAAGTCCATTACATCATGGCCGGTGAGGCGGTCCAAAAAGGCGACCTGAGCGGCGCCGCCGGACTGTATGACGCGGCCGGGGATTACAAGGACGCGGCGAACCTGGCCGCCAGGGCGCGTTTTGATCTGGGCATCCAACTGACCAACGGTGCGGATTACGCCGGCGCCGCGGAAGTTTTCGCGCTGATCCCCAATTACCCGGGTGCCAGGGAGGAACTGACGCGCGCGAAATACAACCAGGCCATTTCCCTTTTGGACAAGGGCGAGTACGAGGCTGCGATCGAGGCTTTCAACGCGCTTGACGGCTACGGCCAGAGCGAGGACTACCTGAATAAGGCGGTATACCAGATGGCCGCCGCCCGTCTGGAAGCAAAGGACTATGAAGGCGCGGCCGGCATGTTCCAGACCCTGGCCGGATACCTGGACGCGGATACGCGCTATCAGGAGGCCCGGCATCAGCTGGCCCTGGCGGCGCTCAACGCGGGCGACCTGGACACCGCCATCACCCTGCTGGAGAGCATCCGCGGCTATGCCAACACGGAGGAACTGTACTTTTCCGCCGTGTATCAGCAGGCGGCCGCGAAGGAAGCGGCGGGTGATCAGGGCGCCGCCGCCCGGCTGTACGCCCTCATCCCGGAATACCTTGACGCCGCGGCAAAGCGCGACAGGAATTTTGACGCGTATTACCAGGCCGCCTATGAAACGGCGAAGCAGGCGATGAAGGACAAGGCCTACAAGGCCGTGATCGACGCGCTCTCAGGCCTGGACCTGGAAACGACGGATGACAAATACAGCGACATCGGAGAAATGTACAGCGAGGCCAACTACCGCCACGCCGATGAGCTGTATGAGGCGAGAAAGCCCTATGAAGCGCTGGTGTACTATCGCAACGTGCTGGACTACAAGGACGTGAGCAGCAAGAAACTCAACCGCGTCGCCTACCAGATCATCGGCAGATGGGAGTCCAGCAAGGGCGTCGTGTTCATCTTCAGGGACGACGGCACCTGCAGCATGCAAGGCCGCGAAATGTACTATTTCGCGCGCAACTTCACCCTGCAGGTCGGGGACAGGCCGGAGGAGCTGAACATCAACTACAACATCGTCGATATCCGGGCCAGATCCCTGTCCCTGAGGGAAGAGAAGACCCAGAAGCTGCACAAGTGCGTCCGCGTTGATGAATGATGCAGGGGCTGATCGCTGCCTATAAGGCGAAAACGGCCCTGCCGGCGGGAGGCAGGGTGCCCGCGCTGGACGGGGCGCGGTTTATCATGGTGTTCTCCGTCGTGGCCTTCCACCTGTGGCAGCAGAGCTGGCTGACCCCCTCCTTTACCCTGTTCGGCCTTTACGTCAGCTTGGATCCCTGGCTGAGGACCGGGTATCTGTGGGTGGACGGCATGCTGCTGCTCAGCGGCTTTCTGCTGTACCTGCCTTATGCCCGCGCGCGTGAAGCGGGGCGGAAGACGCCGTCCTTCACCGGTTTTTACCGCCGGCGCTTCCTGCGTATTTTTCCCACCTACCTGCTCAACCTGACGGTGGTCTTCTTCCTGGTCGCTCTGCCGGAAAAGCGTTATGCCACTCTGTGGGAAGGCGCGCGGGACTGGCTTGCGCACCTGAGCTTCACCCACCCCTTTTTTCCCTTCAGCAGCGTCCATACCCCGCTCAACGGCGCGCTGTGGACCCTGGGGGTGGAGATGCAGTTCTACCTGATCTTTCCGCTGGCGGCCCGGGCTTTCATGCGTATGCCGCTGGCGGCCTATCTGGGGCTTGGCTCCGTCGCCTTCGTTTTCCGCGCCCTGTCCCTCGCCCAGCCTGACACGACGATGCTGGTGAACCAGCTGCCCGCCTTCCTTGACGTGTACGTGAACGGCTTTGTCGCTGCGGCAGTCTTTGCCAGGCTGGAGCGGCAGACGCGGGAGGACGGCTTCTCCCGGCTGTTTTACACGGCGGTGCTCTTCAGCGCGCTGCTTGGCCTGGTTTTGCTGGTGCGCGGCCAGGCGGCGACAGCCGGTACGGAAGCCATCCGCGCGGGCCAGCTGCTCAGGCGCTATCCCCAGTCCGTGCTCACCGCGCTGGCTTTCATCGGCGCGTCCCTGGGGCTTGGCGGTATCAGGCTGTCGCTCGGAAACCGCGTCACGGGCTGGCTGGCCGCCATCAGCTTCCAGCTGTACATGTGGCATCAGGTCGTTGCGCTTCAGCTGAAGAAGTGGCGTTTTCCCCCCAGCGTGTCGGAAACGCCGCACATGGCCGGCGAAAAGGGCTGGCAGGTCCTCTATCTGCTGCTGTCCCTGGGCATCTCCGTGCTGATCTCTGCCCTGGTGACTTTTCTGATCGAACAGCCGCTCGCCCGCCGAGGCGGCAGGCAGAAAGAATGAGGAGGAAGGAAACATGACCGATCCCCGTATCACGAAGCTGGCTGACGTGCTGGTGAACTATTCCTGCAAGGTGGCGCCGGGCGATAAGGTATGGATCGACCTGAAGGGCGCGGACACCGCCATCGGCGAGGCGCTGGCGCAAAAAGTCTTTCAGGCGGGGGGCCTTCCGCTGATCAGGATCACCGACAACCGCATCCAGCGGAAGCTCATGCAGGGCTACAGCGAGGAGCAGCTGGGCTGGCTGGGGCGGGAGGACGCATCGGTCATGGCGCAGTGCGCGGCCTACATCGGCGTGAGGGGCGGGCAAAACGCCTTTGAACTGTCCGATGTTCCGGAGGGGCAGAACAGCCTGTACAACCGGACCTACGGAAAGCTGGTGCACGACGAGATCCGCGTGCCCAGGACGCGCTGGGTGGTCCTGCGCTATCCGACGCCCGGCATGGCGCAGTTGGCCGGGATGAGCAGCGAGGCGTTCGAGGACTATTACTTTGACGTGTGCACGATGGACTACGCGAAGATGGACCGCGCGATGGACGCGCTGGTGGAGCGCCTCCGGAGCACGGACAAGGTGCATATCCTGGGCCCGGGGACGGACCTGCGCTTCTCCGTCAGGGGGCAGAAGCACGTCAAGTGCGCCGGGGAGATGAACATCCCCGATGGAGAGGTGTTCACCTCGCCCGTCCGCGACAGCGTGGAGGGCACCGTCCGCTTCAACACCCCCTCGCTGTACCAGGGCCTGACGCATGAGAACATCGCCTTCGCCTTTGAAAAGGGCAGGATCGTCCGGGCGACCGGCAGCCGGGAAGCGCTGCTCAACCAGATCCTTGACAGCGACGAGGGCGCGCGCTATATCGGCGAGTTTGCCATCGGCGTCAACCCTTACATCACCCGGCCCATGAGGGACACCCTGTTTGACGAGAAGATCGCCGGTTCCTTCCACTTCACCCCGGGCCGGTGCTATGAGGAGGCCCCCAACGGCAACGAGTCCGTCATCCATTGGGACCTGGTGATGATCCAGACCCCGGAGTACGGGGGCGGAGAGATGTATTTTGACGGGGAGCTGGTCCGAAAGGACGGCCTCTTCCTGCCAGACAGCCTGCAGGCGCTCAACCCCGAAGCGCTCAAGGGCTGATGTCGAAACCCCTGGGGCTTTACGTCCACCTGCCCTTCTGCCGGAGGAAGTGCGCGTACTGCGATTTTCCCTCCTACCCGGGGCGGCTTGAGGCAAGGGAAGCCTATACGGACAGGGTCTGCGGCGAGATCGCCGCGCGCTCTGAGGAATGGGGCCGTCTGGAAGCCGACACCGTCTATCTGGGAGGGGGGACACCCTCCGTGATGGAACCTTCGCAGATCGTGCGCATCCTGCGGCGGCTGGGGCAGTGTTTCAGGATCCGTGCGGATGCCGAGATCAGCTGCGAGGTGAACCCGGGGACCCTGAGAGCGGGTTTCCTGGAGACGCTGAGGGAGAACGGCGTTTCCCGGCTGTCCGTCGGCGCGCAGTCGGCGGATGAGGCGGAACTGCGCCTGCTGGGCCGGATCCACAGCTGGGAGCAGGCGGAGGAGACGGTCAGAAGGGCCCGAAAAGCGGGATTTTCCGACATCAGCCTGGACCTGATGTCGGCCCTGCCCGGGCAGACCTGGGACCGGCTGAAAATCAGCCTTCAGAAATCGCTCGCGCTGGGCGTCACGCACCTGTCCGTGTACAGCCTCATCATCGAGGAAGGCACGCCCTTTCACCGGCGCCATCTTAAGGGCGAACTGGCGCTGCCCGATGAGGAAGCGGAGCGGGAGATGTACTGGAATACGGCGGAGCTGCTGGATGAGGCGGGGTTTGAGCACTACGAGATCAGCTCCTTCGCGCGCCCGGGCTTCCGCTGCAGGCACAACGAAAACTGCTGGAACCATCAGGAGTACCTGGGGTTCGGGGCTTCGGCGGCCGGGTTTTTCCGAAACCATCGCTGGCGCAATCCGGCGGGGCTGGACGATTATCTGTCCGGCGGTGCACCGGAGACGGAGGAAGTCACCCCGGAAGGCGCGCGGTTTGAACGGCTGATGCTGGGCCTTCGCCTGACGGAAGGGGTGAGCCTGAAAGGTTTCTGGGAGGAGTTCGGGATGGAGATCGCGGATGCCTGCCCGGATGCGCTCAGCGTAAACCTGTCCCGGGGGCTGCTGGAAGTATGGGAAGGCCGGCTCCGCCTGACGCGCAGGGGGATGGACCTGATGGACAGGGTGCTGCTTGATTTTCTTCCCTGAGGGACCGGAAACGGCAGGGTTTTCGGCTGCCGGGCCGTTATCTGATTGAGGACCGCTTGAAGGAGGGACCCTGAATGAAACGATTGATGAGCCTGATCCTGCTGGCGGCGCTTCTGCTGGGGGCCTTTCCTCAGCCTGCGCTGGCTTCATCGGGCTACGCGCTGGTCAGCAACACGACCCGACTGAACATCCGCTCCGGCCCCGGTTCAGGGTATCCCGTCATCGGCAGCGTATCCGGCGGTCAGTGGGTGGACGTGGATACGGTGTCCGGTTCATGGGTCCAGGGAACTTCCCTGCAGGACGGCAGGAGCGGCTGGTTCAGCGCGAGCTTCCTGAAGATGGCCCAGGCAGGGGCGCCCACGCCGGGGTCCGTCGTGGTGGTCAACAACCCCAACCCCTCCTCTTTCCTCAACCTCCGGCAGGCGCCCTCCTATGTCGCGCCTGTGCTCGGGATCTTCTACAACGGCGCGTCCGGCATCTACCTCAGCCAGACGGATGGGTGGTATGAGGTTGAAATATCGGGTATGCACGGATATTTCCGCAGCGAGTTCCTGAGGATGGCCGACGGCCCCGGCCCGATCGGGACCGCCCGGATCCACAGCGGGAACGGCGGCAGCGTCAACCTGAGGTCCGGCCCCTCCCTGTCCCTGCCGGTCATCGGCAGGGGTTCGCCCGGCACCACGGTGACCGTCTACCTGAAGGGGAGCAAGTTCTGGTATATCTCCATGGCCGGCACTTTCGGCTTCATGGACGCGGCGTACCTGAGCACCGGCGGTTCCAATCCCGACCCCAATCCCCCGATCGTCATCCCGCCGGAAACCAATGCCATCGTGACCAATACCGGAAAGAACCTGAACCTTCGCGAACAGCCCTCAACCTCCAGCCGCGTGCTGGGATCCTATCCGGGTGAAACTGCCATCCGCATCCTGAGCCAGGGGCTGAACTGGAGCCGCGTGACGGTGCCCCTTTCGGGGAAGACCGGCTATATGATGACCCGCTACCTGACGCTCTACGGCCTGCCGGCCAGCCCCACCAGGAGGGTCAGCCACCCGGCCGGGACCTACGTCAACCTGCGCACCAAACCCAGCGTCGCGTCCGGCTCCGTCTCCACGCGGGTGCCGCACGGCAGCACCGTGACCATCCTGGTCGCCGGGGGCGAATGGGCGCAGGTCCGCTACAACGGAACCGAGGGCTATATGATGACGGCCTTCCTGAAATAAGCGTCAGGCTGACCTTGAGAGGGGGCTTTCCGGGAAGCCCCCTTCATCATGCGAAACGGGAAACGCAGCCGGGCATAGCCTTGTTGACACGGTCCGGGCTGCACCCTACAATCGGCTTTATCAGGGCATAAAGTGGAAACGTCAGCCGGGAGGTCATCATGCGGAAGAGGAACCTGATCATCGCTGTTTTTTCTATCCTTGTGCTCACATGGGCCGCGGCGGCCGAAGCCGGAAACGGGCTGCGCGGGTACAGCAAGCAGGAGGGATACTGCTACGTTGCCTTCGGCCGCTACCCTTATGATGAGGACGGCGGCGTACAGCCGATCCTCTGGCGGGTCCTTCAGGCGGGGGACGGCACGGCCTATCTGCTCAGCGAATACATCCTTGAGGTCAGCAGGCTGCACTCGCTGGCTTTTGGATATCCCGGGTGGGAGAAGGCGGATCTGAACGCCTGGCTGCAGACGGACTTCGTTGACCGGGCTTTTACGGCCGAGGAAGCCCGGGCGCTGATAACGGATCCGGAGCTTGGCAGGGCCAGCCTTCCCAGCGACGAGGATCTGAAGAACCGTGACTATGGCTTTGACTCTGACAGGAGCCGCAGGACCGTCGGCACGCCCTGGGCAAACGGCAGGGGACTTTTTTTCTACCGGAACAAGGGCCACAGCCCCTACTGGACCCGGACCCCGTCCACGAGGGATTTTGCCCACCGGTCGATCAAGCTTGAGGGCAACATCGGTTATCTTGGCGTGACGGCGGATGACATGGGCGTCCGCCCGGTCATCCGGCTGGACACGGGCGCTGTCCGGATCCAGCAGGGCGGAGGCGCGCTGACGGACCCGTTTGCCCTGATCCCGGCAGACTGACAGGAAAGCCGGCACCTCGCGCCATCAGGGCTTTCCGTGATTTGGCGGCCGGGCTTTGGCATTGACCTACTTATCTATCAGGAGGGCGTGAAATGCGCAATGGTACTGCCCGGATCATCGCTGTTCTCCTTGTTCTTGCTGCATTCACTGCCGGCGCGGAGACGATCACCCTGACCTTCATCGGGGACACAAGCATCGGGGACGCCTATCAGTACCGCGGCTATTCGCAGAGCTATCACAGCGTGATCAGGGAAAAGGGCATGGACTGGCCCTTCTCCCGGGTCCGTGACGTGCTGCTGGCGGATGACCTGACGGTCGCGAACCTTGAGGGCTCCATGACCACACTGAAGAAGCACAGGGACGTCCGATATCCCCTGGTGATCGACCCCTCCTTTACCGAGGTGCTGAAAAAGGGCGGCGTTGACATCGTGAACACCGCGAACAACCACGCGATGGATTTTCTGATGGATGGATATCGGGAGACCCTGGCCACGCTGGACAAGGCCGGCATCGGTCATTTCGGCACCTTAAGCCCGCCTAAAGTCACGGAAGTCGACAGGGCGGAGGTCGTTGAGATTAAGGGGATCAGGATCGGATTCATCGGCTTCACCTACCCCCAGGATTCGGACCTTAAATTGATCGAAAACACCTGCGCGGCGCTGAGGGAGCAGGGCTGCGCCCTGGTCATCCTGAGTCTGCACTGGGGGCGCGAAACGTACATGCAGCCCAATTCCACCCAGACAGGCTTCGCGAAGAAAGCGCTGGACGCCGGGGTCGACATGATCTACGGGCACCATCCCCACGTCGTCCAGCCGATCGCGCTGTATAAAGGGAAGCCGGTGCTTTTCAGCACCGGCAACTTCACCTTCGGGACCATGAGCCACGTGGACCGCTCTACGGGGATGTTCCAGGTCGTTTATCAGTTGGAACCCGCCGGGCCCGTCCTGTCAAAGATCAGGGTAATCCCCTGCCTGACCACGGGCACCGGAGACTACAGGCCCCAGCCGGTCACAGATGAGGCGGGCCGCCGGGACATATTCAGGAAGCTCAGTTTTCAAAAGCCCCCAAAGGGTTTCACGGCGCTGCCGGAGAGCTTTCTCATGACCGGCGAGGCTGACTTTATCCAATAGATGGCGTTCAGCGGACCGATCAAACCGGGGATAACGGGCCGGCAGCTTCATGGCGGCCGCGGCCGGGTCGGGCCTGAGTCGTATTCCACGCTCTTCAAAGGAGGTCCCATGTTCCTCAAACGGCTGTGCGCACTGCTGATCCTTTTCTCGCTGTTTCCCTTTCCGGCCCCGGCTGAAAACGCCCTGCGCGGCTATTCAGAAAAAGAAGGCCCTGCCTGGGCGGTTTTCGGGACGTACCCGGCGGACGAAAGCGGGGAGGATGCGCCCGTGCTCTGGCGGGTGGTTTCAACGGATCAGGAGCATGCATTGCTGCTGAGCGAAGAGATCCTGGACGTGCAGCCCGCCCATCAGGGGGACTCCTACCAGGGCTTTGAGACCTCCACGCTCTCAGGCTGGCTGAAGGGCGATTTCGCCCTGCGCGCCTTCAGCGGGGCCGAACGGGCGGCCATCGTTCAGGTAGGCGGTCAGCCGGACGTCTCACTGCCCTCGGCTGCGATGCTGAAGGATGGATCCCTGGGGTTCCTGCGGGACGCGGACCGTCAGGCGGCGGGAACAGCCTATGCCGTCTTAAAAGGGCTTGAGGTATACGGAAAGGGCAGCGCCAGCTACTGGATCGCCGACAAGGCGCAGAGCATGCAGGGCGGGCAGCGCCGGGTGATCAAGGACGGCGGGATGGGCTACATCCGCGCCGACGCCGGACACGTCGGCGTGCGCCCCATCCTCAGGCTGGACCTCAGCCGGGTCATCGTTCTGTCCGGCGAAGGGACAAAGAAGGATCCCTTCGTGATCTCGCCGGGGGAAAAGCCGATCCCAACGCCGTCCCCCAGCCCCATTCCGACGGCGGTACCTGAATGGAACTCCACCGGCGGTATCCTGACGGAGGGATTCCCTGCCCTGACGGGGGAAGGCTTCCTACCCGCGGGCCAACCGGAATATGTCTTCATCGACGAGGAAAACGGCGCATGGCGCTATGCGTCCGAAGACCTGCGCATCGTGATCGAAAAAACGCAGGATGAAGCGCTGAAAACCAATTTTCTGACCGCGCAGGTCTTCCTCAGGCAGGGTGCCGAGGGATTCCGCATGGTCCCCCACAGCCCCGGGAACCTGACGGTCAACAGGGCTCTGTACAAGGAGAAACCCGCCAGGATCGCCGAAAACAACCGCCTTGTGTTCTCCATGGACGGGGATTACTTCATCTACCGCGTCAGCCGCGCCGTCACCGAAGGGCCCAGCTATCCCATCGGGGTGGTGATCCGGGACGGCGTGATCCAGTTTGACCGGCCTCCCAAACCGGGCCGGGAGGCCTATCCGCCGCTTGACATGCTGGCGCTGTATCCCGGCGGCATGATGAAGGTGTATGCGGCCAACGAGAAGACCGCGCAGGAGCTTGTGGATGAAGGCGTCCGGGACGTCCTCTCCTTCGGGCCTGTCCTCATCCGTGACGGCAAGCTCAACACGTTCCATGAGCGGCTTGGCAACACGCCGCAGCCGCGGGCGGCGATCGGCGTGGTGTCGCCCGGACATTACATCGCGGTCATCGCGGAGGGCCGGATCAAATCCAGCCAGGGCATCTCCGTGCGCCAGCTGGGCGAAAAGATGATGGACCTTGGCTGTACGATGGCTTTCAACCTTGACGGGGGATGGACCAGCGCCATGGTCTTCATGGGCAAACAGCTCAACCAGCTGGACAAGTCCGGCGTAAAAAACAACGCCCGGACCCAGAATGAGGTCATGGGCATCGGATACACCGAAGCCTTCGGCGAAGCGATCGGCCCGTAAAGGGACGGCTTATAGAAAAGCCGTCTAATTCACTGTCAAAGCCTGACCCTGTGGAGCTCTGACTGCCATCGTTTCAATCGGCTTTGCCGGGCGGGCGGGGAGGTTTGTGCGGCGATCCATCCCTTGCGTTTCCGCTGACCGGGAGTGCAGTGACCAGGTGAAAATGACCGTTCTACCAAAACGACAGAGTGTCCTCGGACACTTATCGGGAGGAATGCGAATCAGCCGTCCGCTTTTGGGGAGGGCTCCCGGTAGGCTTTGATCAGGGCCTGGGTGCCAAGGTCGCCAAAGCCGTTCTCCTCCATCCTGGCATAGGTATTCAGCGTCTTTTTCAGGACGGGCAGTTTCAGTCCTTTCCCCTCCGATTCCTCCAGGGCGATGCGCAGATCCTTCACGAAATGCTTGATATAGAAGCCCGGCCTGTTGTCGCCGGAGACCATCTTGGCGCCGTTGATTCTCAGCTGCCAGGAGCCAGCGGAACCGGCAGAGATGGCGTCCATCACCCGGTTCAGGTCCAGCCCGTTGACCTCGGCGTAGCGGACGGCCTCGGCAACGCCGGACACAGCGCCTGCGATGGCGATCTGGTTGGCCATCTTGGTGTGCTGCCCGCTGCCGTCGGGGCCCTCGTATACGATGCTTTTGCCCATGAGCTGAAACAGCGGCAGGGCGGCGGTGAAATCTTCCTCTCTCCCTCCGGCCATGACGGTGAGCGCGGCATCCCTCGCGCCGCTGTCCCCGCCGGATACCGGCGCGTCCAGCGGGCGCAGCCCGCGGGCCCTGGCCAGCTCAGCGATCTGCCGCCAAAGCACCGGGCTGGTGGTCGTCATGTCGATCACCAGCGCGCCCTGTTCCGCGCTGTCCAGGATACCGCCCCGGCTCAGATACACTTCCTCCACATCCTTTGGAAAACCCACCATGGTGATGACGGCGCCGCAGTCCGCCGCGCAGCCGGCGATGCTGTCATACAGCTGAGCGCCTTCCTCAACCAGCGGCGCGGCTTTTTCGGCCGTGCGGGTATAGACCTTCAGGCTGTGACCGCCTTTCATCAGGTTGCGCGCCATGGACAGGCCCATGACGCCGGTGCCGATAAACGCAACGTTCATGATTCCTCCTCCGATAGATCGTGATTCTCCCCTCTGCTGCCGGAAAAGCCGGGATCAAACACCGGGGAGCCGGCCGCGCTGCCTTCCGGCTCCGGGATCAGGCCGGAACGGTAGGCGGCGATCAGCGCCTGCAGGTCGTCGATCTGCCTGGCCATGTCCCTGCCCGCGTCTGTTTCCGCCACCGACCGGCGGCAGGGCAGCCTTTCCACCACCTGCAGGACGGGGCTGTCAAACAGCTCGCTCTCCAGGTCATCCCACACCGGGTGCTGGGCCAGGGCGAAGGAGTGGGAGTTGTGGATCAGGGTATAGCCGCCGATGCCGGTGGTCCCCTGGTAGGCCTTGGACATGCCGCCGTCGATCATGAACAGGCGGCCGCCGCCCTTGACCGGGCTTTCGCCATGCTTGAGCCTGACCGGAACGTGCCCATTGACGATGCGGCCTTTCTCCGGGTCCAGACCGAAGGCGGAGAGGATCTTCCGGCAGGCCTCCGCTTCTTCCACGTGGTGGTAATAGGGGTTCATGGTTTCCCGGTGGGTGGCCTTGTCGGACAGGAGCGCGCGCTCAAACGTGGCCATGCGGTCCTTTCCGAAGACCGGCGATACCGGCCCGCACCAGAGGTACCAGAGGAAATCCCGCGCGGAAATCTGTTCGGGGCTGTCATACTCGGCATAGAAGGCCTGGCGCACCTTGGCGTCGATCCATTCAAACAGCGACTCGCCGCTCAGGATCCTGCCCCCCAGCTCGACCCGGGTGAACTCCCCGTCCTCATTCATCGGCATGCAGCCGTGGTAGAGGAGGAGACCGTTGTGTTTCTTGTACAGGCTCCCGTGGCTGAGCAGGAAGCGCATATGTTCCTGCAGCCGGCTGCCATGGCGGAAGGAGGCGGTGAGCGATTTCATCAGGTCTTCCTCGCCCTGGGATAGGGCAAGGGGGTCTTCCGGGTCCACGGTGGGGAAATGGCTGTCCCTGAGCGGGTGATCCATATCCCCGATGCGGACTGCGCCCCTGGTGAAGTCGACGCGGCTGAGCAGGTCCCGGTCCGCCATGCCGTACTCGGGCCGTCTCCTGAGCAGCTGCCCCTCCAGCTTGAACTGGATGACCGCCATGGCCTTCTGCATCTTTGCCCCCAGCTCTGCCTCCACCGTGTCAAAGAGGTTGACGTTGAACTCGTCTTTGGGGTGGAAAGCCAGGCAGGGGTCATCCCTGTACGCGGTTTCCGCGAAGGCCGACAGGGGGCGCAGGTTGACGCCGTAGCCGTCCTCCAGAAGGTCGAAGGTGTTGTAGCTGATCCCCTGGCGCACGACACTGGCGATGAGGGCAGGATTCCCCATTGCCGCACCCAGCCAGTGAAGATCATGGTTGCCCCAGGTGATATCGACCTCCGGGAAGTCCATCAGTTCGTCCATGATGAGGTCCGGATGAGCGCCCCGGTCAAAGATGTCGCCGATGATGTGCAGGCGGGCCACGCACAGCTTTCGGATGGCGTCGCACAGGGCCTTGATGAAGGTGCCGGCAATGCCGGTCTCCAGGATCGCCCGGATGACCGCGTAGTGGTAGTTCAGCCGGCTTTCATCCTCGTCCTTGTAGCAGAGTTCGTCGATCGCGCCGCGGAAATCCTCAGGGATCATCCTTCTGGTCATGGAGCGGGTGTATTTGGCGGACACGGCCTTGAATACGGCGATCAGGCGCGTGATGCTCTGGCGGTACCATTCCCCGGCGGGGGGGCCGTCCTTCTGTATCCTTCTGAGGATGGCCTCCGGCTCATAGATCAGCTGGGCCAGCCTGTCGCGTTCCTCCCGGTCAAGCGCGGAGGCGAACAGCGTCTCGATCTTGTCCCGGATGGTGCCTGACGCGCTTTTGAGCATGCGCAGAAAACCCCTGTGCTCGCCGTGCAGGTCGGAAAAGAAGTATTCCGTGCCCTTGGGCAGCCGCATCCATGTTTTCAGGCTGACGATCCTTGCTGCCGCCGCTTTCCGGGAGGGGTACTCCCGTGAGAGCAGTTCAAGATACCGCCGGCTCACGCTTTGCTCCGGACCTGCGTGGGTGTCTGTCATCATTTCTGCCTCCTGTCTGGGAAAAGAGGCCGCTGTCGGCGGCCCCATTGCGGCGGCTGCGGGCTTCCAGGTCAGACCGGGAACGGACAGGCTACCTGCGCACCGCCTCCGGGCTGTACATCCGGGTCTGGGTATCTTTTCCGGCGATGCCGTCTTCCTTCAGCCCGTTGCTCGCCTGAAATGCCTTGACCGCGGTTTCTGTCGCGGAACCGAAGTCCCCGTCGTTGCTGCCGGGGCTGAGGTAGCCCAGCTCGATCAGCTTCAGCTGCAGCCGGACCACGTCCTCGCCTTTGCTGCCCTTTTTCAGGCTCACGATCGTTTCAGGCGGCGGCAGGGGTGAGGGCGTAGGCGTCGGCGTCGGGA
>CAUJDI010000029.1 GCA_963169565.1 Bacillota bacterium | reverse complement strand
CTGACGGCGTTTGAGATGATCTCATCCGCCAGGCAGGCCTGAACGGGCGAGATCGTACCGATACAGCCGCGCAGTCTGCCGTGTTTGTGCAGGCTCACAAAGCACCCCGCGCGTGAACGGACCAGTTCGTCCGGAAGATCTTTCGGCCGGTCCATCAATTTTCGGGTTTTGAGATAGTGCTCGCAGGACATCATCGCCAGGCTTACGTATATGTCCCGGCTGGGTACGTCCATCCTATACCCCTCCCTTCAGGAAACTGCGGCCCGCGTCCGTGCCGGCCGGCCGGAAAATGCCCACTCCATATCCCACGCCGGTACTTCCTTCATAGGACAGGATATTCGCTTCGACCTCCTGCCCGTCAAGCGCGCCTGCCAGGATGAGGAAACTGCGCTGTCCGCACTCCCCCGCGCGGTCGCAGAACTCTTCATCCATCCCAAGCAGTTCGCCGAATGCCGCCCGGCCCATGATGTCCATCAGTTTCAGGTCATACTGCGGCCCCTCGGGGCGAAAGCCATACGGCCCGTCTTCCCGGAGATAATGCGAAAGGTCCCCGCTGGCGAGGATACCGACCCTGAGGTCAAGCCTGTCGGCCGCGTCGCGGACGCACATGCCCAGTCGGTAGTGGTCGGCATAGGACAAGCCGGACAATCCGGCGCGCACGACGCCCAGGGGCGGCGGCCAGCCCACCGCCTGGCTTAAGAAGTAAAGCGGCACCATCGTGCCGTGATCAAGCGCGGGGTCCCTCTCCGGTGACGCGTCGGCGCGAAGCCCGGCCGTATCGGCAGCCCTGAGGATCTCCGTCCTGAGGGTTTGGCAGTATTCCACACTGAACGCTGCCTCCGGCGCGCCGAAGTGCGCGAAACTGCCCGATGCGTTTTTACCGGTTGACAGATGCAGGGAATCGACGTACCCCACGCTGTGCGGGGAGACGATGACCAGGGCGTCGGGCTTTCCGCCCAACAGCCAGCCGCAGGCCTCCCGGCAGGCGGATGAAGTTTTTAAGATCTGTTTTTCCCCGCCGCGCCCCACCTGGGGGACCAACAGCGGCGGATGAGGCATCATGATGCCGCCGATGACTGCCATTCTGTCACTTCCTTCCTCTTTCTGATTATACCACTTCGGCTCAGGTTTGACCAAAAACCACATAATGCTTATACTGAGCCCGGGAGGGCGTATGAACCAGCAAAGGATCCTGACTGAAGGACCGCTGCACACGAGGGAAGGGCTGCTCAGCGAGACAGGCTATGCCGTAAGCCCATTGAAAACCTATGATCGAAGCAGGATCAAGGCTTCCAAATGGCGCATCAAGGAGTGGGACTACTATCTGGTCATGAATGACGCCGCGGCGCTGGCGCTGACGGTCGCGGACAACGGTTATATGGGGCTTGACAGCATCAGCCTGCTTGATCTTGAGCAAAAGGAACAGCGCACCGCGACAAGGATGGTCCTCTTTCCCATGGGAAAAAGGGGCCTTCCCCCTGCGTCGGGGGACGGGGTGACCCGCGCCGTCGGGAAAAACTACGAGCTGACCTTCCGCAAGGAGAGGGGAAGACGGCAGCTGTACGGGCACATGTATGACTTCGGCGGGGCGGGCAGGCCGCTCCTGTTTGACATAGAATTGGAAGAAAAAAAGGCGGACAGCATGGTCATCGTGACGCCTTATGAGAAGAAGCCGAAGCTCTTTTATTACAACCGGAAGATCAACTGCATGCCGGCGGAGGGCCGGGTCATCTTTGCGCACCGCGAGTATCTCTTTTCGCCCTCAGCGTCCTTCGGTGTACTGGATTGGGGACGGGGTGTGTGGCCCTACTGCGGCACCTGGTACTGGGGTTCCGCTTCCGGAGTCATCGGGGGCAAAGCGTTCGGTATGAACCTGGGATACGGTTTCGGAGACCTGTCCAGGGCGACGGAAAACATGCTGTTCTATGAAGGTATCGCACATAAGCTGGCTGGGGTCACCTTTGACGTCCCGGGGAAGGGATCAAATGAGGATGATCCGGGCGGCTGGAGGGTCAGGGATGATGCGGGGCGGCTCGATCTGCAGTTTGAACCCCTGCTTGATCGCAGCAGTCACATCGACTTCCTGCTGTTGGCATCCCTGCAGCATCAGGTCTTCGGCCGGTTCACCGGCACGGCGGTGCTGGACGACGGCAGGAAACTTGACGTCAAGGGCCTGACAGGGTTCCTTGAAAAGGTGTCCAACAGATGGTAGGGGATGCAGGAAAACGGGCTTGCCGTCCGTTTTCTTTTCAGGAAGGGAAAATCTTCGGTCCTTCCCCTTCAGGATCCGGCGGGTGCTTTCTGGAAAAGGCGCAGCCGCAGTAATCCTGGCGGTAGAGGCCAAACTGCCGGCTCAGGAGAATGGAGCGCTGGTATCCTCCCCTTTTCTTGAAATCACTTGGCAGAAACCTGACGCCGGCCGCCTCCCCCGCCTCCCGCCCAAGTTCGTTCAGCAGCGCAGCGTCCTTCCTGGGGCTGAGCGTCAGGGTGGAGGTGAAGAAGCTGCAGCCCAGTTCCGCGGCCTTTTGGGCAGAGCGGGCGAGTCGCAGGCGGTAACACACCGCGCAGCGCGCCCCGCCCTCCGGTTCCCCTTCCAGCCCCCGGACAGAGGTCCTGAAGATAGTGGGATCATAGGGGGTGACGATGACCTGCTCCGCCCAACCGGTCAACTCCGTCAAGCGAAGGGTCTCGCCGGCCCGCAGATCATGTTCAGTAGCGCTGTCGATGTTGGGGTTGTCGAAGCAGGCGATGATGCGGAAAACCCCCGCCAGGCGTTCAAGCACGGCGCTTGAACACGGCGCACAGCAGACGTGCAGAAGCAGCAGGGGCTTTGGTTCGCTCCCGTCCATCCCGAGGATGATCTCCTGCATCTGGCTGTCAAAGCCGTTTTTCCCCCGCACCGATTGCCGCCTCCCGTTTTCTTCCATTATACCATGCCGGGTTAAGCACCGGGCAGATGGTTATAATCATACAGGAAAAAGAACCAGCCGGAAAAGGCATGACAGAGGAGTACCAAGATGAAAAAGATCCTGACAAAACCGATCGCCCTGCTGCTTTTGGTGACGCTGCTGACTGGGCTGCTGTCTCTTTCGGCTTTCGCCGACGGAACGGTCATCATCGGCGAAGTCACAGTCATCGGCACCGGCAGCGTGAACCTGCGCAGCGGCGGCAGCATAAACTATCCCATTATCGGGAAAGCCTCCTCAGGCCAGCTGTTCCAGACGACAGGGCAGACCTCGACCGGATGGTATGAGATCCTTTTGCCTGACGGAAGCCTCGCCTATGTCAGCAACGGGCTGGTCAGATTCTTCCCGTATGCCACGCCCGTACCGGTCGGGGCGCAGTACTATATCACGGCGCAGTACAGGACCGCGCAGGGCCAGCTGCTCAGGGCCGTGGACGTTCCGGTCAAGCCGAGGCAGAACGTGGTCACAGCGGATGACGTCCTCGTTCCGGGGTATCGCCTGATCAGCACAAGAAGCGTCTATGTTTTCGTTGACGCCGCCGGAAAGGCCGTCCCCAGCGGGGTCATCTTCAGCTATGAGCCTCTCTACCAGCAAGCGACGCCCGCACCCGCGGTGCAGGCCGTGGTGCCGGTATACTACCGCAACGTCTTCAACCAGGTACTCGCCAGCGAATACCGCATGCTTCCACAGGGAACGCACCTTGTGCGCGCAGACGCGGGCAGGATCCCCGCCGGATATGCGCTCTCAGGCGCGACCGATGCGGTCGTCATCGTCTCTTCCATTGGCACGGCCGCGCCGGAAGCGGTGAACTTTATCCTGACCCAGTCTGTTGTCCAGACGCCCCGTCCCATCGGCGCTGAGGTGATCATCAGCTACAGGAGCGAAACGGGGGGTGAGCTGTATACAGAGAGAAGGGTCCTCCAGCCGGGTTATTCGACCGTCACGGCGGATGACAGCCGGGTCCCCGCCGGCATGTCGCTGACCTCCTCGCGCAGCGTGGCAGTGTACGTCAGCGACCAGGGATTCGCCTACCCCGGCAGCATCGTCTTCACCTACAGGGCCGTTTCCTGGGCAAACGTTCAGGTGCTCTACCGCAGCAACGCGGGCGTCACGCTGTATAACGAGACGAGAACGCTTCCCCAGGGGACCCATACCCTCACAGCTGACGACAGCCGTGTCCCCTCAGGCTACGTTCTCCAAGGCGCCCGCAGCGTGAATGTCACGGTATACGCCAACGGCACGGCATCCCAGAACCAGGTGATCTTCATCTATTCCCCCCCGGTGACAGCTTACCTGGGCATTGAATACCGCGACACCCAGGGCAGCACCCTTTTTACGGAATCAAAAGCGCTCGGTCAGGGGACACACACCATCACCGCCAATGATGGAAGAGTGCCGGCCGGGTACGT
This sequence comes from Bacillota bacterium, assembly GCA_963169565.1. Taxonomy (GTDB): domain Bacteria; phylum Bacillota; class Clostridia; order Christensenellales; family Aristaeellaceae; genus UBA6115. Next base: position 39,343 of record CAUJDI010000029.1, on the reverse strand, counting down.
GCTGCAGGGCGCGCGCAGCGTGCAGGTGACGGTCTACGCAAACGGCACGATCTCCCAGAACAGGGTGATCTTCCTCTACGCCAGACCTGTTACCGCTTTCCTCAACATTCTCTACAGGGACAGCGGCGGCGCGACCCTGTTCACGGAAACGCGTACTCTCCAGCAGGGAACGCACACCATCACCGCCAATGACGGCCGCGCACCCGCGGGCTACGTGCTGCAAGGCCCCCGCTCCGTTCAGGTCACCGTGTATCCGGACGGCAGCATCAGCCCGGTGCAGGTGGTCTTCACTTATGCCCCGCCGGCGCCGCCGGTCTCGGTCAACGTCCCGGTCATCTACCAGGACCAGAACGGTTCGCTCCTCCACCAGACATCCGCACTGGTATCCTCCTCCGCGCCCAACAAGGTCACGGCAGACAAGAGCCTGGTCCCCGCAGGGTACGTTCTGTCAGGCCCCTCAAGCGTCACTGTGACCGTAAGCCCCCAGGGCGTCGCGACACCCGCGCAGGTCAAGTTCACATTCCGCGATCCTTCCACCATTGTTGATACTTTCGTCCTGCCGGCCTTCCAGTCCTTCTCCATGTCCGGAAGCGCCCAACCCGTCTACTCAGGCCCGGGCACCGAATACTACCGCGCGGCAAGCGGCAAGGCGGCCGTCGGCGGCGGGCGGCTGCGTCTCTGGGGCGCCCAGGGCGACTGGGCGCTTATCGGCTACGGGCTGAGCAACAACCTCTACCGCATCGGGTATATCAAGAAAAGCGCGCTGCCTTCTAGCCTTGACGTCCCTGAACTTGCCTTCAGCTACCAGACGGTCAGGACCGTGGCTGACGCCCCGCTGAATGACGACCCCATCATCCAGCCTGTGATGATTTACAGAATCCCCGCCGGTACCGAAGTGACCCTGCTGGCTTATGAGACTTTCTCCAACCGCTGGGCGTATATCGAAACCACGTTCAACGGCCAGCCGATCCGCGGCTTTGTCAGAAAAGAGAACATCTCAGCTCCTTAAGCATCTCTTTCATTCCGGCCCGGCTGCCTGGCATCCGGGCCGGTTCTTTTCAGTGAAAAGACCGTCAAGGAGGCAAGGGAGAATGGAGATCCGCCGCCTGGGGTTCATCCCTGGGGAACATGTGCGAAGGGAGACGCTGTTCCACGTCGCCAACGGCTATCTGGGCATGCGCGGGAGTTTTGAGGAGGGAACGCCCCCGGGCGTCCGCAGCGTCAGGGGAACCTACATCAACGGTTTTTTTGACAGTTCCGACATCCATTATGAAGAAAAACTGCACGGATTCGCCTCCATCCAGCAGAGCATCGTCAACGTGATCGACACGCAGGGCATCAGCCTGGATCTGGACGGCGAAGCATTCAGCCTGTCCGCCGGGAAGGTCCGGGATTTCCGGCAAGTGCTGGATATTGAGACAGGCGTTTATACACGCAGCCTGATCTGGACCTCGCCCCGGGGGAAGCGGACGGAGATTGTTTTCCGCCGCCTGGCATCCTTCATCCTGCCCTCTCTGGCGCTCATCCACGCAGAGCTCAAGCCGCTGGACTGGTCAGGCGCAGTCAGGCTGACCTCCTCCCAGCGCGGGGACGTGCTGCAGGATTCTGATCCGAATGATCCCCGGAAAGCCTCGGTCGGCAGGAAGATGCTCCGCGTCACCAGCGCTTTGGAGCAGGATGGCGCGATGCTGATGACGGCGGAGACGCTTCATTCACGGCTCACCATGGCCAGCGCGGTTTCCCACCGCTGGCAGGGCGGTTTCACCATTGGGCACCGAGTCGGCGAAATGATCAGCGAAGCGATGCTTGTGGGCCGGGTCAAGGCGGGAGAGGCCGTCTCCCTGACCAAGTACTGTGTATACACCGACTCCAGACGCTTTGAGGATCCCGCCGAACAGGCGCTGGAACTGCTGGGCCAGGCTCTCAAACTGGATTTTCCCGGATGGGCAGAAAGGCAAAGTGAGTACCTGGACAGATTCTGGCAGCGCGCTGGAGCGCAGATCAAGGGGAACGAGCCCCTGGACGCGAGCCTGTCCTGGTCCATGTACACCCTGCTCGCGTCCGCCGGAAAGGACGGCATCGGCAATATCGCCTCCAAGGGGCTGAGCGGGGAAGGATACGAGGGTCATTACTTCTGGGATACCGAGATCTACATGTTCCCTTTCTTTCTCCTGACCAGCCCTGACATCGCCAGGGATCTGCTCAGGAGCCGGGCCGCTATGCTGCCCGAAGCGATCCGGCACGCGCGGGAAATGGGCCATGAGGTGGGAGCGCTGTACGCCTGGCGGACGATCACCGGCAGCGAATGCTCCGCCTATTTCCCCTCCGGCTCCGCGCAGTACCACATCAACGGGGCTGTCGCGCACGCATTCCTGACGTACTGGCAGGTGACGGGCGACCTTTCCTTCATGGCGGAGGAGGGCGCGGAGGTGCTTATCCAGACCGCCCGCCTCTGGCTTGACGCGGGGCACTGGCAGGCGGGGCAGTTCAGGATCGACAGCGTGACAGGTCCGGATGAGTACAGCTGCATCGTCAACAACAATTATTACACAAACCGCTCCGCCCAGTCGCACCTGAGAGGCACGGTCAAGCTCTGCGAAGCGCTGCGGAATAATGGCATGCTGAGGGAGGCGCAGGAGAGAACAAGCCTGGCTGAGGCGGAGCTTGACCAATTCCGTCACGCAGCGGAGGCGATGTACCTGCCCTTTGACAGCGATCTTGGCATCTGCGCGCAGGACGACGCCTTCCTTTCGAAAAAGCGGCTGGACCTGAGTCAGATCCCGAAGGAACGCTTTCCCCTGCTGATGCATTATCACCCGCTGTTCCTCTACCGCCATCAGGTCTGCAAGCAGGCCGACACGGTGCTGGCGCATTTCCTGTACGAAGAGGGGGAGGACGAGGCGGCCATCCGGCGCGGATACGAATATTATGAGGAGATCACAACGCATGATTCCTCCCTGTCGGAGTGCATTTTCTCCATGATGGCGGCGCGGACGGGAAGACCGGAAAAGGCTTATGACTACTACCGCCGCACAGCGGCGCTGGATCTGGAGGACACGCATGGCAACACCGCTGACGGCATCCACGCGGCGAACATGGGCGGCTGCTGGATGGGGATCGTCTTTGGGTTTGCCGGGCTGCGGCTGCATTGGAACGGCCTCGCATTCCGCCCCTGCCTGCCGGATAAGATGGAGGGGTACAGCTTCAGGCTGACCTGGCGGGGCACGGGGATGCAGGTCCTTGTCCAGGGCGGAGAAGCCCTCTTCATGATCCAGAGCGGCCCGGGCCTTGAGTTATCGGTGTATGATCAGGAATACCGGGTAGAGTATGAATTGCGCGTCCCCATCAAAGCAAACGCCGGGGAGACGTGACACAGGTATCCCGAAGGATCGCGGGAAGGAAGGCGGTAAAGATTTGTTCACCAGCGCAGGCGGGGAGGAACGCTCCCTGCTGATGATGATTTTCGGCGGCACGGGCGACCTGACGCACCGCAAGCTGCTTCCGGCGCTCTACCACCTGATGGCGGAAAGGCAGCTGCCGGAGGAGTGTTCCGTCATCTGCATCGGCCGGCGGGAGATCAGCCAGGAGGAATACCGCCTACAGGCGAGGGCGTCCGTTGCCGCGCACTCCAGGAGCGGTGTGGATGAAACGCATATGGAGCGTTTCCTGTCAAAGCTGCAGTACAGAAGGATGGAGTTTGTCTCCGACCCTGCCAGCTACGGGGCGTTCCGCGAGTGGCTGAGTGAAAACGAAGCGCTGTTCCGGGCGCCGGCTGTCAGGATCTTTTTCCTCGCGGTCGCGCCGGAGCACTTCGGCCTGATCGTGTCAAGGCTGCGGGAAAGCCGTCTGATCGTCAAGCGGAACCCGGATCATCGGGTAATGATCGAAAAGCCCTTCGGCTCCGATCTCGCCTCCGCCAGAAAGCTCAACCTCACCATCACCGAAGCGCTGGACGAGCGGCAGATCTACCGGATCGACCATTACCTGGGCAAGGAGATGATCAGGAACATCCTTGCCATCCGCTTCGGCAATTCGCTCTTTGAGCCGCTGTGGAACCATCACTACATCGACAACATTCAGATCACCTCGACGGAGACCCTCGGGGTGGAGGGCCGCGGCGGCTATTACGAAAGGTCCGGGATCCTCAAGGACATGCTTCAGAACCATCTGCTGCAGATGCTTGCCCTGATCACCATGGAACCCCCCGCCGACCTGATGCCCGAATCGATCCGGGACGAAAAGGTCAAGGCGCTCCGCGCCCTGCGCAGGTTTGCCCCTTCAGGCATCTGCGAGGGGATCGCCCTGGGGCAGTACGGCCCCGGCGTCATCAATGGCAGGCAGGTGCCCGGATACCGCGAGGAACGCGACGTCGATGACGATTCATCAGTCCCGACCTTCATCGCGCTGCGAGCGAGCGTGGACAACTTCCGCTGGGGCGGGGTGCCCATCTACATCCGCGCAGGCAAACGCCTGGACCGGCAGCGCACACAGATCGTGATCGAGTTCAAGCGTCTGCCCGGCATCAATTACTACCAGGAGTTCAGAGACCAGCCGCCCAATCTGCTGGTCATCCAGGTCCAGCCAGCCGAGGGGATGCATTTCCAAATCAACGCCAAGAGGCCCGGCAATGAATTCCGGATGGACCAGGTCGAACTGGACTACTCCCAGGGCAGCCGTTTCCAGGGGAACGTACCGGAGGCCTATGAGCAGCTGATCCTGGAGGCATTCCGTGCCAACTCCTCCCTGTTCACGCGCTGGGACGAGCTGGAACAGAGCTGGATGTTTGTGGAGAGCGTTGAGAAAATGTGCGACGCGGGTATGCAGCCTTTCCCCAATTACGCCGCCGGCTCCAGGGGGCCTGAACGCGCGGGCCTGCTCCCCCGTGAGGACGGGCGTGAATGGCTCGAGATCCAGCTGCCCCGGCGTGAGGAAAAGGAGTAGAAAACCGCCATGAAGATCCGCGACGTCACCATGACCATCCACCACGGGATGCAGGTGTACAGGAACGAGCCGGTGAAAAGGCCCGTCCTAATAAAAGTCAAAACGATGCCCCGGGACAGCATCAATGAATCTGAAATATCCATGAACCTGCATACAGGAACACATTTTGACTCGCCCCGGCACATGACGGAGGACGGCTGGCAGACGGAGTCCCTTCCGCTTGAAGAACTGCTGACCTCCTGCCGCGTGCTGGACCTGACGCACGTCGCAGACGGTATCACGAGGGAAGACCTTCTTCCGTTTGACATCCAGCCCGGTGAGTTCATCCTGCTCAAGACCAGGAACTCATATGAAACGGAGTTCAGGCCCGATTTCATCTATCTGAGGAAGGACGGCGCGGAATACCTCGCGCAAAGGGGCATCAAGGGGGTCGGCATCGACGCTCTGGGCGTTGAGCGCGGCCAGCCAGGGCATGAGACCCATCTGTCGCTGATGAAGAAGGATGTCCTGATCCTGGAGGGGCTGGCGCTCAGGGACGTGGCGGGCGGGCCTTATTTCATGATCGCTCTGCCGATGAAAATCAGGGACGCGGAGGGCGCGCCGGCACGGGTCCTGCTGCTGGATGATTTGTCTGTATTGAATTAGTTTTGTTCCAAGGAAAAACATGTGGTGCCGGCAATCCGGCACTTTTTACTTTTCCCCTTGACAAAGCGAATGAAATCGGCGATGATTGTACCATATTAAACGATTAATCAAGCGGTTGAGACAGGATCGCAGAACTCATACGTGTTGGTAAAATCCAAAGCAGATCGTGATTTTGGCGCCAGTGCAGTCTATTGGTTTCACTTCTTTCGATTGGGACAGGGAAACCGGGAGAGCCGGCGCAGGAAAGCCTTCAAGGTCATCAGGGACCTGAAAAGCGAGGAGGTGCCTCCCCATTTCAGAGAAGATACGGCAAAAATGGCCCGGGTTCCTCCTGCTTGCCCTTGTTGCCGCTGGGCTGGTTCTATGGGTCGCGCTGTCCGGCGGCACCTCCAATTTCAAGGAAAAATATGATGGTATGGATCTCAGCCAGTCGATTTTCGGGATCGGCCGCAAAGACACATATGCGCTCTACCAGGCTCGGTGGGCAGACAAGCCCCTGGCAACGCAGCCCTTTGAAATCAACGTTTCCAATTTTTGGGCGGATTCGGGAGCCGTGTACCAGGAAGGCCAGCAGGCGCTCCTGACCGAGGAAGGCTCAATGGTCACCTGGACGTTTGACCTTCCCCGGGGCGGGCTGTACAGGCTGAAGGCGGAATATCTCACGACGCCCGCCCGGGGCGTGGACATCCAGCGCGCGCTGTACATCAACGGGCAGATCCCTTTCCTGGGCGCGGAGACGCTGCTGTTCCCCCGCATGTGGACCGACTCGGGCGAAGCGCGCAAGGACAACCAGGGCAACCAGATCAGGCCGGCGCAGAAGGAGGTCTTCGGCTGGCAGACGGCCTTCTTCAAGGACTCGCTGGGGTATGAGCCCCTCCCCTACAGTTTTTACCTGCCAAAAGGAACGAACACCCTGTCCCTGGAAGCGGTGAACGAGCCGTTCATCCTGCGCAGCCTGACCCTGACGCCTGTGCAGGACGCGCCGGATTACTCCGAATACATCAGGTCGGCCGGAGCAAAGGCACAGGACAGCGGATCACAGGGCGTTCTGCTGACCATTCCGGGCGAAGCGGCGTCCCTTCGCTCCAGCCCTTCGCTGTATGCGCGGTATGACCGCTCCTCCCCCGCGACGGAGCCGATGGACCTGAGCCGGGTGGTGCTCAACTACATCGGCGGGGACGCCTGGCGGACCCCGGGGCAGTGGATCCAGTGGGACGTGGACATCCCTGCCGACGGTTATTACCGCATCAGCATCAAGGGCCGTCAGCGCTACCAGCGGGGCAGTATCTCCTGCCGGGCGCTGTACATCGACGGTGAGCTGCCCTTTGCCCAGATGGGTGAGATCCCCTTCACCTATGCCAATACCTGGCAGTTCAGGACGCTTGGCGACTACAACGGAAAAGGGTACGAGTTCTACCTGACCCGCGGGCGGCACACCCTGCGTCTTGAGGCGACGCTCGGCGGGATGGGCAGCATCCTCAAGCAGCTTGACGACAGCGTCTTCAGGCTCAATCAGATCTACAGGAAGATCCTGGTGCTCACCGGCGTCAATCCCGACAGTTTCAGGGACTACAATCTCCACCAGGTCTATCCTGAGGTCATCCAGGCGATGGACCTGGAGAGCAGGCGGCTGTACAGGATCGTGGATGAGGCGGTCGCATACACCGGGCAAAAGTCCGACAAGATCGCTGCCGCGCAGACCCTGGCAACCCAGCTTGAGATGTTCGCGGAAAACCCTTACCGGATCACGGGCTCCTTTATCAACTTTAAGGACAATATCACCTCCCTGGGCACGGCGATGCAGGCCATGGGCGAAATCAAACTGGACGTCGACAGCATCGTCATCTCCGGCTCCGGCGTCATGCCGGCAAAACCTGTTGAAAATATCCTCACAGGTCTTTGGCATGAGCTCATGTCCACCGCCGTATCCTATTTTGTGGACTATGACGCGCTGGGTGACGTGCACAGTGCGGGCGAAGCGCTGGAGGTATGGATCCTGACAGGGCGCGACCAGTCCATGGTGCTCAAGACCATGGTGGACGACACCTTTACGCCCGGGACCAGCATCAAGGTCAATATCAAACTGGTCGACCCCACCGCCCTGCTCGGCGCTGTGGTGGCTGGGAACGGACCCGACCTGGTCCTGTCCACCGATTCCTGGAACCCTGTCAACTACGCACTGCGCAACGCCGCGGAAGACCTGAGTCAGTTCACGGACTTTGACGAGGTCATCACCCGTTTCCGGCCCAGCGCGTATGAAGCGCTCAGCTGGAACGGCGGGATCTACGCGCTGCCTGAGACGCAGGTGATCAGCGTGCTGTTTTACCGCGAGGACATCCTCAGCGAATACGGCCTTGAGATCCCGCGCACCTGGGAGGATCTGATCGGGTTGCTGCCCACGATCCAGGGCAACAACATGTCCGTCGGCATCCCCTATCCCACCATCGCCGCGCCCAACCAGTTCACGCTGTATTCGCTCATCTACCAGAAAGGCGGCAGGATCTACAACGATGAGGCGACAAGGACCCTCATCAATGAGGAAAACGCGATCCAGGCCTTTGATTTCTATACCTCCTTGTATACTGATTACGGCCTGATCAAGGAATACGACTTCCTCAGCCGCTTCCGCTCAGGGGAAATGCCGCTGGGCATCTCAGAGTTCACCACCTTCAACCTGCTGGCGGTCTCGGCGCCGGAGATCCGCGGGCTGTGGGACTTCACCTTCATCCCGGGCACACTGTCAGAGGACGGGACGCGCCTTGACAGATCCGTGCACTCCCAGGGAAGCAGCTGCATGATGATCGCGACTTCAGATGAGGTCCGCAGGCAGCAGGGCTGGGAGTTCCTGAAATGGTGGACGGACAAGGAAGCCCAGGTCCGTTTCGGAAGGGAGATCGAAGCGGTGCTGGGTTCCTCCGCACGCTATCCCACCGCCAACACGGAGGCGCTGTACGAACTGTCCTGGAGCGCGAAACAGCTCTCCCTTTTGGAAGAGGCGATGGCGGAAGCGGTGGGGTTCCGGGAGATCGCCGGGGGATACTACACCGGGCGCAACATCACAAACGCTGTGCGCAAGGTCATCAATGAATCTGCCGACCCCCGTGAGACCATCCTGGACTATGCGCGTCTGATCGACCGGGAGATCGAGAAAAAAAGGCTGGAGTTCGGGCTGGACATCGCCAAAGGAGCGCAGCAATGAGCACGATGCATAAATTTCTGGACCTGCGCAGGAGAACCCTGTCCGTCAAATGGTACCAGGCCAGACAGATGCGGGTCTGCTACCTCTTTCTGCTCCCCTTCGCCGCGCTCTTTCTCACCTTTTACATCCTGCCGATGGCCACCTCCATCCGCTACAGCTTCACCTACTACAACATCCTGGAGCCCCCGCGCTATATCGGCCTGGCCAATTACATCAACCTGATCCTGCAGGACGACATCTTCCTCATCTCGGTGAAGAACACCTTCATCATCGCGGTGATCACCGGCCCGATCGGCTACATCCTCTCCTTCATGTTCGCCTGGTTCATCAACGAACTGCCCCGGTGGCTGCGCTCCGTCGCCGTCGTGATCTTCTACGCCCCTTCCATCGCCGGGAACGCCTACTTCATCTTCTCCATCATCTTCAGGGGCGATGTGTACGGCTATCTGAACTCCTTCCTGGTGCGTATCGGGGTCATCCATTCCCCCATCCTCTGGCTGACGGACCCGAAGTACATGATGCCCGTGGTGGTGATGGTCCTGCTGTGGATGAGCATGGGTACCGGATTCCTCGCCTTTGTCGCGGGGCTCAAGGGCGTGGACCAGGCTCAGTATGAGGCCGGTTACGTCGACGGCATCCGCAACCGCTGGCAGGAGCTGTACTACATCACCCTGCCCAACATGCGCCCCATGCTGCTGTTCGGCGCGGTGATGTCCATCACGGCCGCCTTCTCCGTGGCTGACCAGACGATGGCGCTGTGCGGCTATCCGTCCACCGATTACGCCGCGCACACGGTGGTGACCCATCTGTTTGACTACGGCTACACGCGCTTTGACATGGGCTACGCCTCCGCGATCGCCACGCTGCTGTTCCTGACGATGATCCTGGCCAACAAGGCCATCCAGAGCATGCTGAGAAGGCTGGGCACCTGATATGGCAAAAGAACGCATGGCTCGTCCCCGGAAGGACCAGAACGTGGCCAACCGCAGAAAGCCGAACCGTTCCCGTGCCGGCGACGCCTTCATCTACCTGATGCTGGGGCTGACCGCGCTGGTGATGGTCTACCCGCTGGTTTTTGCCGTCGCGGCGTCGCTGAAGCCGCTGGACGAGCTGTTCCGCTTCCCGCCAAGGCTGTTCCCGAGCAACCCGACGTTTGACAACTTCGCTGACCTGGTGGTGACCATGGGCCAGTCCTGGGTCCCTTTCGGTCGCTACCTGAGCAACACCGTGCTGATCACCCTGATCGGCACGGCAGGCCACCTGGTCATTGCCTCCATGGCCGCGTTTGTGCTGGCCAAATATGATTTCCCGGGCAGCAAGGCCTTTTTCCGCCTGGTCGTGGTGGCGCTGATGTTCTCCGGCTACGTCACCGGGATCCCCAACTACCTCGTGCTGACCCGGCTTGGGCTGGTGGATACCTCCTTCGCGGTCATCCTGCCGGCTTTTGCCGCCCCCATCGGGATGTTCCTGATGAAACAGTTCATGGAGGGCATCCCCATGGCGCTGATCGAATCGGCCAAGATGGACGGCGCCAGCGAGATGCGCGTGTTCTGGCAGATCGTCATGCCCAACGTCAAGCCCGCCTGGCTGACCCTGATCATCTTCTCAGTCCAGGGTCTGTGGAACAGCAAGGCATCCACCGTCATCTATTCGGAAGCCAGGAAGACCCTGACCTACGCCCTGGGGCAGATCCAGGCCGGCGGGATCGCCCGCACCGGGCAGGCCGCGGCGGTCACCGTCATCATGATGCTGGTCCCGATCACCATCTTCATCCTGTCAGAGAGCAGGATCCTGGAAACGATGGCCTCTTCGGGCATCAAGGAGTAGCGGCATGCAAGGAAAACGGCTGCCCGTTCAGCCAATGCAAAGCCGGATAAGAGCGGCCTTTCTGTCCGTGTTCCTGATCCTCACACTGATCCTCCAAGCCGGCGCGCAGGTGGGATATGTTCCTCAATACAGCTACACCTACGACTACTGGGGCAATCCGCGCAGCGCGCCGGACGCCTACCGCGCCGTTAACGTGATCTACAGCGCCGATCTCGGACTTGAGAAGCCCATCAACAACCCAAGCAGCCTGTTCGTCAAGGGCGACAGGGTCTACCTATGCGACAGCGGCAACCACCGCATCCTGCAGATCCGAAGGGACGGCGGCGCCTTCATCCTTGAACGGGTGATCGACAGCTTCACGGGCGGAAAGGGCCCCAACCGCTTCGCTTCGCCCTCCGACGTGTTCGTGACGGAAGAAGGCGACCTGTTCATCTGCGATACGGAGAACCAGCGCGTCCTGAAGCTGGACCAAAACCTGAACCTGCTGCTGACCATCACCAAGCCCCTTGACGAGACCTTTGACCAGCGCCTGTCCTTCCTGCCGGACAGGATCGTGGCGGACGTGACCGGCCGCGCCTTCGTCCTGGTGCGCAACGTGAACAAAGGGCTGGTCAAATTTGAGAACGACGGCAGGTTCACAGGCTTCATCGGCGCCATGCCCGTCAGCTTTTCCATCAGCGACCAGATATGGCGTCTCCTGTCCACCAGGCAGCAGCGGGAGCAGCAGGCGTCCTTCGTGCCGACGGAATACGACAACGCGTACATCGACCCGAAAGGTTTCATCTACGCCGTGACGACGACCTTCGCCGAATACGACCTGATCTGGGACAAGGCCAAGCCGATCCGCAAGCTCAACGCCATCGGCAACGACATCCTGGTCAAGAACGGCGAGTTCCCCCCCATCGGGGACATTGACTGGGGGACGGCGGCCGGATACAGCGGGCCGTCGAAGTTTTCGGACATCACCGTCCTTCATAACGAGGTCTACGTTGCGCTGGACAAGACGCGCGGCAGGCTGTTCGGCTATGACGAACAGGGGCGCAACCTTTGGATCTTCGGCGGTTCGGGCAACATGACGGGGTTCTTCCGCAACGCCGTCTCCATCGAGCACATCGGGTATGACCTGCTGGTGCTGGACTCGCTGGAGAACTCGATCACATTGTTTGAGCCCACGGAGTACGGCAGGCTGATCTATGAAGCGCTGGAGCGTTACCAGGGCGGCGAATACGCGCAGTCGGCCGAAATCTGGAACGAGGTGCTCAAACAGAACGGCAATTTTGAGCTGGCCTACATCGGCGTGGGGCGCGCGCTGCTGCGGGAGGAGAAGTTTGAGCAGGCCATGCAGTATTTCAAGCTGGCCAATGACGAGGACAATTACTCCAAGGCCTTCCAGGAATACAGGAAAGCCTGGGTCGAAAGGAACATCTCCTGGATATTTGCGGTGCTGTTCATCCTCCTGATCGTCCCGATGGCGGCAGGAAGGATCAGACGCATCCGAAAGGAGCTGGCCGAAGGATGAACGGATCTATCAGGCCCGGAATCTTCTCCAGATACTTCAGCCGTGAATGGCGCGGGCATTTCGTCAGCACGCTCCGTTACGCGCTTCACGTCATCGTCCATCCCTTCGACGGTTTCTGGGACCTGACGCGCGAGTGCCGCGGGAGCATGCAGGCCGCCAATTTCATCGTGTTCCTGGTCATGCTCACGCGGGTACTTCAGCTGCAGTACACCTCTTTCCTGTTCATGCGGGTCAACTGGGCCAGAATCAATGTGTTCACAGAGTGCCTGTCGATCCTGCTGCCGATCGGGATATGGTGCCTGGCCAACTGGAGCCTGACGACGCTGTTTGAAGGCAAGGGTCGCATGCGGGACATCTACATCGGCACCGCATACGCCATGACGCCGCTCGTCCTCATCCAGCTTCCCCTGATCCTGCTGAGCAACGTGATCACCGTGGAGGAAGGGGCGTTCCACGCCGTCCTGTCCAGCATCTCCCTGCTGTGGAGCGGGCTGCTGCTGATCTGCGCGATGATGATGATCCACGACTACTCACTTGGAAAGACACTGGCCTTCATGGTGATGTCGGCCTTTGGGATGCTGGTCATCATCTTCATCATGCTGATATTTTTCTCGCTCATCAGCGACGGCATCGCCTATTTTGTTTCCCTTTACAAGGAACTGAGCTTCCGGCTTTATTAGGAGGACGAGTGATAAAGAAGCCCGGCATCAGGAGGATCGTGAGCGCCCTTGCAGTCCTGCTTCTGGCAGGCGGCGTCTCCTTGCTGTCCTGGGCCCTGTATGGGCAGGGAGAGAGCGGATCCGTCGGGCAGGAGATCGTCCCGCATTTCTATCAGGGGGAGCCCGGCGCGGTGTACGCGCTGGAAAACGAATGGCTGCGGTTTGAGCTGGATGGGGATACGACACAGTTCACAGTAACAAACAAGGAGGACGGGCATGTCTGGCGCTCTGTCCCCGAAGGCGCCGACAAGGATCCCATCGCCCTGGCGGGCAGCAAGAACCTGCTCCAGTCCACCCTCGCGATCACGTATTCCACCAACAAGGGCGTCCGGACGCTGTATGACAGCTACGAATACTCTATCAGGAATCAGGTGTACGAGATCGAATCGGACGCTCGGCAGGTCAGGGTGAATTACACGCTGGGGCGCATCCAGCGCGCTTATTTCATCCCCAACGTCATCAGCCAGGAACGGATGGACGGTTTCCTGGGCAGCATGGAGAAAGCGCAGTCCAGGAAGATCCTTGATTCCTACCGGAAATATGACCCGGCGAAACTGAATGAGAATCAGAAGGCAGAGCTGTTGCTCAAGTATCCGGTCCTGCAGGATGGAGCCATCTTCGTGCTGCGCGATACCGCCAAGGATTTTCTGAAGGCGGAGTTTGAGGACCTGTTTGCAAATGCCGGCTACACCTATGACGACTATCTCATGGATCAGACCGGAAGCGGCGCGTCTGTCTCAAGCAGCAGCGCGATCTTCAGCCTCAGCGTGATCTACAGGCTGGAAGGCCGCGATCTGATCGTACAGGTGCCGATGGAGGAGCTCGCATATTCCAGCGATTTTCCGCCCGTCCGTCTGAACCTGCTGCCCAATTTCGGCGCGGGCGGGACCACGGACGAAGGATTCATCCTGGTTCCGGAAGGCGGGGGCGGCATCATCCGCTTCAACAACGGAAAACGGGCACAGAACAGTTATTTTGCCAACATGTACGGCTGGGATTACGCCAGCATCCGCTATGCCGTCGTGCATGAAACCAACGCGCGTTTTCCGCTCTTCGGCATGGTGAACGGCCGGAGCGCTTTCCTTTGCATGCTGGAGGAGTCCGCCTCCATGGCTTCTCTGGCCGCGGACATCAGCGGGCGGGGAAACAGCTACAACACCGCCAGCGCAAGCTATACGCTGCTGCACTCAGATCCCTTCAACGTGACCGACAGGACCGTTGAAACCATCTACATGTATGAAGCCTCCCTCCCAAAGGGAAACATCACCCAGCGCTACCGTTTTATCCCGACGGACGACGCGGTGGAACTGGCGAAGGCCTACCGCGGATACCTGAGGGATCGTTTTCCCGGCCTGCAGCCGCTTCCTGACAGGGACGTTCCTGTCTGCGTTGAGATCATCGGGGCCATTGACAAGGTCCTGCAGAAAGGCGGCCTGCCCGTCTCCTCCCCCATCCGGCTCACCTCCTATCGGGAAGCCGCGGACATGGCGGAAGAGATCGCGGAGTGGGTCAAGGGAGACCTCTACGTACGCCTGTCCGGCTGGATGAACGGCGGGGTGAAGCAGAAGGTCCTCAGCGGCGTGCGTCTGATCAGCCAGCTGGGCAACGCCGCGGACTTCAGAGCCATGTCAGAACGGATCAGCGCAAGCGGCGCACGGCTTTATCTCAACGGCATCACCCAGTTCGCGCTGGACAGCGGGCTGATGGAAGGCTTTGTCAGCCTGCGCGACGCGGCGCGCTTCACCACGCGCGAACAGGTCAAGCTGTACCCCTATTCCATCATATGGTACGGGCAGATGGATCATCAGGAACCCTACTATCTTCTGAAGCCTGAAACGGCGGACACGATGATCAGGAACCTTGCCGATGCCGCCAAAGCACGAGGCGCAGGCGGCGTCGCGTTTGAGGACGTCGGGCAGTTGCTCAGCGCGGACTACAACCCCCAAAAGACCGTGACAAGGGAAGAAGCGATGGCCTCGCAGTCAGAGACGCTGCGCCGGATCAGGGAAGAAGGCCTGGGCGTCATGATCCGGGGCGGAAACCTGTACGCGCTGGAGGCAGCGGACATCGTGACTGACACCGACATGGAAGGAGAGCGCTACTCGATCCTGGACGACAGCGTCCCCCTGGTCCAGATCGCCCTGCACGGCCTGGTCCGCTATACCGGCAAACCCCTCAACCTGTCGGGGGACTGGGAGCAGGAGCTGCTGATGAGCGCGAAGTGCGGGGCCGGGCTGTCCTTCACGTTCATGAAGGAGGATCCGATCGTGCTGGAGGACACGGAATACTCCATGTACTTCGGCTCCACTTACGACCTGTGGAAGGAAGATGCCAGGCGCATCACCCTGGCGTATCAGGAGAAGCTCGGCGGCATCTTTGGTCAGGCCATCACAGGCTTTGAGCGTCTTCCCGGGGACCTAACCGTCACCAGCTATGAGGACGGGACCCGTGTCGCGGTCAACTTCAGCCAGGTTGAACGTGATCTGGACGGAATGATCATCCCGGCAAGAAGTTATGAAGTCATTCCCGGGGAGGTGAAGAAATGACTACAGGGCCAAGGGGCATGAGGACCATCCGTTCGCGCAGGGCTCTCGCCGGGTACCTGTTCATTTTACCGTTTATCATCGGCTTCCTGGCGTTCATGGTCCGTCCGATGATCAGCTCGGTCATCATGAGCCTCAACGAGGTCACACTCAGCGCGCAGACCGGCGTCACCCAGAAATATGTCGGATTGGCAAATTATTCCTATGCGTTTACGGTGGACCCGGAGTTCAACCAGATGCTGGTGGACGAGGTCATCAGGATGGTCACCCACTCGCTGGCCACGATGGTGATCTCCTTCATGATCGCGCTGCTGCTCAACCAGAGGTTCAGGGGACGCACGCTTGCCCGCGCGATCTTCTTCCTCCCGGTCATCCTGTCCTCCGGCGTGCTGGTCGGGATCGAGACGGACAACTCGCTGATCATCGGGATGAAGGAACTGATCCAGGAATCAAACGGCGTCAACATCAGCGATGCGCTGATAACCCTGCTGAACGCCTCCGGCGCTGCAAGGTCCGCGCTGGATGTCGTCTATGAGCTCATCAACGCCGTGTATGACGTCGTGATGGCATCCGGCATCCAGATCATCGTCTTCCTGTCGGGGCTTCAGACCATCCCCAGGAGCATGTACGAAGCCGCGGAGGTCGAGGGTTCCTCCGCGTGGGAAAGCTTCTGGATGATCACCTTCCCCATCATCAGCCCGCTGCTGATCGTCAACATGATCTATACCATCATTGACTTCTTCATGAAGACCGACAACCAGATCATGGAGAAGATCCACGAGGAGATGTTCATCAACCTCAACTACGGCCTGAGTTCCGCGCTGTCCTGGATCTATTTCGCGGTCGCCATCGCGATGATCGGCATCAGCTCCCTGATCATTTCCAGGGGGGTGAAACACTATGAGTAGGCATGAGACGGCTAAAAGAAGCGGATTCTGGCTGCGCAACCGAAAGTCCGGCGGGATGCTTCTGAGGCAGAGCGTCCATCAAAGAGCGGGCAGCGTGCTTCGCGCGCTGATGGTCTTTGGCCTGTGTTTCCTGATCATCCAGCCGATCCTCGACAAGATCTCCGTCAGCTTCATGCAGGAACGTGACCTGTATGACACGACCATCATCGTCGTCCCCAGGCACCTGACCCTGGAGAACTACAGCCTGGCGTCCCTTCTGATGAACCTGGATAAATCCCTGCTCAACACGGCCCTGATCTCCCTGCTGACCTCCGTCCTGCAGATCATCGCCTGCGCCCTGGCGGGATACGGCTTTGCGCGCTTTGAGTTTCCGCTGAAAAAGCTCTGGTTCGCCTGCGTCATCCTGGTCATCATCATCCCGCCGCAGACCATCTCCTCCGCCCTTTACCTGCACTTCCGGTATTTTGACATCCTGGGGATCTTTGCCCGGCTGACCGGGGGACCCATCAACCTCAAGGGATCCACGCTGCCCTACCTGATGCTGTGCGCCACGGGGATGGGGCTGAAAAACGGGCTGTACATCTTCATGATCAGGCAGTACTTCCGCTCCATTCCCCAGTCGCTTGAGGAGGCCGCCTACGTGGACGGCTGCTCGACCTTGGGCACCTTCCTGCGCGTGCTGCTGCCCCAGGCTGTTCCGATCCTGGTCAGCTGTTTCCTGTTCTCATTTGTCTGGCAATGGACGGACGTGTTCTATACCCGGCTTTTCCTGCCCACCGCAAACGTGATGTACCTGTCGGTGCGCCTGTCGGGCCTCGCGGAGAGCCTGAGGACCTACGTATCCACCCGCCTTGGGATCCCCTCGCCGCCCATCGGCTACGTGATGCAGATCATCTCCACGGGCGTTCTGATCGTCGCCGCCCCGCTGCTGCTCATCTACGTCTTCGCGCAGCGGTGGTTCATTGAGACCATCAGCGCCACCGGCATCAAGGAATGACCCCCTTCACCGTTATCTTCCCGCTTCCCAGACCGGGAACGGGCGATATAGAAAGAAAAGGAGGACTTGTCATGAAAAGGACACTGTTACTGGTGCTGGCGCTCATCCTGGCGTCCAGCGGACTTGCTGCCCTGGCTGAAACACATGAGTTCAGCTATGGCGAGACGATCGAAATCCGTACGGACGAGAATGGAAAGACCCTGGACCTGGGCGGGATAGAGGTCATCATCGGCGACTGGTGGAGCGGTGAACCCGCCCCGCCGGCGACCGCCGCTGAAGAAGCAACGGAAGAATACCGCCAGTGGATCCAGGAGACCTACAACTTCAAGATCAAGCAGATCGCAGTGAGCGGCTGGGCGGACAACCCCGACTTCTTCACCAACTACGTCACCACCGGCGGGCCGGAGAACTACGTGTTCGTCATGCGCCCAGACGTGGTGGCTACACCGATGATGAACGGTCTGTTCTATGACCTGGCGACCCTGAAGGCCTTTGACTTCACCGAGGCGAAATGGAACAAGAGCGTGATGGACGTAATGACACGCGGCGAAAGCGTCTACGGCATGCGCCCCATCGCCAGCGAGCCGCGCGACGGCATCTGGTTCAACAAGCGGCTTCTGGAGGAAGCCGGCATCCAGCCGGACAGCCTCTATGACATGCAGCGTGACGGCACCTGGACCTGGCAGGCCTTTGAGGACATCTGCGCCAAGATCACCCGCGACACGAACAACGACGGCGTGATCGACGTCTATGCGACAGCCAGCCAGCAGGGCGGCGTGTACAACGTCGCTCTGGCCTCCAACGGCGCCGCCTTCGTCAAGCGGGACGAGAACGGCAAGCTTTACAACGCCACCTCCGAGGACGCTTTCCTGGAGGCCGCCAACTGGGTCGTCAGGATGTCGACCACCTATGAAATGCCGCAGCCTGAAGGCTCCAACTGGGACTGGACCTTCGCGGCTTTCAAAAACGGAGACGTCGCGATGACCGTCCACCAGGATTACTTCAAGAGCGAGCTGGCCGCGGGCATGGCGGACCCCTACGGTTTTGTCATGTTCCCCGTAGGACCCAAGGGGGACACCTACAAGACCGTATACTCCGACAACACCTACGTCCTCCCCGCGAACTATGACGCGGAGCGCGCGGAGAAGATCGCCACCGCCTTTGACCTCTACACCGACCCAACGCCGGGATACGAGGAGGAGGACTCCTGGAAGTCCAGCTATTACAACTTCTTCACCGATGCCCGCGCAGTGGATGAGACCATCGACATGATGCGGAAAAGCGAGCACGGCGTCACCTTCCTGTCCAACATGGTCCCAGGCTATAATCTGGGCCCGCAGTTCTACTGGAACACCTACGGCCGCGGCGGCTGGCAGACGGTCGCGCAGCAGCTTGAAGAATCCAAAAACGTCTGGCAGGCTGCCCTCGACGCAGTCAACGGAAAATAAGGCAGAATGAAAGGGAAAGGCCCCTTTCACCCACTCGGCGGGATGGGGCGATGCCCCGTCCCGCCTGAACGCCGAAAAGGCGGGATCAAGGAGTCAGGATGCGAATGATCAGGTTGGGCGCGCTGCTGACGGGCATCATGATGTTCACAGGCTGCACGGCCGCGACGGTCACAAAGGAGGGCATCAAGGTGCCGAAGATGAGTTTTGCGCAGAAAGCGCTCCCCGATCTGCAATCCTTTCAGTTCGTCAGGGACCTGAAGGTCGGGTGGAACCTTGGAAACACGTTCGACGCGAACGACGTCGCCGGGATCAGGGATGAGCTTTCCTATGAAAAGGCATGGACAGGGGTGCTGACGGATCCGCGGGTCTTTGACGCCCTTAAAAAGGCGGGCTTCAGCGCGGTGCGCATCACGGTATCCTGGCATAACCATGTTTCGGGAGCGGATCACACCATATCAGCGGTCTGGCTGGCGAGGGTGAGGGAGGTCGTCGATTCCGCGCTGGCACAGGGTCTGTACGTCATCCTGAACACACACCATGACATCGGGAAAGAATTCATCTTCCCGGATGAAGAACACCTGGACAGCTCAAAGCATTATTTAAGCGCTGTCTGGCAGCAGCTGGCAGAGGCATTCATCAGCTATGACGACCGCCTGATCATGGAAAGCATGAACGAGCCGCGGCTGGCGGGCACCGACATTGAATGGAATTTGAATCCAAATGACCCAAGAAGCGGGGAAGCGGTGCGATGCATCAACGCGCTCAACCAGCTTTTCGTCGACACCGTGCGCGCGTCCGGCGGAATGAACGCCAGCCGCTATCTCCTGGTCCCCGGCTATGCCGCCTCGGTGCAGGGAGCGCTGCACAAGGCCTTCGAAATGCCCAGGGATGTGGCTGGCGCTGAGAACAAGCTGCTGCTGTCCGTACACGCCTATACGCCCTATGCCTTCGCGCTCCAGCCCCCCGGAGAATCCGGGAGCCGGGATACCTTCAGCGCGGGGAATCCCTTTGACGTGAACGAGATCGCCGTCTTCATGGACAGCCTCTACGAAAAGTCCATGGATTTACAGGTCCCCGTCGTGATCGGCGAATTCGGCGCCCGTGACAAGGGTGGCAACCTGCAGGCGAGGGTCGATTTTACCGCGGTCTACACCGCGCTGGCGCGTGCCAGGGGTTTTACCTGCTTCTGGTGGGACAACCATGCCGTCAAGGGCAGCGGGGAACTGTTCGGGATTCTGGACAGAAAGACTTTCGCATTCGTTCAGCCGGAAATCGTAGAAGCGTTGATAACCAACGCAGAGTAAGGGGAACGTCATGAGAGCAACGGCCTGCATCCTGCTTCTTCTGGCCCTGATGATGCCGATGGCCCCGGCCGGGGCGGAAACATACGCCTATCAGTCCGACTTCTCGGAGGATGCTGACGGCTGGGTCGCTCGGTCTTTAGGGAGCGCTTCGGTTTCCCCTGAGAACGGCGGCCTTGCCATCACGGGACGCACCAGCGACTGGCACTCCCCCGGGAGGGAGTTCCCGCTCGTCCCCGGAAAGGTATATGAGGTCAGCACAATGGTCTTCCAAGACGCGGGGGACAGCGCCAGGATGATGATTTCCGTGGCCCACACGATCAACGGGCAGGAGAGTTATGAGAACCTCGCGCGGGAGGACGTCCCGAAGGGCAAATGGACCGCGCTGTCCTCAACTTACACCGCGGGTCAGTTCGACCGTTTCATCCTGTACACCGAGACCCTGGGCGCTCCTCAGATCCCCTTTGTGATCAAGGATTTCACAGTCAGGGAGGTCATAGGCTCCTACTCATTGGACCTGCCGAGCCTGAAGGATCTGTACGCGGAATACTTTGACTTCGGCTGTGCGGTGACGGGCATGGAGGCGATCAATCCAAGGCTGATGGATTTCTACGCCAGCCAGTTCAGCATCATGACGCACGCCAATGAACTCAAGCCGGACAGCGTGTTGGACATCGCCAAATCAAAAGAGCTGGCCGGGGAGGACCAGGGCGCGGTGGCCGTGCGCATCAGCGCGGCGAAGCCCCTGCTTGATTACGCTCAGCAGCACGGCATCAAGGTCCACGGGCACGTTCTCGTATGGCACAGCCAGACGCCTGAGGTCTTCTTCCGGGAGGATTACAGCCCGACGGGACCCTTTGTCAGCCGCGACGTGATGCTCTCGCGCCTGGAAAACTACATCCGCCAGGTATTTGAGCTGATCCAAAGCCAGTATCCCGGGCTGATCGTATCCTGGGACGTCGTCAACGAAGCGGTCGATGACGCGACAGGCAGGCTGCGGGCGAGCAACTGGACCAGGGTCGTCGGGGAGGATTTCGTCCTTCAGGCGTTCCGTTTCGCCAGAAAGTACGCGCCGGAAGGCGTCAGGCTGTATTACAACGATTACTCAACTCCCTATGAGCCCAAGCTCACGGGGATCCTGCGGCTGCTCGCCCAGCTGGTGCAGGAAGGGACCATCGACGGGTACGGATTCCAGTGCCATTATCAGCTGAACACGCCGGGGCTCCGCCAGCTGCAGGACGCCATGGACAAGGTGATCGTCCTTGGCCTTACGCTGCGCATGAGCGAAATGGACATCCTGATCAACAGGAATGATGAGGAAAACCTGCGTCTTCAGGCAAACCGATACGGCGCGATCCTGGCGCTGTTCCGCGCCTACTCGGACAGGATCGAGGCAGTCCATACCTGGGGTGTGACGGACAATCTCAGTTGGAAAGCCAACCAATTTCCGCTGCTGTTTGACGGGCGGGGGAAGCCAAAGCCCGCGTTTTACGCTGTTGTTGACCCCCTGCGCTGACAGGGAAATGTGACAATCCTCCCTGACGGGATCAGCGTCAGCCCAATGGCACCCTGATTTCATGGGTGCCATTGTCTTCATTTCAGACAAATCAATGATTGCAGAGCCATTCCTTTTTTACTGTTTCAGTGTATAGTATGCTCGGATATGACAATAGGAGGCGAGCTTGATTGACCTCTCCGGCTGGCGCCTTTGCCTGGCTTCCATATTTGCCCATGGATATACCGCGGGGAGGGTCGGCGTCCGAGATCGCCGGCAGTGAACTGCGCGCGGGTTTTCAGGCCTTGGGCATTGCTGAGGAGCCCCGCATCCGGCCGGAGGGCAGCAGTGAATCATATGAGCTGGTCAGGAAGGACGGGGTCATCACAGTCCGCGGGGGCAGGCAGGGGGTGCTGTACGGCGCTTATCGTCTGCTGGCCCTGCTGGCCTGCGGGAGGAGCCTGCCGGAGGGAGTGCAGAAGCCGTTCTATCCCCTGCGAATGCTCAATCACTGGGACAACATGGACGGCGGTGTCGAACGGGGCTATGCCGGACATTCCCTGTTCTTCAGGAACAACCGCGTCTTCTTTGACCCGCTGCGGATCCATCGCTACGCGCGCATGCTCTCCTCCGTCGGCATCAACGCCGTCAGCTTGAACAACGTCAACGTCATCCCCCCAATGGACCTGCTGGTCACGGGCGAGGCCCTGGCTGAAGCCTCCAAAATCGCGGATATCCTCCGCCTGTACGGGATCCGGATGCTCCTGACGGTCGACTTCAGCCTGCCCGTCAGGATGGGACTTGCGACCGCGGATCCGCTCAATGCTGAGGTCATCCGTTTCTGGGCTGATAGGGCGGAGGAAGTCTGCAAGGTCATCCCAGACCTGGTCGGTTTTCTGGTGAAGGCGGATTCCGAGCACCGCCCTGGTCCTTTCACTTATGGACGCAGCCACGACGAAGGCGCCAACATGCTGGCCCGCGCGCTGAAACCATATGGCGGGATGCTGTTCTGGCGCTGCTTTGTGTACAACTGCAGGCAGGACTGGCGGGACAGCACCACGGACAGGCCCCGGGCAGCCTATGATCACTACGCGCCGCTGGACGGGCGGTTTGATGAAAACGTCGTCCTGCAGATCAAGAACGGACCGCTTGACTTCCAGGTCCGCGAACCGGTGTCCCCCCTTCTGCTGTCAATGCCCCATACGCGTAAAGCGCTGGAGCTTCAGCTTGCCCAGGAGTATACCGGGCAGCAGATCGACCTGTTTTACCTGGCAGGCCAATGGCAGGACGTGTTCGAGGTCATGTCCCCTGAAAAGGTGTCCTGCATCAGCGCGGTTTCAAACCTGGGCAGCAGCCCGAATTGGACCGGGCATGACCTGGCGCAGGCCAACCTGTATGCCTACGGGCGGACCGCATGGACGGGAAGGAGCGACCCCCGGGCGTATGCGGAGGAATGGGCGGAGCAGACCTTCCCATCAGCTGCCGGAAAGATCACAAAGCTCCTGCTGGCATCCCCAGGGGTCTATGAGAAGTACGCGGCCCCTCTCGGGCTCGGCTTCATGGTCAACCCAAGCAATCACTACGGCCCGTCTCCAGACGGGTATGAATATGCCCGCTGGGGCACCTACCACCGGGCGGACAGGGACGCCGTCGGCGTGGACCGCGGCAAAAGCGGCACAGGATTCACGGCGCAATATTCCGCAGATCTGGCGGAAATATACGGCGATCCCAAAAGATGCCCGGATAAGCTGCTCCTGTTTTTCCACCGGTTGAAATACGGGCACGTCATGGCAGACGGGCGGACCTTGCTGCAGCGGATCTATGACGATCATTTTGAAGGCGCCGAGGAAGCGGAATCGCTGAGGGAACAGTGGAGGGCGCTGCATGGCCTGGTGCCGGAGGACGTATATGACAGGGTGCTGGCGCGTTTTGACATGCAGGTGAGCAACGCGAAGGAGTGGCGTGACGTCATCAACAGCTTCTTCTTCCGTTTTTCCGGCGTCCCTGATGAAAAAGGTCGGAAAATATGGAATTAGTGAACCGGCGAAAAATGGACGCGTTTCATTGGGATAAATGATTCAGTCATGGCAGAGTATGCTGCTTGCCGTGAAGACGAATGGACAGCAAAAGAGTTTCAGGAGGCAGAGCGTTGCGGAATCCGGTTCAAAAACTGCTATATATTCACAATCAAGGCTGCTTATAGGCAGCCTTGATCGTTTCAGGAAAATGATATGCGGAAACTTCCCTGACTTATGGTAAACTGGATAAAAGGTCTACCGCTGAATGAGCTGACTCTCCATTGATTCTTTTGAGGTGCTGTTATTATGCGATTTCTGCTGAATGACGGTTGGGTTTTCGCCAAGAACGAGCCTGAGCAGTTCTGTGCGGTCACTCTTCCCCACGATTGGCTCATCCGGGAAAGCCCGGAGGACTGGTACCAATCGGGCACAGGCTGGTACCGCAGGACGCTTGACGCAGGCTTCCTGAAGGACAGGCGGCGCGCCTTCCTCCATTTTGACGGCATTTATATGGACAGCACCCTGTACGTCAACGGTGTTGAGGCGGGGGAATGGAAATACGGCTTTACCGCCTTTGAGCATGAGATCACACCCTTTCTGAAACCGGAGGGTGAAAACGAACTGCTGCTCAAAGTGGACTGCCGTTTCCCAAGCGCGCGCTGGTATACCGGCGCCGGCATTTTCAGGGACGTCCATCTCATCCTCAAAAACCCCTGCCATTTCAGGGACGGGGGCGTCTACGTCACCGCCGGGCTGAAAGACGGGCAACCGGAGTATGAGGTGACTGCGGAGGTCGAAACCGAAGGACAGCCTTATGAGCTGCGACATACCATCCTTGAGAAGGGCGAATTGGAACCATGGTCGCCGGAGCATCCAAGGCTGTACACCCTGCGCTCGGAGCTGATCGTGAACGGACAGGTACAGGACACCGTTGACACGCGCATCGGCTTCCGTCAGCTTCGCTTTTCCCCCGATGAAGGCTTTTCCATCAACGGTCAAAGGATGAAGCTGAACGGCGTCTGCCTGCATCAGGAGTTCAGCGTCCTGGGTTGCGCCGTTCATCCCGACCTGATCAGGCGGCAGTTTGCCGCCCTGAAACGGATGGGGGTCAATGCGGTGCGCACCGCGCACAACCCTCCCTCCAGCGTGTTCATGGACCTGGCGGATGAAATGGGCATGCTGGTGGTCAGTGAATTTTCCGACGTCTGGGCCATCGGGAAAACCGCCCATGACTACAGCAATTATTTCGACAGGTGGCATGAGCGGGACGCCGCCAGCTGGATCAGGCGGGACCGCAGCAGGCCTTCCGTCGTCCTGTGGAGCATCGGGAACGAGATCCCGGACACACACGCGGATTACCAAAAAGGCAGCGAATTGCTTGAAAAGCTGAGCGCCCTGGTCAGGAAGCATGATCCGCGCGGCCAGGCGCTGATCGCGCTGGGCTCCAATTACATGGCATGGGAAAATACCCAGCGCTGTGCGAAGCTTCTGGGGGCGGTCGGCTACAACTACGCGGAACGCCTCTACCAGGCCCATCACGAAGCGCATCCGGACTGGATCATATTCGGCAGCGAAACCTGCTCCACCGTCCAAAGCCGCGGGATCTACCATTTTCCGCTGAGCCAGCCGACGCTCTCGGATGATGACCTTCAATGCTCCTCCCTGGGCAACAGCACGACCAGCTGGGGCGCCCGGAGTATTGATGCCTGCATCAAGGACGACAGGGATACTCCCTTCTCGCTGGGCCAGTTCGTCTGGTCAGGTCAGGATTACCTGGGGGAACCGACCCCCTATCAAACAAAGAACTCCTATTTCGGCATGCTGGACACCGCGGGATTTGAAAAAGACGCGTTTTATCTCTTTCAGTCCGCGTGGACGGACCCGAAAGCATCGCCGATGGTGTACCTGTTCCCCTACTGGGATTTTTCGCCGGGACAGCAGATCAACGTGCGCGTCTGCACGAATCAGGAGGAGGCGGAGCTGTTCCTGGACGGCAAAAGCCTGGGTCGGCGCAGGATGAACAGTGAAATCGCGCAGAACTGGATCATCCCCTACCAAAAGGGGACCCTGACGGCGAAGGCGTACAACGCTGAGGGGGAAGTGACCGCCTTTGTCACCCGTTCATCCTTCGGAGAGGCTGAACAGCTGGCGATCTCCCTTGAACATCAAAGCGAGCTGAGTTTCGCGGCCATCACGGCGCTGGACGGGAACGGAACGCCGGTGGAAAACGCGAACCGCCTTGTCCGCGTCAAGGTGCAGGGAGGCGAACTGCTTGGCCTGGACAACGGCAACTCCGCTGATAATACACCCTATCAGCAGGATACGCGCGGCATGTTCAGCGGCAAGCTGCTGGCAGTCATCCGGCGTGATGCCGGGCAGGAGCTTCAGGTCTCGGCGGAGTTTGTGACGGACGACATCCCCGTACGGAAAATTGAACTGACCCGGGAAGGGCATCACATTCAAGCGAAACTCCTGCCGGAGAACGCGACGTATTCAGACCTATCCTGGCGCCTGACCAACGCGTCCGGCGTGGACAGCAACCTGGGTGAACTGAAAGTCGATGGGGACGGTCTTGGGGCAACGCTCCTCCCCCATGGTGACGGCGAGGTGTACATCCGCTGCGGGGTGAAGAACGGCCTTGATCACATCGCGCTGTACAGCCAGATCGCCATGGAACTCAAGGGCTTTGGCAAGCCTGTTCTTGACCCCTTCAGCTTTGTTTCAGCCGCCCTGTACAGCAAAAGCAGCGTGGCGCTGGGCAACGGGAACGAACGCGGGGTCGCTACCCCTTTTGACTCGGAAGCCTGGATCTGCTTCGAAGGGCTGGATTTCGGCCATGAAGAGGCGGATGAATTAAGCGTCTGGCTCTTCCCGATGACCGGGGAGCCCTTCCATTTTGAGATCTGGAAGGGCATATACGGCGAGGAACCTGAGAAACTCTGCGAGCCGCTATATGACCTGGGGATGAAATGGAACGTGTATCAGGAGGTCCGCGTCAAGCTGCCCAGGAAACTGCAGAGCAGGGCCAGCCTTTGCTTTGTGTTCAGGGTCAAGACGCACATGAAGGGCTTTCTTTTC
Source organism: Bacillota bacterium (assembly GCA_963169565.1). Classification (GTDB taxonomy): domain Bacteria; phylum Bacillota; class Clostridia; order Christensenellales; family Aristaeellaceae; genus UBA6115. Next base: position 12,705 of record CAUJDI010000029.1, on the reverse strand, counting down.
CATCACGGTGCCGGAGCGTACCGGCTCATGAAAGCGTCGGAATGCGATGCTCTGTACGGCGACCGTTTCAGGCGTTCAGGCGGCGAAGTCCTTGACATCGGCAACAACACCAACCTATCCTTTGAGGGGATGAATTTTACAGGCGGCGGCGCTGACCGGGTCGAGATCGTCTGGCGGACGGAGAACCACAACAACGCAGTACAGCTCACCTTCCAGACAGAAAAAGGGCAGACGCACGCGATGCTGAACCTGACCCGCGCGATGGAATACCATAAGGCGGTCTTCCCGCTGGACCATACTTTCCAGGGGAGCGGAGATATATCCTTCCTGTTCCTGCCGGGCTGCTCTCTGGACCTGTCCTCCGTCCGCTTCATCCGCGTGCATGAGGAAGGATCTGATGCGTGATTTCACTGTCAGCGACGTTTTCCCTGACGTGAAGCACATCCGCGACCCGCTGGGCGTCCACATGACGCTGCTGCTGGGCAGGGAGAGAGCGCTGCTGTTTGACGCGGGTTACGGCGTCCTGGATTTTCATGCGTTTATCCGCGGGATCACGGATCTTCCCCTGACGCTGGTGCTCAGCCACGGGCATCACGATCATGCCCTGGGCGCCATGCATTTCCCTTCAAGCCTGATGCTGCCGCAGGACCTGCCCGTGTTCAGGGAGTATACAGGGAGAAGGGAGCGGGAGAAGATCGCAGTGACCGCCAGACTGGGCAGTGAGGCAAGGGAAAACTATCTGTCAGCCTCGATCCATGAGCCGGAGAAACTGGATGCCGCTGTGTTTGAGCTGGGCGGACTGAGCGTACAGGTGATCAGGACGCCCGGCCATACGCCAGGCTCCATCGCCCTGTATGTGCCCAAGCAGCGCCTGCTCCTGCTGGGGGACAACTGGAACCCGCAGACCTGGGTCTTCTTTCCAGAATCCCTGGACGTCAGGACCTATTCCCAATCATTCCGCTCCCTGATGGAACTCCCCTTTCAGACCGCGCTGGCGCCGCATGCCGAAGCCCCCCTCAATCGGGCCTCCCTTGTCTGCTTTGCTCAAGGGCTGAACGAAACCGGCTTCGCGAACGCAAAGCCGGCAAGGATCAGGGGGTATGAACACATCCCGGTGAAGGCCTTTGAGCCTGCCCCCGGCGCGATGTTGGTATTCAGGGCTTAATGCAGCAGCGTTTTGGCCGCTGAGGGCGGATACCCCTTGTATTTCTTGAACACCTTGCTGAAATGGTAAATATCGGAGAAACCAAAACGTTCCGCCGCCTCGCTGACCGTGATCCCCTCAAAGGCGATGGCATCTTCCGCCATGTTCACGCGGATGCCGGTGATGAAGCGGCTGACCGTCTTCCCGGTATGCTTCATGGTCAGTTTGTTGAGATAGCCGGGGTGCAGCCCCACGGCGGCGCCGATCTCTCCGGTACTGATGTGCCGCGAAATATGTTCCGTAACGTAAGCCGCCGCTTTCTGCACCCTGGGATCGCTGCCGGTGCCCTGGATGAGCCCGGTCAGGATGAGCAGGTGGCAGATCATCTCCATAAACAGCGCCGCGGCCTGCATCTGGAACGTCGGTTCCCTCAGCGCAAAGATCTGCCTGATGCGAAGCAGCAGATGCTCCAGCTTTACATCATGCCCGATATGACAGCTCAGCGGCAGGGGCAGCTTCGCGGGTTTGAAATCCACATCATATAGGGAAAAATTGAAGGCATACAGCCGCATCGGGTCTTTCTCATCCGTTTTGGCCTCGCGCCACGTCCCGGGGGGGATGTACAGCAGGTCGCCCTCGCCGACCGGGCAGGAGACCCCGTCGATGACATATTCGCCCTTTCCGCCGATGACGTAGGTCAGGTCATGGAAGTCGATCAGCTGCCGGCTGATGACCCATGCCGGCGTGCAGATCCGATTGACAAAGTATTGGATGCTGGGAACGAAAAAGATCTGTTCCATCTTCTCCTCTTCACGCTTCTCCCGTGCCGTCAATCATCGTTATGTACAAGGGTTCCTGACCCAAAAGTTCCATGCTTCTATGATCGGGCTGGCTGCCGCCGACATAGAGCGTCTTTCTCCCCATGTTCGGGATGGTCTTTCCCTTTTGGTCGATCACAAAAAAGGCATGTTCGGACAAGGGCAGGCGGATCCTCTTCTTTTCTCCGGCCTTGAGCGCGAAACGCAGAAATCCGCAGAGCACCGGGTTTTCCGGCGCTTCAGGATGGTGGTTCCTGACGTAGACCTGCGCTACTTCTTCCCCGTCCATGCCGCCTGCGTTGGTCACGTCGACTTCGACCGCGCCGTCCCCGTATGAAGCGGCGCTGTAGGAAAAGCGGGTATAGGAGAGCCCGTAGCCGAAGGGATACAGCGCTGCACCCTTGAAGTAACGGTAGGTCCTGTTCTTCATCGAGTAATCTGTAAACGCCGGCAGGTCCCTGTCAGACCGGTAGAACGTGACAGGCAACCTGCCAGACGGGGATACCTTCCCGAAGAGGATGTCCGCCAGCGCTTTACCGCCTGCCTGGCCGGGGTAGCCGGTCCAGAGAACGGCGTTGCCCTCCTCCACCCTCAGCGCGCTGCCGGAGGCGACCACCGTGACGACGGGTTTTCCGGTTTTCACGACCGCTTCCAGCAGCCGGCGCTGTGTGAGGGGCAGCTCAAGGTCCGGCTTGTCCCCCGCGGCGAAGGAGTTGCTGGTGTCGGTCTGCTCGCCCTCAAGGGTGGCGTCAAGGCCCACGCACAGGATGACGGCATCCGCCCGCTTCGCGATGGCGACCGCTTCGCTGAGCCGGTTGTCCATTTCGGCGATGGGGGTGTCCCGGTCAAAGAAGAGCTGGGACCCCAGCGCGTACATCAGCCGGACCTTGCCCTCGCAGGATGCCCGGATCCCCTCCAGGAACGTTACGTAGCGCGAGGAGATGCCGTTGTAGTTGCCCTCCAGCGCTTTCTGGCTGTCCGCATTGGGGCCGATGACGGCAATGGTCTTGAGCTCCTCCGGTTTCATCGGCAGGATCCCGTCGTTTTTCAGCAGCGTGATGGACCTTGCCGCCGCCTGGTAGGCCAGGCGGTCATGCGCGTCCGTGTCCGAAGAGAAATAATCAATTTTATGATAAAGGCAATCCTTGTCAAACAGCCCCAGGCGGAAACGCGTCGTCATCAGGCGCTCACAGGCGAGGGTGATCTGCTCCTCCGTCACCAGGCCCTCCTGAAAGGCTGTGAGGAGGTGGAGATACGTGTTGCCGCAGTTGAGATCGCAGCCGTTGCTGAGCGCCAGCGCCGCGCTCTGCGGCGCTGTGTCGGTGACATGGTGCGCCTCATGGAAGTCCTTGATCGCCCAGCAGTCGCTGACCACATGGCCCTCAAAACCCCAGCGCCCCCTGAGGATGTCCACCAGAAGGGTCGGGCTGCCGCAGCAGGGTTCCCCGTTGACGCGGTTATAGGCGCCCATGACCGCCTCCACGTCCCCTTCCCTGACCAGGGCTTCAAAGGCCGGCAGATAGGTTTCCCATAGGTCTTTCTCGTTCACTTCGGCGTCAAACTCATGTCGGAGCGACTCCGGGCCGGAATGGACAGCGTAATGCTTCGCGCAGGCCGCGGAAGTGAGGTATTCCCCCTCGCCCTGGAGCCCCTTGACAAAGGCGATGCCCAGACGTGTAGTCAGGTAAGGATCCTCGCCGTAGGTCTCCTGGCCGCGTCCCCAGCGGGGATCGCGGAAAATGTTGATGTTGGGGGACCAGAAGGTGAGGCTCTTGAAAATGCCGTGATCCCCCAGCGCAAAGGCCTCGTTGAACTTGGCCCGGCCTTCCACCGCGATGGCTTCGGCAATTTCCTTAAGGAAATCAGGGTCAAACATCGCCGCCAGCCCGATGGCCTGCGGATAGACCGTCGCGGTCCCCGCCCTGGCGACGCCGTGCAGCGCTTCGGACCACCAGTTATAGGCCGGGATGCCAAGCCGCTGTACCGCAGGCGCGTCGTATCGCAGCTGGGAGGCTTTTTCTTCCAGCGTCATCCTTGAGACCAATTCCCTGGCCTTCGCCCTGGCGGTGTTCCTGTCCACTTGGTACCTCCGTCACGGTTTTATGGAGATCCGTTTTCAGCCCGCTCTGATCGGCTGCTATTACGGGCATCATAGCATCAGAGAACGGAAATGTCCAGTATGGACAAATGTAAAATGACGGGAAAATCCCTTCCGGCCAGCTATTATTCTTTGGGTGAACATTCCGGAGAGCTCTGCTAAAAGTTGAACTATCCGGCCTGTGCCAGTATAATGAAGGCGAAGAAGCAAGGCGCCTTATGGACATCGGAATGGGAGATCATTTGAAAGAAATGAAGATCGGGCTTGATACGGATCAATTCTGGCGTGATGATGAGGCGGCGCATGAAAACAACTGCTTCAGCGGCGCGCCCCAGGTCGCGCTGGGGATCCGGATGAGCGATGAGTGCGTATTCGCGGAACTGGACGAGGAGGGTACCCCGTGGATGCCCATTCCGCACAAACGGCGCATCGAATTGAACAAACAGTATAACGACAAGGCTGAGAAGATCGTCGGAAAGCGTCTGTTGAAGGAAGACTTCCTGCCGGAGGATGCGAGGTTTCCGTATGTCAAGCGCATCGGCGAGGTCTTCGGCGGGCAATACATTTACCATAACCAGACGGAATGGCTGACCCAGAGCGTCCACAGCAATGAGGAACTGGAAGCGCTGCTGGACCGTGTGGAAGCAATGGACATCCGCTCCTTCATGCTGCCGGAGGACTGGAGCCAGGAGAAGAAACGCATCTATGAAACCTATGGCGTCAAGCCGGACTTGATGCGGCACATCCGCGGCCCGGTGACCCTTGCCTGCTCGGTCATGGGGGCTGAGAACCTTCTCTTCCTCATCATGGACGAGCCCGATCTGGCCAGGCGTTTTTCAAAGGCGATCACGATGGTGACCCTTCAGATGGCAAGGGTGATGGATGAGGAGTGCGGAACCTGCGCGGAGGCGACGCCGGGATTCAGCTTCGCGGATGACAACTGCTGCCTGCTGAGTCCGCCGATGTACGAGCTGTTCGGTTTTCCGGTGCTCGAAAAAGTATTTGAGGTTTATTCCCCCGCCCCTGATGACATGCGCTACCAGCATTCGGATTCAGCGATGGGCCACCTGTTGCCCCTGCTGGGCAGATTGAACCTCAACGGCGTCAACTTCGGCCCGACGGTGCTGATCCCGGAGATCAGGAAACATCTGCCCCTGGCGCGTATCGACGGCTGCATTTCCCCGATGAGCTTCATGCGCAACGATGCGGACGAACTGACCTCCCAGGTCCGGCGCGACTGCGCGGATGCCATCAAGTACAACGGCGTGAACATCTCGACAGCCGGCAGCATCAACAACGGCAGCTCGCTTACCAGCATGCGGCTGATCATGTCCCTGATCCAGCAATACGGGCGGAGATAAGTCTTCCTGTATAAAAAAACAGGTGGCCGCATTCACGAACATATGCCGTCACCCATTGTTGATTTACTATGTGACTGTCTCGTCAGTCTATCCGTTTCCATAGGCACACAACGTAAGCTTTCTTTCCCGCCAACGTCATGAGGCGACCGGTCTACCCCTTGACGCCGCCGATGTTGACAGTGATGAAGTACTTCTGAAGGAACGGATAGACGATCAGAATCGGCACGGTCGCTACCATGGTCATGGCTGCCCGCAATGAGTTCGGCGTGACCATGCTTCTAGCCTGCATCGAAGAGGCCAGATAATCCGGCTGTCGCACGCCTGATTGCATCGATGCAGACAAGATTTTCATCATTTCGTATTGAAGGGTGCTTAAATCCTGTTTCGGCGCGAAAATAAACGAGGTGAACCAGTCGTTCCACGCGCCCACGGCCGCCCACAGGGCAACAGTGGCCATCACAGGCAGGCACAGAGGTATAATGATCCTGAGGAATATTTTCATCTCGCTGGCACCGTCAATTTTTGCCGACTCCACAAGGGATGCCGGCAGCGTGTTGATATAGGTGCGGATGACGATGACGTTAAATGCACCCACCATGGAAGGGAGGATATAGACCCAGAATCTGTTGATCAGCACCAGGTCGCGGTAGAGGAAATACTGGGGAATCAGCCCCGCGTTGATGTACATGGTGATGACCATAAAGGTGGTCAGAAATTTTCGAAAGATGAACTCCTTGCGGCTCAGGATATACGCCAGCAGGCTTGACAGGAATACGTTGACCACCAGGGTAATAACGGTTCTGTAGACAGAAATGAGGAAAGCATTGACCACCTTGTCGGTCTTGAATACGCTTTGGTAATTGAACAGCGTCCATTCCCTCGGCCACAGGTAGAGGGAACCTTTCAGTGAATCCCTCGCCTCGTTGAAGGACACAACCAGCGTGTTCCAGATGGGAAACAACATAATAATGATGATCAAACACATGCCGAAGACAATGATCGCGTCGACTATCTTGTCGCCCAGTGACCGCCTCATTCAAACCCCTCCCTTCTCTCCGCAAAAGCAGTATCAGATGAGTTTTTCTTCCCCTACCATACCGGCAATTTTATTGAACAGCGTTAGGATCACAACGCTGACGACTGTCTTAAACATACCGGCCGCAGTGCCAAAGGCATAACCGTTGGATCTCCCGAAGCCTCTTTTCAGAACAAAAATGTCAATTGTTTCGGAAACATCGAGCACAAGGCCGTTCGATCCCAAAATGTACTGCATTTCGAAACCGGCGTTCAGTATCCAGCCCGCGTTCATGATCAGGAGGATCACGATCGTTGATTTTATGCCCGGCAGGGTAATGTTCCACATCCTGCCAAAGCGGCCGCACCCGTCCATGGCCGCCGCCTCATACAGCGCCGGATCGATCGAAGTGACCGCCGCCAGATAGATGATGCTGTTCCAGCCCATTGACTTCCATACATTTGTGAAGCCAACGATCCACCAGAAATATCCCGGTTCGCCCATGAAATGTATCTTATCTTTGATCAATCCGGTTCTCAGCAGCAGCTCATTGACAATGCCGCCATCCATGGCAAGGAAATTTGATACCAGGCCGCAGACGATGATCATGGAAAGAAAATGGGGCATGTATGAAACCGTTTGCGTAATCCTTTTGAATGCCTTGCCGCGCAGTTCATTCAAAAAGAGCGCGAACGCGATGGCGGAGACAAAGCCAAATACCAGATTGATGATGCTCATGCTCAGGGTGTTGCGCATGACACGATAAAAATCAGGGTCGGTAAACAGTTTTTCGAAATGCCTGAAGCCAACCCATTCCTGCTCGGAAAAAGAACGATTGGGCCTATAATTCTGGAACGCCATGGTAAGCCCCCACAGCGGCGCATAATTGAAAATAGTGAAGTAGATAAAAAAGGGCAGCGAAAGCAGTGTAAGCTCTTTCTGCGTGGATATCCTGTATAGTAATCCCTTCTTGCGGATGACTCCTTCACTTTTCATATCGGGTATCCCCCCTTGCTGAGGATTTGCTCTGGCCAAATATGTAGGATTGGAAAAGGGGCGGTCCTTGAGGCTCCAAAGAGTCCATATAGAGACCGCCCCTTTTCCTGGTTCAATCGGGAGAAGATTGTTACTTGATCAGACGCAGCTGGATCTGATTTTCAATTTCTGTTTCCAGAGCATTGTAGTCGACGCTCTCATATCTGGCAGCATACTCTTTCCAGGCGGTATCGAAATCATTCGACATGATGATACCGGGCAGGTATCTGTTCTGCAGATCAGTGATTTCGTCAAAGATCGGCTTGGCGACATTATCCGCAGGCAGTGTGGAGAAGATGGACCAAACCTCCGGATAGCCCGGGTACGGTATCGTGGGCAGGAAGTCGTTTTTGGTGAAGTAGCCGTATTTGGGATAGAAAGCCTTGTCGTATTCGAACTGGTTCTCAAGCCTTTCCTCGGGTTGGGCAGCCGGATTAAAGGCGATGTTGCCGTTGGAATAACGCCCCTGGATCTTCGGGAACTGATTGGCAAGGTCCCAGCCGGCGTTGGCAAGCCGCCAGTCCGCGTTGTCGAAATTGGCCTTCTGTTCAGGGGTGCGCCTGTAGCGGCCGTTGGCATCCACATAATAGTCTTCGCCTTCAATACCCCAGTACAGCAGCGTCTGGACTTCCTCGTCCAGAAGCATGTCCATGAACTCCAGAGCCCTGGGGATATCCTTGCAGTTGACGCTGATGCCAATGCCGTTGCCGCCGATGAGGCCGGCATCCCTCTGCCTGTTGTAGGCAGCCGCCGGTCCGTCAAAGGTAAGGCCGAGAGGCACATAGGTGCGCTCGATCTTCCCCTCGGCGATCAGCACGTTCTCGCCGTCCTGGAAGTTCCACTGCTGGTCGAACATGGCCAGAACACGGCCGGTGGAGATCACGGACAGGTACTGGTCGTAGTTCCTGGTAAATGTCTCCGCATTGATGAGGCCCTTCTTATACTCCTCGTTGAGCTTCTTATAATATTTTTCCGCGTACCACTTGTTCTGATAGATCTCGACTTCGAGGGTATCGGGCTTGACAACGACGTCGCCTTCATTCCGTCCGCCGATCAGGTGCTGCGGCGCGTTTTTCAGGCAGAAGGAACGCCAGTCCTGAGAGTGGATCTCAAAGGGCAGGGTGGGCTGGCCGTCGATCGTGGGATGCGCCGCGTAGTAGCGCTCCAGGAGGTCAAAGAACTCATCCAGCGTGTCGGGATTGGAGTAATTGTCCCATGCGAGCACGTCTTTCTGGATCCAGAATGCCGGGCCGTTATAGTCGCCCTCATAAAAGTCGTCCTGACCGTCTTCAAGCCTGTAGGTGCGGCCCCAAATGTCCAGGATGTAGATCTTGCCGTCCTCGGACACATCGCGGAGCCTTTTCTCGTAAGGAGCGAAATGTTTCCACAGGTTGGGATAGTTGGGAAGATAATCGTCCAGCGCTACAAACGCTTCGCCTCTCAGGAAATCACCGCGTGCCTGCCCGGCGCCGATGATATCGGGGTACTCGCCGCTGGCAATCATAATGCCGACTTTTTGGTTCATGTCACCGACCAGATACTCAAACTCGATGGTGACGCCTGTGAGTTCCTGAATCTTCTTGATGATCTTGTTGTCTTTCGCGGGTGCTTCGCCCGGGCCGGCGATAAACATGGTGAAGGTGATCGGTTCCTTGGCTGGGGTGCCTTCAGCGAATGCCGCCATCATGGGCATAACCATCGTGATGACCAGCAACAGGGGCAGAACCAGTTTTAGCAAGGTTTTTCTCATGTCTCTCCTCCTATATTTCATAGACAATAACATGTCTATGGATTCGCCGCTGCAATAAGATACGCATTTATTCATTAAGATGATAACATAGTAAACGTTATCCTACAAGATGGCTTTTTTATCACTTTCTTGTCTGCTTTGAATGCAGTGTGTTTGAAGCGACCGGTCAGGCAATGCTCAGGATGCCGCACTGATGAATATGAAATAAACCCAAGGCAGTTCACCCGGATTCCATTATGATTCAAATAAACAGACGATCAGGGGATCAGCACAGAGATCGTCAGGGCGGCTCCTTCGGGAACCTGCGCCTTGGCCTCAGGCCATCAGAGATTTGAGGTATAAGGCGGCGGCGCGGACATCCCCTCCGGGATCCTCGCCGACTTCCCGCTCGATGGTCAGGAAGCCATTGTACCCAATGTCCTGAAGCGCGGAAAGGTAAGCCGGAAAGTCGACGCCGCCTTCGCCCAGAGGAACCTCCCGGAAGGACGGGCCGGTCAACTCGCCCCTGAAGACAATGCCATAGATCCTCTCAGGGTCTTCGTCATGCAGTTTGACCCCATCCTTCGCGTGCGTATGGACGATGTACTCCTTCAGGGTATGGACCGCCCTCACCGGGTCATCCCCGGTGACCATGACGAAGTTGGCCGGGTCCAGGTTGACGGAAACGCCATGCGAATGGAGGGAATCGAGAAACCCTTTCAGGGTCAGGGCGGTCTCCGGCCCGGTCTCGACCGCAAAGCGCGCCCCCAGGCTGTCCGCGTACTCCGCCAGGCAGCCGCAGGCCTCCTGCATCACATTATACCTGGGATGGGCCGGAAGCGCGGGTACGACGCCGATGTGCGTGGTGACGATGCCGCATTCCCATTCCATGCTCAGGTCCAGGATGTGTTTGGAGCGCCTGATCAGGTCCGGATTCTTCCGCGGATCGCCGAAGCCGTGCCCCAGGTCTCCGCACACAGCGCACACGGTGAGCCCCCGGTCCTTGACCTGGCTGAGAAAATCACGCCTTGCCCGGGGGCTGAGCTGCTCCGGGGACAGTTCGCCATGCGCCGCATAGACCTGAACGCCGTCGGCGCCCAAGTCCCGAGCCTTGTTCAGCGCCTGCGGAATCGGTAGGCGGAGGGACTCCAGCAGGATGCCGATGGGGAACTTGATCAAAGGCTGCTCCATGATCCGAATCAAATCAGCGTGAATGCCAGTACAACAGGGATGCAGAGCACGGCAAGCAGGCTTCCGTACAGAAGCATGTCCTTGGGTCCGGCCCAGTCAGAGCCGGCGGCCAGCGCGATGTGCGCGATGGCGGGAGGGGTCGCGAAAGCCAGTGAAGCGCAGATCCCGACCAGAATGGCCGCGGTCTGCGGCGCAATGACCGTCCCCGCGAGCGCAAGAGCCGGCAGCACGGCCGCGGAAACATTGTACATGACGGTGGTCGTGACAATATTGGACATGAAGTTGGTCATGACGACAGTGGCCGTGATCAGGACCAGCAGCGCGCCAACGTATCCCAGGGCGCCCATCGTCGGCTGGAGCACCCTGCCGATCAGCGCGGTGATGCCGTATTCCTCCGCCGTCAGGTATTTGCCAAGGGCCAGGGCGGCCGCGCACAGCAGGATGCTGTTCCAGGATACCCCCTGTACCAGCCCTTTCCTGATGTCCAGCGCAGGCTTTGAGCGGATGGGAATGGCCGCGAGCAGCACGACCCCCGCCATCGCCGGCCACACTGTGCCCAGGGCTGTCAGGGTCCGGAGGCTGTCCGGCAGTATGCCGGACAGGAGCCAGATGAGCACCACGGCAAAGAACACCAGCGCTGAGAACATCTCCCGGGCGCCGATGGGCTGAGCAGGGGGAAGTTTCAGCCCGGCCAGGCTGACCTTTTCTTCCCTGACCTTTCGCCCGTACATCAGATACAGCATGAGGAAGGAGAGCAGGAACAGGATGATCCCGCCGGGCAGGCCGATCTTCAGGTAGGAGAAATAGCTGATCGCTTCTCCGGTCGCGGCTTCATAAAAGCCCAGCGCCATGAGGGGGAAGGTGTGCGCGATGGGCGTCATGGCGCAGGAGATGGACGTCACGCATGCGATGCCGAGCATCAGCGCCCTGGCCAGGGGGCTGCCCGGTTTCAACCCCATCGCGTCCATCATCTCCTTATGCAGCGCGAAAAAGAGCAGGAAAGTCACCGTCGGGGCGATGAAACTGCCAAGCGCCAACACCGCCAGCAGGAACATCAGGACAAATGCCCAGGGGCCGCGCCCGGCAAAGCGGCTGTTCAGGAACAGCATCGCGGCGCGGCGCAGGAAACCCGTTTCACTCAGGGAGTAGGTCATCAGGAATGAGAAGACCAGAAACCAGATGGTCGTATTGCCGAAAGAGGCCGCGATGACGCCCGCGGTCCCGACGCCCTTGAGCAAAGAGAGCGACAGCAGCGTCAGGATGCTGGGCCAGGTGATGTCAACGAACAGCCAAAGCAGCACGGAGCCTATAAAGATGCCCAGCACCGCCATGGCCTCCCCGGACAAGCCGCCCAAGCCGGGGAGATAGCGCGCGAAGAAGATCAGAAGGATCCCCGGAAGGGCGAGGAGCGGCTTGACAGACCGTTTCGTCATAAGCAGAACTCCATCATGCGCAGCACCTCGTACCAGTCATCCGATTCAAAGCGCAGGGTATGGCTGTCCAGGGTCCGGACGCCGGGATAGAATCCGCTCCGGAAGGCACGGGGATGCTCCCGGTAACGCACGTCCAGGCGGAAATGCCCCGGCAGGCGGAGCAGGCAATCCTCCCTGTCCATCAGGCAGCCCTGCCTGACCGCTTCCCGGATGCGCCGGAGCGCCAGCTCAGGATGGATGCTGATGACCGCGCCACCTGTTCCCTGATTGACAGGGACGGTCTGGCAGCCGGGGATGAGCGCCTTCATCCGTTCACACAGGCCTGAGTCCCCCGTGACCGCGATGACCGGCACGCCGCAGTAAGCCGCGGTATACGCGTTGATCTCCGCCTCGCTGAGCGTTTCGCCGTTGAGCGTCATCCATACGATTCCCAGGCTCATCGTGTGTGAGAGCGGGTTGGAACCCGTCCCGGCGGCGTCATGGCAGCCGGTCATCACAGCGGCATGGAAACTGCCGTCAAGGCCCGACATCATGCACAGCGGGTCGCCCGCCCAGCCGCGGACGAGCTGCGCCTGGGGCGGCAGCAGAAAGTGGTCAAGGTTGCGCGCGCTGTCATGGGCGTCGCGAACCAGGACAAGGTCGATCCCCGCTTCCAGCGCGCCCTCGCAGGCAGCGGCGACTTCCCTGTTCATCTGTGCCGCGAACGGGTCGTAACCTGCCTTTCCCTTCTCCGTCTCATCCCAGGCCGCGATGCCGCAGCTGCCCTCGATATCAGCTGATATAAACAGTTTCTTCATGTTTTCCCCCTCTTGAGGCTCAGTTCGTCCGCCAGCAGGTGTTCCTCCCCCCAAACCTTCACCGTCAGCGCTCCGCCGGAGATC
>CAUJDI010000028.1 GCA_963169565.1 Bacillota bacterium | reverse complement strand
TACTGCCGCTTGAAGATCGTCCTGGCCCAGCCGTCGGTCACGTCCAGGAACCCGATCATCGCCCCGCGGGTCAGGGTGATCAACGTTTCGCTGTCCTCGTCGGGCGACGCCCTGACCGGGACGTCCTTACCGACAGTGGCGAAATACTGGTTGAACGCCGTGCCGAATCGGGGGGTGTTCTCAAAGTCGACCGCGACCGGATCCATGATGCGGTGCCGGAGCACCCAGCCGACCTTATTGCCCAGCAGGATGCCCACGTAGTTGGGCTGTACGTCGACGATCTGGATCGGCAGCCCGGGCTTGTAGCTGGCCAGGACCGCGCTGTCCTTGTCCGGCTTCGCGTAGACCAGGGTGGTGCTGCTCGGGAAATAGGTGCTGATCCTGGCTGTGTAGAGGACCTTGTTTCCAGCCGCGTACGCCGGAAGAATCAAAACCGATATCATCATTGCCGCCAATAGGGCCGGCAAAATCTTATTCCTGGTCTTTCTTGCGCAGTTTTTCATATTCCCCGTCCTTGTTTTGGATAAACACCCGATCAAGCACCGCCTCCATGCCCCCGCGGAACTGCCCGAGGTAAACCTTTCGGAGCGCGTGCTGCTCCGCCTGCTCTTCCCCGGTCAGCCCGCTTTCTTTTTTTTTCCGTGCCAGATAATTGATCCGGTCAATCAGTTCCTTTTCCAACCCCGGCCTCCTGATGATACAGCATGAGCCCCAGGGTAAGCGGGATCGCCAGCACGGCCAGGAAGGCCGCGTAGCTGATCAGTTTGCCCAGCGTGGAGCGGTCCAGCATGAACTCGACCCCGATCAGACCGCCCAGGACAAGGGGCAGCAGGGAGAGGGTCAGGACAGGGAGGAACGTCTTCTCCCTGCGGTTCTTGAGCAGGCGGACTGACAGGAACACCAGCACCCCTGCCAGCAGCACGGCGGAAGCGACCTGCTGCACCTTGATGAAACCGTAACTGAGGTGCCCGTCGTTGCGCAGGCTTTCAAACAGCGTTTGGGTCACAGCGTAGAGCAGGCAGGCCAGCGTGAACACCCGCCCGTCCCTGCCGGCGGCCTTCAGCCTGCGAAGCAGAAGGAGAAGGATGACCAGCGCGGCGATGGCTTCCAGCAGCCAGGTGCGCAGGTAAGCGTCATAATCGCCCCTGGTCGCAAGGAAACTGCCGGCCAGCCAGCCGGTCGTCAGCGGACGGCTGATGCCCAGCGAGGTGAAGGCCTCTCCCAGCCGCGCGGGGATGAGAAAGACCGCGAGCGCCGGCGCGGACAGGTCAAGCATCCTTGCTGATTTTACCCGGGCGATCCTGGCTGATACCAGCGCCGCGACAACCGCCCCAAGGAGCGCGCCGTACATCGACAGGCCTCCCGTGCTCAGGTCCAGGACGTTTTTCAGGCTGATAAAGGGGCGGAAACCAGGGTCGATGAAACAATAAACCAGGCGGGCGAAGAGCAGACCCAGCGGCAGGGAGAGCGCTGCTGTCAAGGCTGCCGCCCAGCGTTCACGCTGGGTTTTCCGGCATAGAAAGAGAAGCATGGAAACGCCCAGCCAGCAGCCCAGCATCAGGGCCAAGCCGTAGCCGTACAGGCGGATGCCCCCGACGGAAAAGGAAAGCGTGTCCTCAAACATCCTTCACCTCAGCGCGGGACGGCGCTGGCGAAGAAGATCATGTCGCTCTGCGCCCGCTCGTTTGCTCTGGTCCTGTGGCTCTGGTAGTAGCCCCCGTTGAACACCATCGTGGCGGAGTTGCCGCCGTCCAGGTTGAAAGCCTGCATGCAGCCCAGATCGAACATGAAGGCTGCCAGTTCCTCATGGGTGACGCCGCGGGATTCTTCGCTGCGCCCTTCCGCCAGCACCAGCACGTATTCAAGCGGCATCAACTGCCCGATGGCCATCCTTGGTTCGTCGCCTTTGGGGTTGTAGCCGTAATCAGGATCCAGCGTCAGCAGTTCCCCGTCTTTGACCAGCGCGGGCCCGAAGGTGAAGGCGTTGACGATCTGGTGCCCATCCGCTTCAAAGGCTTTGATCTGGTCGAGATCCCACTTGACAAAGAGGTGGAAGTCCGCGTTCTGGTCGATGATCAGGAGATCTTTGCTGCGGTTTCTTCTTGCCCGGATCTTTTTGCCCATGCGATACTCGAACGTTGTCTTGTCCGGGTCCTTGGCCATGTAGTCGGCGTTGATGGCGATCACGGCGTTGTTCTTGTCCGCCATGGAGGAGATCATTGCGTCCGGGTTTGCAACTGCGGTTCGCAGCTGGCTTGGGTGGGCGATAACGACCCTGGCGATCCTGTACACAACGCCGTCCTGTTTGACCGTTTCCAGTGTCAGGCTGATGCTTTCATCCTCATACCCGGCCTCGCTGAACCCTTCCGGATCCAGGGGATAACCGGGCGCGAAGCCATCCGGCAATGGGGTGATCGGGTTTTCTTCCGCGCGGGCGGACGGGATGAACAGATCCATCAGCCCGCCCTCAACCTCATCCTCAAGGGCCCAGACCTCCTCCTGAAGCCTTGTCCTCTGGTTATCAAGCAGCGCGCCGGAGGGCACCAGCAGGGGGAGCGCAAGGCTCATCAGGAGCGCGAGGAGGAGAATCAGGGCAGACTTTTTATTCATGCGTCGTTCTTCCTTTCGTCAGGGGAATAGAACACCCAGGCTTTCTGGATGCGGTAGTTGATAAAAAACAGTCCGGTGTCCACGAAGACCTTCGCCAGGGTCTTGTCCATCCCCAGCAGCTGGTTCAGGCCGGATACAAGCGAGGCCGACGTGAGGAGCACCAGGATCACCAGTACGGCGTAGCGGACTAACGCCCCCCTGCTGCGCTGGATATGGAACACGA
The DNA here is from genome assembly GCA_963169565.1 of Bacillota bacterium. Taxonomy (GTDB): domain Bacteria; phylum Bacillota; class Clostridia; order Christensenellales; family Aristaeellaceae; genus UBA6115. Next base: position 55,320 of record CAUJDI010000028.1, on the reverse strand, counting down.
ACTGCCGGTTGATCCTGTAATTGAGCAGCGAGGAGCATACCCGCGCGAACGCCGTCGCGCTCAAAACCAGCGCGTAGTCCCTGATGGTCAGAAAAACCGGGAACAGGGCGGGCAGCAGCCACTTGTCAAGGACGGTGAACAGCGTGACATCCATGACCGTCGAGAGGGCACTGGCGGAAGCGAATTTGAAGAAGTTGCTGAACAGCAGCCTGTAGATCCGGGCGGAGTCGCTGAAAGGCCGGAAATGCGTCCCCTTGTTTTGCATAAGGTAGATCGTGCTGATGGGGACCAACTGAAAATCCAGATGCCATCCGGCGCAGTGGATGAGCATGTTCATCTCATACTCGAATCTCTCGCCCGGGATCTCAAGCATCCTGGGCAGCAGATCGCGGTGGATCCCGCGCAGCCCTGTCTGGGTGTCGGGCAGCCAATGCCCGTACAGCAGCGCAAAAAACACGCTGGTCAGCCGATTGCCGGCCCTGCTCTTGCCGGGGACGTTGCTTTGGCTGAAATCCCTCGTCCCCAGGACCAGCTTTTTGGGCTGGGACAGCATGGCTCCGGATACCTTCAGGCAGTCTCCCGCCGTATGCTGTCCGTCTGAATCCGCCGTGACGACCCCCGGCGCGTCCGGATAGACTTCCATGATATGACGGATGCCGTACTTCAGGGCATGCCCTTTCCCGCCGTTTTCCGGGTAGCTGAGCACATCGCACCCGGGGAAATCTGCCAGTCGGTCAAAAATATGCCGATAAGCCGGTCCGGAACCGTCGTCAACGATCACGATCCGTTCAAATCCGCTGGCGGTCAGATCGCGGACGTACTGCTCCAGTTTTTCGTCCGGATGCAGGGAAGGGATCAATACAACAGCGTCTTCAGGTCGGCTCAATGCGTCTGCTCCGTCTGCGCTTGCCTGCGCGGTCGATCATGGTATCCGTTTGGGATCGAGGGAAGCCCCTTCCCGCTGTGCATTATAACCTCTGAAAGGGCGGAATGCAAAGACGCCGTGATCCGGCATCAGCCTGCGCGGGCTCGCTCGGGCTGCTGTGCCGCCTTTTTCCCGCCCATTGTTTCCGGACCAGCCTTTCCTGATCTGCTTTCCGCGTCCCTCACGTTTGCGCGGGCGTACATGATCTGAGCCGCGCGAGACAATTTCATACATAGTGTTTTAAAAACATCAAATAGTTGTTCAGTGGGCTGTACCCGTCCTGGCAAGCCTGTATAATTCAATCAGTGCCGGGCGACAGCCCGGCGCCGGAGGAAGTATGAAGCAGTTCAGCGAAGGTGCCGTCAGGCACCGGAAACTCATCATGATACTGGCCTTGCTGTTATGCGCTGCCAGCCTGTTTGCCATGCTGCAGGTCGAGGTCAGCTATGACATGAGCGAATATCTGCCCCCCGACGCTCCGACCCGGAAAGCGCTCGATCTCCTGGCCTCTCCGATGCCCAACCTGCAGCTTTATCTGCCAGGGGTCAGCCCGGAGGACTCCCTGCATGAGAAGGAAGCCCTGGAAGGGATCCGGGGCGTTCTGGATGTGATCTGGCTGGATGATTCGATCGATCTGCGCGGCATCCCCTTTGAGGTCATCGACCCTGAAACCGCAGCTCCCTTTTACAGCGACGGGCCCCTGTTTCAGCTGACGCTGGACGAGAAAACGCTGAGTGGCACTGTGAAGCTGATCCGGGAGCGTTACCCCGCTGCCCTGCTGAAGGGGACCGCGGCGGACAGCGCAGAGCAGATCAACGGGACCATGCCGCAGGTGGCCTCCATCATGCTGTACGTGCTGCCGCTGTGTCTGCTGATCCTCATCCTGGCGACCCGGCACTGGGTGGAGCCGATCCTTTTCCTCATCACCATCGGCGCTGCGATCCTGCTTAATGAGGGAAGCAACATTATCTTTGGAAGGATCTCATACATCACCCGCGCCTGCGCTGCGCTGCTTCAGCTGGCGGTCTCAATTGATTACGCCGTCTTCCTTCTGCACAGGTTCAATGAGCTGAGGGACGAAGGGATGCCGCCCGCGGAGGCGATGAAACTGGCGATGCGGAAGGCGTCTTCCGCCATCGCTGCCAGCGCGCTCACGACGGTGTTTGGTTTTCTGGCATTGATCCTCATGGATTTCTCGCTTGGGAAAGACATGGGCCTTGTGCTCGCGAAAGGTGTGCTGCTCAGCTACCTGAGCGTCATGGTCCTCCTGCCGGCTGTAGCCGTCGCCGGCGTGAAATGGATCGACAGGACGCTGCACCGCAGTTTCATGCCTTCATTCAAGCGCTCAAGCCGCCTGGTCCTTCGGTTTGCCGCACCCCTGGCGGTGGTTGTCATCCTTGTATTGCCCCTGGCCTTCATTGCCCAGCGGCAAAACGTCTTCCTTTACGGAAGCGGCGGGATGCACAGCCCGGATTCTCCTGTGCGGCTTGAACAGAACAGGATAGAGGCGCGCTTTGGCAGCGGGCGCATGATGCTCCTCATGGTGCCCTCCGGAGACAGGGCAAGGGAGGCGGCATTGGGCAAGGCGCTAAAGGAAGTGCCCGAGGTGCGCAGCGTCATGTCCTATGCGGATACCGTATCCCCCTATATTCCGCCCGAGGTCCTGGACGAAACGGCATCAGGCGCGTTCTATCAGCCCGGCTACGCCCGGTTCATCCTCAACGTGAATACCCCCGACGAGGGCAAAGAGGCGTTCCGGATCGCAGACAGGCTGAAAGAAACAGCGGAAGCCCTTTATCCGGGCAAAACGCACCTGCTGGGAGAGAGCACGGTCAATCAGGACCTGATGAAAACCATCACCGGCGACAGCCTCAAGGTGCTATTGGCGGGGCTTCTCTCCATCGGCCTTGTGCTTCTGGTTACCTTCCGGAGCTTCTCCATCCCCCTGATCCTGCTGATGGTCATTCAGGGATCCATCTGGCTGAATATGGGGCTGCCCTATTTCCAGGGAAGCCATCTGAACTACATCGGCTATCTGATCGTATCCTCCGTGCAGCTGGGCGCAACTGTGGACTATGGCATCCTGCTGTCCCAGCGTTATCTGGAGGGAAGGCGGAACATGCCGCCCAGGGAAGCGGCATCCTGGGCGCTTTCCGTGTCCGCCGGTTCCATATTGCCCCCGGCGATGATCCTGACCCTGGCCGGAAGCATCCTGGGCATGATGGTGAACAAGAACGGCATCATCAGCGAAATGGGGATCATCATCGGACGCGGCGCCGCGATTTCCTGCGGCATGGTGCTGCTGGTTCTGCCGCAGATCCTTGTGTGGTGCGACGGGCTCATCAGAAGAACAACGATGAAAAGCGGGAAGGAGTAATATGAAAAGAAAACTGCTGACAGGCCTGCTCTGCCTGCTGATGGTTTCTGTCACAATCATCGGGTCGCTGGCAGAGGTATTCAAGGACGAGGTCGTGTATGCGCGTTTGTCTATGACCGGTGAAGCGGGAGCGGTCTATGTCGTCAACTCCTTTGAGGCGCAGGCAGGAGAAGAGGTCACCGACTGGGGGGAGTACGCGGAAGTCCTTCCGCTGGATGACGCGGAAAGTTTCGTCTATCAGGACGGACAGGCGCGGTTTGTCATGCGGGAAGGCCGCTTCCATTATCAGGGCAGCCTGAAGGCGGTCCGCCTGCCATGGAATATCCGCCTTGTGTATCTGCTTGACGGCCAGTCTGTCAGCCCGGATTTGCTCTCCGGAGCCCGGGGCCGCCTTGAGATCCGCCTGAGCGTTCAGCCTTTGGAAGACATGCGCGCCTATACGGACAGCCTCACGCTTCAGCTGACGCTGACGCTTGACGGGAACAAATGCATGAACATCCAGTCAGAACGGGGGACCCGGGCCGTCAGCGGCGGTGACTGGGCGATCAGCTACGTGATCCTGCCCGGACAGGGGGCTGAATACATCATCACAGCCGATGTGAATGATTTTTCCATGCCCGGCTTCCAGGCGGCCGGCATCCGCATGACAATGGACGAGCAGATGTACGCGGACGCCGCGCGGCGCGCCATGGCGGGCACTCCCCTGGAGTCGGTCGTCGGCGGCATCATGGGCAACTTCCTGGCCGGCATGCAGGGCGCAGCCCCGGTCTCCTTTGCCGACAGCCGCAACGCCGTGCGTTCCCTGCAGTTCGTTCTGATGGGGGAAGGCATCCCCGAAGCACCGGCTATCCAGGCCCAGGAGGAGCCTGCCCGTGAAGAAACCCTATGGGATCGGATCCTGCGGCTGCTGGGCATCTGATGATTGAAACCTGACTTCATCGACGTGCAGGGGAAGCTGCGCCTCAGGCGTTGGATGGGTATAATCCTATCCTGATCGGAGGTGGGGCGGCGCATGAGTTCAGATCACCAGGTTCGCGTCCTGCGTTTCGAGCAGCTGGCAGCGCCGCTTGAAAAGCAGGTTTATTTTACCTGTCTGAACATGATGGGGAACCATGAGGACGCGGAGGACTGCGCCCAGGAGGCCATGCTGCGCGCTTTCCGCAGGCTTGACAGCTTCAGAGGCGCGTCGAAGTTTTCCACCTGGCTGTACGCCATCGCCGTGCATGTCTGCCTGGACGAACTGAGGAAGAGAAAGACGACCTACTCCCTTGAACTGCTGCGTGAGAGCGGATGGGACGTACCCGACACGGCGCCTGAGCTATACGAACAGATGGAGACAAAGGAACGGCGAAGAAAGCTCAGGGATGCCATCTCGCTTCTCCCGCCGGAGTTCCGAGCGCCGCAGGTCCTCGTCGATCTGCAGGGGCTCTCCTATCAGGAAGCGGCACAGGCGCTTGGTCTGCCTCTGGGCACGGTCAAAAGCCGGGTCAGCCGGGCAAGGCAGGCGCTGATGAAAACTTTGCTGGACAACGGGGAACTTTTTGGGCATGAAGACCGTCTGAATGATGAAAGGAGGGGAAACTGATGGATTGCAAACGTTTCGAACCCCTCCTTGAGGACTGCCTTGGAGGCGCGCTGATTGAAAGCACAAGGCTGGAAGCGGAAGAACACCTGCGTTCCTGTCCTGCCTGCCGGTTGCGCCTGAAGGTCGTCGAAGACTGCCGGACCCTGAATGAGGAGGACGAGGTACCCGTCAGCTTTATTGAGGGCTACCGCGAGCGGATCATGAAGGAGGAGACCTTGCCTGAAAAGAAGACGACCAAACTCACCAGATGGCTTGCAGTCGCGGCTGCCTTTGTCTTTGTCGCAGGCGGCACGATCCTTGCGGGCCGGAACCGGATCAACAATGCCCCGGATCCCGCTGCGCCGCCTGAAAGCGGCTATGCGACGGAGAGCGACACAAGCATGCGCGGGGCCGGGGAAATGTATGCCTCTGTGCCTGATATGGCGGATGCTCCCATGTCCAGTGCGGCGGGGAAACAAGCGTCCGCAGAAGAACAGACTGAAAAAATCATCCGCACTGTTCAGCTTGAACTGACCACCCGCAGCTTCAGCAAAGATTATGACGTGATCCGGGAAACCGTCCTGGCATCCGGCGGCCGGATCCAGGAAGCAAACCTCCGCATCGGATACGGCGATCTTCGCACTGCCTACATGACGCTGCGCGTGCCGGTCGGGAAACTGGATGCCCTGACAGCGTCGGTCAAGGATGCCGGGCGCCTTGTATCCTTCAATGAGTCGGCCGAGGACGTCAGCGAGCAGTACGCGGACGTTACTATGCGGCTTCAAACCCAGAAAACCAAGATGGAACGGCTTCAGGCCCTTCTTTTGAAAGCGGAAAGCGTTGAGGACCTGATCGCCGTCGAGAGCGGCATCTCAGACACACAGTATGAGATCGACCGGCTGACCGGACAGCTGCTTGGCATGGACAGCAGGGTCGAATACTCCACAATGAACCTTACACTCAGGGAGCTCAGCGCGGCACAGACCTCCCAGGACAAAGAGGAGACCCTTCTGGAGCGCATCAGGAACGGCATCGCGGCGGCCTGGAAGACCTTCAGTGATATCCTTGGCGACCTGGCCGTTTTCCTGACAGTCGCGCTGCCATACCTGCTTGCCCTGGCCGTCATCATCCTGGTGATCAGAACCATCATGAAAAGGAGAAAGAAATGAAAAAGTTCATCGTTGCATTGCTTGCCCTGACCCTTGCCCTCGCCCTTTCCATCCCCGCGCTTGCTGAGGACAACGGCCCAAGGCTGGTCGTCACCGGCAGCGCTACGGTAGCCCTTCCGGCTGATTCGGCCACCATTGAAATCGGCGCTCAGACCCGTGGACGCACCGTCGGGGAAGCGCACAGGGAAAACGGGCGCATCATGGAAGACGTGATCCGTGAAATGGAGAAATTCGGCGTTTCAAAGGAAGACATCCGCACCAGCCAGTTCTATGTCTACTTTGAACAGAACAACAGCGTGTACAGCGCGGCAGAGAACCTGATCGGCGGCAGCTACACTGTGACCAACATGGTGTACATCACCCTGCGCGACATCACACGGGTGTCCGAGGCCATTGACGCCGCGGCAGCGGTCGGCGCCAACAACATCTACAACCTCACCTTCCAATCCTCAAAGAGCAGCGAAGGATACAATCAGGCGCTCAAACGGGCTGTGGAGGATGCGGAGGCAAAGGCGCAGGTTTTGGCGGAAGCTTCGGGCAAGACCCTGGGCGACATTATCCTGATCGAATCCAACGACACTTATGGCGCGCCTTACGGCATCCAGAACCGCGCCGATTTTGCCGGCGAGGCCGCTGTGAACACGCCGATCCTTTCCGGTGACGTATCCATCGGCGCTTTTGTGACCCTGACGTTTGCCCTCCGCTAAACTCTCATCATACATACCTCCTGAGCGCCGCGCCTGTGCCCGGCGCTCTTTTTATCCCGCATTTGAGAAGCGGGCTTTCCTGTGATATAATCGCGTGTGAAATCAACGGCGGGAGGCACTCTTGTTCCGGCGATTTTTCTCTGTGGGACCTGTGCTGGCGGGGAAGGAGATCGACCTTTGTCCCCGCGGGCGCAATGCCGCTGACCTCACGACAGGCATACGGGAGAGCCACACCTATGACATTTGCCTGCCGGGGACGCGGACCGCGGTGGGATATGTCAGCCTGAGGCTGGGGGAGAGCCCGGAACTGTATTACCTGGGGCACATCGGCTACAGGGTGGAGGAGGATTTCCGCGGACATGGCTACGCGGGAAAGGCGGTCGCGATGCTTTACCCGGTCATGGAGAGGCTGGGCCTTGCAAGCGTGGTCATCACCACGGACACGGACAACGTCCCATCCCGCGTCACCTGCGAGCGCCTGGGCTGCATACTGGAGCGCGTCGTGACAGTCCCGATGAAGTACAGGCCCCTGTGCATGATGTCGCCGGCGAAATGCAGGTATATCCTGCGGGTTCCAAAGACCGGGCAGGGCGGAGGGATGGGGGCATGATTTTACAGGTCGACGGGATCAAGGCGCATGCCGAGACCCTGGAAGGTCAAGGCGAAACCCTGCTGCTGCTGCATGGATGGGGGCCTTCTTCGGTATCCCTTGAGAAGCATCTTCTTCCCCTGGGAAGGATGCTGAAGGGCCGCTTTCAGGTCACGATGCTCGACTTTCCCGGACACGGGGACTCCGGAATGCCGGGCAAGGACTGGGGCGTCCCTGAATACGCGGAGTGGACGCTGAAGGTGATGGACCAGCTGGCCATCAGGCAGACCGTGCTGGTGGCGCATTCCTTCGGCGGCCGTGTCGCGCTCTGGCTGGCGGCGCATCATCCCGAACGCGTCAGCCGCCTGGTGCTCACCGGCTGCGCGGGCATCCGCCCGAAGCGCGGGCTGAACGCCCGCCTGCGCGCGATGCTGTTCAAGATCGGCCGGGCAGCGCTGAAAACCCTGGCCCTCATCCACAACTACAGGGATAGATCCGATCGATGGCTGAACAGCCTGCGCACGGAGTTTGCCTCCTCGGACTATCTTGCCACGCCGGAACCTCTTCGCGGCAGCTTTAGCAAGGTGGTCCGGCTGGATCTAAGGCCGCTTTTGCCGAAAATCAAGCAGCCGGCTCTGCTGGTCTGGGGCGAGAGGGACAGCGCCACGCCGCTGTGGATGGGAAAGATGATGCAGAAGATGTTGCCGGACTGCCGGCTGCTTGTCTATCTGGCGGACGATCACTGGGCGTACAGGAACCAGCTCGCGCGGTTCGCCAACGCGGTGGACAGTTTTCTGGAGGAGGCAGGGGGATGAGCGGACCGACCTTGACCGCCGCCGTGCTCCTGTCCCTTGCTGCGGCCGCCGCGATGCTGCCGGCATCCAAACGCCTGATGCAGTATTTTCAGCTGGGCAGCTATCAGTTCGGCGCATATGCGCGGTCGTTTATTCGGCAGCTTATGAAATGCCTTTGGCCCGGGCTTGCCCTGGGCCTTGCTGCCGCGCTGCTGTCCCTTGCCGTCATCCCGGCGCTCAGGTGGCCGTCGGTCCCCGCAATCCTTTTCACAGTTTTGATGGCTGCCCTGATCCTGCTGGCCGGATATGTGATCGGCCTTTTGACCTATCGCGAGCGAAAGGTCAAGACCCGGCTGGTGATCACCGCCAGGGTCAGGCGCCTGTCCATTGCGCTTTTCGCCGAAGGACTGCTGCTGTCCTTCCTTCTGCTGCGGCTGACGCATCGATTCTGGATCCCTGCACTGATCCCCCTCCTGATGCCGATGTGGCTTTTCCTGGCCGCTTTGATCACCTGGCCCGTTGAAAAGGGGATCCAGATGCTGTACCGGAAAGACGCGAAGGGGATCCTTGACCACTACCGCGCTTCGGGGCTTGCTGTCATCGGGATCACCGGTTCCTACGGAAAGACGACGGTGAAAAACCTTCTGGCCGCCATGCTCTCCCAGCGGTATCCGACCCTTGCTACGCCCGCCAGCTTCAATACCCCGATGGGGCTTGCCCGATGTATCCGTGAGGAACTGGGGCAGCAGCACCTCTTTTTCATCGCGGAGATGGGCGCGCGCCATCCCTGGGACATCCGGGTACTCAGCCGCCTGATCAGACCGGATGCCGGGATCCTGACCTCCATCGGGCCCCAGCACCTCCAGACCATGGGCAGCATCGAGCGGATCGGGAGAACCAAGTATGACCTCATCCGCGGCCTGCCCAAGCACGGTTTCGCTGTGTTCAACTTCGACGGAAAATACGTGAGTGGTTACTATGAGAAAACCAGTATCCCTAAAGCCCTGGCGGGCATCCCCGGCAGCGATCTGTGGGCGGAGGACCTGGACCTGTTTCCTGAAGGCAGCCGGTTCACGCTTTGCCTGCCCTCAGGGGAGCGCCTGGCCTGTGAGACGAGGCTGGCGGGAGATCACAACATACGAAACATCCTGCTCGCCGCCCTAATGGCGATGCATTACGGCATCACCCCGGAGGAGATCCGGAATGCCCTGATTTCGGTCAATCCCCCCGCGTCCCGCCTTCAGGTCACCACGCGCGGGAAGGGATACAAAGTCATCAACAACGGGTTCAATTCCAACCCGGATTCAAGCCGCAAGGCGCTGCAGGTGCTCTCTTCATATCCGGGACGGCATGTCGTGGTCACGCCCGGGTTCATAGAGCTGGGCCGGCAGGAGGAGCAGTCCAACCGCAGGCTGGGCAGCGACATCGCCGCGGTCGCGCAGATGGCCCTTCTGGTGGGGGAAAAGCATACCAGGCCGATCAGGGAGGGGCTGCTTGAAAACGGCATGGCGGAGGAGAACGTCCACGTGTTCGCTTCCCTGGCGCAGGCAAATGAGTTCGTTCAGGAGAACTGCGGCCCTGGTGACGTGGTGCTGTATGAGAATGACCTGCCCGACCATTACAGCTGAGGGGGTGAGTGCGTATGCCTGACAGACTGCAGCTGGGCATCCTCTTTGGCAGCAGGAGCTGCGAACATGAAGTGTCCATCATCAGCGCGCTCCAGCTTGCCTGCATGGCCGATCCCTTCAGGTATGAGGTCATTCCGGTCTATATCTCAAAAAGAGGCGAGTGGTTCATCGGCGGCGCGCTGTGGAAACTGGAGACCTACCTGGACTTTGATCCGCGCGCCAGCGGCCTGACCCGCGTGTTCCCCGATCTGACCTCAGGCTCCCGCGCCCTGATGGCCTTTGAGCGGGGAAGGCTGTTTGCCGGGGAAAAGCGATGTGTCGCCGCGCGGCTGGACTGCGTGATCCCGGTGATGCACGGACTGAACGGAGAGGACGGCACCCTGCAGGGGCTGCTGGAGATGATGGACGTGCCCTATGCCTCCACAGGCGTAGCCGGGAGCGCTGTGGGCATGGACAAGATCATGATGAAGCGGCTGTTTGCCGGGTGCGGATTTCCCGTTCTGCCGGACACGTCGCTTTCGCGGAGCGAGTTTGAGAAGGACGCTGAAGCCGCCTGCGATAAGGTCGAAGCCAGCCTTCCCTATCCCGTGTTTGTCAAGCCCGCGAACCTCGGCTCCTCCATCGGTGTGAGCCGGGCAGATGACCGTCGGCAGCTCGCCGACGCGCTCAGGCTCGCTTTCTCGCTGGACCGCCGCTGCCTCGTCGAGAAAGGGCTGGATGATCCCCTTGAGGTGAACTGCTCCGTGCTTGGCTTTGATGACGCGGTCGAAACCTCGGTGGTGGAACAGCCGGTGCGAAAAGGCCAGCTGCTGGATTTCAAGACCAAATATCTTGCAAGCAGCCGTGAGAACGGCATGGCTTCCTTGACCCGGATCATCCCCGCGCCCATCGGCGAGAAGATGACGGAGAAGGTCAGGACCCTTTCCGCGGATATCTTCAGGGCGCTGGACTGCAAGGGCGTCGTGCGCGTGGATTTCATGATTTCGCGCGAGACAGGGGATCTGTACATCACGGAGATCAACACCATCCCCGGTTCCATGGCGTTCTATCTGTGGGAGAAGACCGGAAGCGGCCTCCGCTACCGGCATCTGGTCGACCGCCTGGTCCGGGACGCGCTGAAAGCGAAAGAACAGAAAGACAAAAACATCACGTCGTTTCATTCGGATATCATTTCCTCCGCCATTGCCAATTTAGGCAGCGGCGCTAAGGGATCGAAAGGGTAACATGTGAATATGAACGCCTATGCCGCGAAGGTGCTGAAGGACCTGGAGACCCGCTGTGCGCATGAAAACGAGTTTCTCCAGGCGGCCGGTGAGATGCTGCCCAGCCTGTCGCCTGTGCTTGACGAGCATCCTGAGTATGAAAGGGCGGGATTACTTGAGCGGTTTGTCGAAGCGGAGCGGATCATCATCTTCAGGGTGCCCTGGCTTGATGACCAAAGGCGGCCGCGCGTGAACCGGGCCTGCCGCGTCCAGTTTTCCTCCGCCATCGGTCCGTATAAGGGAGGCTTGCGTTTTCACCCCAGCGTCAACCTGAGCATTCTCAAGTTCCTGGCGCTTGAACAGACGCTGAAGAACAGCCTGACCGGCCTTCCCATCGGCGGCGGGAAGGGCGGGAGCGATTTTGATCCAAAGGGGAAATCAGACGACGAGGTCATGTGTTTCTGCCAGAGCCTGATGAACGAGCTGTACCGCCACATCGGCCCGGACATCGACGTGCCGGCGGGCGATATCGGCGTGGGCGCAAGGGAGGTCGGCTATCTGTACGGCCAGTACAAGCGTCTGACGGGGCGGCATAACGGCTCGTTTACCGGAAAGGGCCTGACCTACGGCGGATCCAACGGCCGCACCCAGGCAACAGGCTATGGCCTGATGTATCTGGTCGAAGCAATGCTCAAGGAGAACGGACACAAGATCAGCGGGATGCGCGCCGTCATTTCCGGCTCCGGAAACGTCGCCATCTACGCCGCTGAAAAGGCCTTGCAGATGGGGGCAAACGTCATCGCGATGAGCGACTCTGACGGCTTTATCCATGATAAGAAAGGCATCGACCTTGACGCTGTGAAGGAGATCAAGCTGACAAGGCGCGGCCGCATCAGCAGCTACCCCTCCCTGATCGGCACAGGGAGGTATCGTGAAGGCGCGTCCGGCATATGGGAAACGCCCTGCGAACTGGCGCTGCCCTGCGCCACGCAGAATGAAATGGACCGCACCAGCGCGGAAGCGCTGGTGAAGAACGGCGTGATCGCAGTGGCGGAGGGGGCCAACATGCCCGCCACCATCGAGGCGACGGATCACTTCCAGAAGGCAGGCGTGCTCTTCGCTTCCGGCAAAGCGGCCAATGCGGGCGGCGTCGCGGTCAGCGCGCTGGAAATGAGCCAGAACGCCATGCGGCTGGGCTGGTCCTTTGACGAGGTGGACCGGGAGCTCCGGAGCATCATGAACCGGATCTTCAGCGACACCAGCGCGGCGGCAGAAAAGTACGGCTGTCCGAAGAACTACGTAGCCGGCGCGAACATTGCCGGATTCCTGAAAGTGGCCGAAGCCATGATGGCGCAGGGGCAGGTGTGACAACGCAGCCGGGCAGGGCGGAACGCGTATTTTCGGCCGCGCTCAAGGCGCTTATCCTGGCTGCCGGTGCCCTTGGACAGGTTGTCAGCCTGAGGCAGGGCGGGATCATTGCGGGTCCATTCTTGCTTTACTATACCAACATCAGCAACATCCTTGTGACGGTGATGGGCGGGGGCTTGCTGATCCTTGCCCTGAAAGCGGGACGGAGAGGAGAAATGCTCCTCCTGCCGCGCTGGCTGCTGAGGGTCAGGTACGCGCTGACCTCGGGCATTCTCCTGACCTTCATCGTGTTTTCCCTGCTGCTCGTCCCGACCGTGCCGCTTTCTTACCTTGCCTCCCCCGCCAATCTTTTCGTACACAACCTGGTGCCCCTACTGGCCTGCCTGGACTTTATCCTTTTCAGGCATACCCGGGAAGAAAGGCAGCCCCTGCTGACCGGACTGACGCTTCCTTTCGCTTATGTTGTTTTTTCATTGGCCCTCTCGTTCTCCGGCGTCCGCTTCAACGGCAGGGCCGTGCCCTATTACTTTCTGGATTTTCAAACCAACGGCTGGTTCACGGTCGGCGGGGGAACGCTTGGCGTTTTCTGGTGGCTGCTGATCCTTGGGGCGCTGACCCTGCTGCTGGCTTTTCTCCTGCGGGGGATGCAGCGGATATGGATGCATAGGACTGAAAAACCGAATTGACACCGGGCAAAACAGCGCCGTCTTCCAAGGCGGCGCTTTTTCACTTGGATGGCAGAATGGTGATGTCCTGGCTGGAGCGCTTATGGATGCTTGCTGTTCAGACCGTGACCCTTTTTCCCAGGATGAACACCGCCTCGGGCTTGACCGCGGGGTCGAGGCAGTCGCCGTTCATCAGCACGATGTCCGCGTCCTTTCCCGCTTCCAGCGAGCCGACCCTGTCCGCGATGCCTGAATGGACTGCGGGGTTGATGGTGATGGCCTGCAGGGCCTGGAAAGGATCCATGCCGGACTTCACGGCAAGCGCCGCGCAGAGGGGAAGGTATTCCTGGGGAATGACGGGCGCGTCGGTGATGATGGAGACAAGGCAGCCGGCTTTCGCAAGGACACCGGGCGTCTCAAAGGTCTTGTTGCGCAGCTCGAATTTGCTGGCGCCGGTGAGCGAGGGGCCGACGGCCAGCGGCACGCCTTCCCTGGCCAGGTCCTCCGCGATCAGATGACCTTCCGTGACGTGTTCCAGCGTGATCTTCACGCTGAATTCCCTGGCGATGCGCAGGGCGGTGAAGATGTCTTCTGCGGCGTGCGCATGGGCTTTCAGCGGCATTTCCCCGCGGATGACCGGCAGGAGGGCTTCCAGCTTCATGTCAAAGGGAGGAAACTTGCTTTTGTCGCTCCCAGCCGCCTTTTTCTTTTCTTCATACTCAAACGCCTTGAACAGCATCTCCCGCAGTTTGGCGGCAGTGGTCATCCGGCTGGAATCGCCCTTGTCACGGTAGACCCGCTTCGGGTTCTCGCCAAAGGCGCACTTCATCGCGGTTTCCATTTTCACCAGCATGTCATCTGCGCGTTTTCCGGCGGTCTTTACGGCCAGAAAGGTCCCTCCCAGCACGTTCGCGCTGCCGGGGCCGGTATTCACCGTGGTGACGCCTGCCAGCGCGGCATGCAGAAAGTCCGGCTGGCCGGGCTTGAAACCGTCGATGCCGCGCAGCTGCGGGCTGACGATGTCGTTCATCTCGTTGTAATCTGCGCCTTCATAGCCAATGCCGTAGCCGTCCAGGCCCAGGTGGCTGTGGGCGTCTACAAACCCCGGATAGACCCGCAGACCTGAAGCATTGATGATTTCCGCGTCCCCGGCTTTGATGGACTTTCCGATCCTGCTGATCTTCCCGTCCTTCACCAGAATGTCCGCGATGTAGCCTTCCTGATGGATCCCGTCGTGGATCTCGCCCCCCTTGATGAGCAGCATGCCGTTTCTCTCCAATCGTTATGAGTTGCGTGAAATGCCTCAAGCCTTCCTTTTCCCTGTCTTCTCTTTCCTGATGATCATGAACCAGACCAGCGCCGCCAGATAGATGAGGCACAGGAAGATGGTGAACAGCAGCATGCCCATGCTGTTGGGGGCCAGGCTGATCATGATCAGGATCGGCGCGCCGAACAGGATGCCGGTGCCGCTTCCGATCACCAGCTGGTCAGCCGCCGGCGTTTTAAACTCCGGGTCGATCTGCCTCAGCGGCAGGATGCCCGAGCTGATGGTTCCGGTGAGCATCCCGTACATCGCGACAAAGCTCTCGTCGGCAAAATCCGGCGTCATGCGCGGGATCACGTACTTGAGGTAAACGTAGGTGACAATGGCGCCCGCGAAGGCCATCAGCAGGAAGGGGAGCAAGAGGCCCTGAAGGTCGGAGATGTCGATGGAGGCGATGCCCGCCACGATCATCAGGTCAAACGCCAGTCCGGAGATGCGGTTGAGCAGGTAATTGTTCTGATACTGCCGGGTCATCAAGCCGGATTTGCGCAATTGGCCCAGCACCCCGCGCGCGCCCATTCCCACCAGGGAACCGGTGATGAAATTGAACCCCCAGAACAGCGGGGAAAGGGTCTTCGAAGCGCCGGGGACCAGCGCGGTGATGCCGGCGGTGAGCCCCAGGGTGATCAGGTAAGTGATCAGGTAGGAAACGGAGATCAGCGCGATCTGAATGGACAGCCTGTCCAATGATTCGCTCAGGGGCACCTCATTGGCCTCCTGGAACGCTTCGGTCATCACCGAGCCGGGGACATACTGCGGTTCAGTACGTCTGACGCCCCTGCGTCTGAGGATCCTGTGGGTGGACCAGATGCCCACCAGGCAGGCGGTCAGATAACCGGCCGCGGCAAGGGAGAGCCCGAAGGACCGCCCGCCTGCAAAACCCAGGCTCTCATAAGTGCTTCCAACGTTGTTCGCCTGCCCCGGGCCCTGTCCGTAGGCCATCGGCAGCAGGATGCCGGATGCTGGGAAAAGCCGGGGCATGATGGTGTAATACAGCAGCACTGAGATCGTAAGTCCGATGATCGCCTGCACCAAATAGGTGGAGACGATCAGCGCCCCGGACTTGAAGGCGAACAGGCCGCCTGTTTCCCCCTTGGTCGTTCTCAGCGACAGCGCGATAAAGCCGATGGCGATGCCGTGATAAGTGACCATCTCCAGAAGCCCCTGCGGGATCCTCAGTATGCCGGCCGCCCTTAGGGCCAGAAGGATAAAGCCCGCAAGCGCGGCGACCGGCATCAGGCTTTTCCGGATGACGGCGATCTTTCGCGTCATGATGTTGGCAGAAAGGAGCAGCAGGGCGATGATGCCTCCCCAGACAAAAACGTCCCACAGCCCGCGGTTCAGGTTTGAAAAATCCATTCGGTTACCTCTTTTTATTCTATGATGCGGTACAGGTCACGGTATTTCAGCGCGCAGAAACCCCTGGAGGGTTCTGTCTGAAACCGATGGCCGTCCCTGAGTGTAAACTGGAGGATGTTTTTACGGAAGATCTCAAGCCCGGCGATGTTGCTGAGCTTTGTCTCAAACGCTCCGATCCTCAGAAAGTCCCTTCCCATCCCCATTTCACCGGACGCATGCCTGCGAAGCCTGCCGTCATCGTCCTGAAGCAGGAGGCGCTGCGGGCCGTCTGTCACAACGGCTCCCTCTCCTCCGTTTGCCAGCATGTCCCTTATCCGCCCGCGCTGCCAGTCCGTCCATTCGCGGATGCCCGGGAAGGGCGTATCTCCCTCAAAAGAGCCGTAGGGGGTATAGCGTGTCCGCATCCCGCAGGCGCTGCACCTCACCTGGTCTTTGATGCCTTTGACCGTCCCCTGCTTTAAGCAGGAAGGGCAGAGGTACAGCGCGTGCTCGATCCCCTCCGCAAGGTGCTTTCCATGATAGGCAATCGGATCTATCCTCTGTTCCTGATAGGCGTCTGCATGCAGATCCCTGACCAGCAGCCGGTTGATCTCCTCCGCGTCCATTGACCGAAGGGATTCCTTATCGTACAAATTGACCACCCGGCAGGACGTCTGCCCCCGCCTGATGCCTCTGCCCCAGCGCGGCAGCGAAAAATAGCCGCCCTGGATCCGGCAGGTGATGAGGCCGGCTCCCACGGCGCGGATGAGGCTTCCTGTCGCTTCGGGAATATCGTCGGTTCTGCCGTCAAAGGTGGTGTTGCCCTCCGCGAACAGGCAGACGTTCCGGCCCTCTTTCAGTCTGCGCATCATGCCCATGGTGGTCCGGACGTCCGCCGTTCCCTTTTGCTTGGCGATGGAGCCATACAGCCAGACGAGCAGAAACCTCAGCAGTCTGCTGCGCAGAAGCCCCTGGCCGACGACGAAGCCCATCGGCTTTCTGAACATGACAGCAAGCAGCAGAAAATCCAGTTCCGTCACATGGTTGGAAACGACGATATAGGGCGCCGGAAAATCAGGCTGGGGATCGGCTTTGAGGTTGAACCGCCAACTGAAATAAGGACCCAGCACTGCCCTGGTCACGCGGTAGGCGATTTCCTGCCGCCTGCGGCCCGGGCTGCTGCTTCCTGCCAATTCGACTCCTTTCACATCCCGGTGCGGGCCTTCGCCTGCGGGGGGGACAGCGAGGTGATAACAGGAAATGATTATACAACTATCCGACACATTTTTCCATATTGTCAGGTTTTTGTCATGATCCAGCCATGGCCTGTCCCGCCGCTGCCATGGCGCAGCGCAGCCCGTCGACCGCCGCGGACATGATCCCGCCCGCGCGCCCTGCCCCTTCCCCCGCCGGGTAGACCCCCGGCAGGCTCGATCGGAACTGCCCGTCCCTCAAGGTCTGGATCGGGCAGGATGAGCGGGTCTCCACACCCGTCATCACGGCGTCGTCCAGTGCGAAACCCGCCAATTTCCTCTCAAAGGCGCTGATCGCTTCCCTGATACCTTCAACCACGAAACCCGGCAGCGCGCCGGACAGGTCCGTGAAGTGAACCCCTGGGCGATAGCTGGACATGACGCTGCCCGGCGCGGCGGAC
This sequence comes from Bacillota bacterium, assembly GCA_963169565.1. Lineage (GTDB taxonomy): Bacteria > Bacillota > Clostridia > Christensenellales > Aristaeellaceae > UBA6115. The sequence continues at coordinate 38,016 of CAUJDI010000028.1, read as the reverse complement.
GGGGTACCCTTCAGGAAATCGGAAACCAGTTGCCCGGGTGCCACGAATCCCCCGCCGCCCAATGCGTAGGCCAGGCGTTCATAATGCTGCCTGTATCGAAAACCGCTCAGCGGATCGTCATCCTTCAGATAATCCTCCGGCCTGACTTCCACAAGCAGAGCGGCATTGGCATTCCTGCCGTCCCTTCGGGAGTTGCTCATCCCGTTGACGCACACGCCGTCCTGTTCGCTGGCGGAGGGCATGACCCATCCGCCAGGGCACATGCAGAAGGTATAGGCGCCGCGGCCGTCTTTCAGCCTGTGCGACAGACGGTACTCCGCCGGCGGCAGCAGTCCGGTCTCCGCCGCTTTTCCATACTGCGCGCGGTCGATCAGGGACTGGGGGTGTTCGATGCGCACCCCGACGGAGAAGGCTTTGGGCGACATGGCAAGGTTTTGCCGATACAGGGACGCGATGGTGTCCTGCGCGGAGTGGCCGACGGCCAGGATGACCGTTTCACATTCCGCTTCATGCACAATCCCGTCCTTCTCATACAGCAGGCCGCACAGCCTGCCCTTGTCAAAGACGAGGCGGTCCATCCTTGCGCCGAAGAGTACCCGGCCGCCCAGGGACTCGATCTCGCGGCGCATGGAGGAGATGACCTTCGGCAGTTTGTCCGTACCGATGTGGGGGCGCTGAAGGCAAAGGATCTCCTCCGGTGCGCCGTGCCGCACAAAGAGTTCCAGCACGTCCCGGCAAAGCGGGTCCTTGATGCCGGTGGTCAGTTTGCCGTCCGAAAAAGTGCCCGCGCCGCCTTCGCCGAACAGCAGGTTGCTTTCCGTGTCCAGGATCCCCCGATACATCAGCGCGTTGAGACTGCGCCCCCTGACGGACACAGGCTGGCCCCTTTCAAGGACGAGGGGCTCAAGCCCGGCCGCGGCAAGGTAATGGGCCGCGAACAGGCCGCAGGGGCCCAGCCCGACGACGGCCGCCTTCAAGGTCTTCTTCCCTTTGGGGATGGAAAGCCGCGCTCGCTCGGGCGTCAGCGTGACGTCTTTTTCCTGATGGCGCGCGATGAGCCTGGCTTCATCCCCTTTGACCGCCAGGTCGATCGTGAAAACAAATTCGATGCGGGATTTGTCGCGCGCATCGAGGCTCTTTCTGCTGATGCGCCAGGAGATCACCTGATCCGGACTGAGTGAGAGCCGCTTGATCGCCGCCTTCAGCGGCGCGTCCGGTTCCGCCCCGGGCGGGAGATGAATGCTGCTGATCCGTATCACGAAAGTTCCCTGTTCTTCATCTTAATGGCCATGTCAGTTGCCAAGCTCAATGCTGATCTCCGTAAACACACTCAGCACGTCCTCAAGACGGGTGTCCCTCTTCTCTTCCCCCTGCTTGTCCATCACCACGCTGCCCTGGTGCATCATCATCAGCCGGTCGCCGTAGGTCACCGCGTAGCGCAGGTTGTGCGTGACCATCAGCGCCGTCAGGCCCCTTTCGCGCACGACCCGATCCGTGAGCGCCATGATGGTGTCGCTTGTTTTGGGGTCCAGCGCGGCGGTATGCTCGTCCAGGATCAGGAAGTCGATCGGCGTCATGACACTCATGGTCATCGCCAGCGCCTGCCGCTGCCCGCCGGAGAGGCTGCCCGCTTTCGCTGACAGCATGTTTTCAAGGCCGAGCCCAAGCTGACTGAGAATATCACGGTAGCGTTGAAGCTGCCTTTTGTCCGTTCCGGGGAGCAGATTCATCTTTTTCTGCTTGTTGTCCGCCAGGGAAAGGTTCTCCAGGATCGTCATGCCGGCGCAGGTGCCCAGCGCTGGATTCTGGTGGATGCGGCCGATCCGGGAAAGCCGCCTGTGTTCGGGCATCCTGGTGATGTCCCGGCCTGATATCAGGATCTGGCCGGCATCGGGCATGATGGAACCGCAGAGCAGGTTGAGCAGCGAGGTCTTGCCTGAGCCGTTGGAACCGACGATGGATACAAACTGCCCTTTGGGGACGTTCATCGAGAAACCCTCAAACAGGCACAGTTCCCTGACCGTTCCAGGATTATACACTTTTCTGATGTTCCTGAGTTCAAGCATCCAGCACCGCCCCCTTCCGTCTGAGCAGGCCAGAGGAAAGGATCGCCAGGAACAGCATGGCCGTGACAAGTTTCATGTCCCCCGGGCGCAGGCCGATGGAAATCGCCAGGCTGTAGCAGGCTTTGTACAGGATAGCCCCGACGATGACCTTGGACGTGGAACGGACGCGCTCCAGCCGCTTGAACAGGTTGACGCCGATGATGACCGATGCCAGCGAGAGCACCATCGCGCCCGTCCCCATGGAGATCTCAAACAGACGCTGCTGCTGGCAGAGGATGCCCCCGGACAGCGCGACCAGCGCGTTGGCGATCATCAGGCCGACGATCTTGACGTTGCCCTTGTCCCTGGCCAGCAAGGTGACCACCTTGTCGTTGTCCCCCGCCGCGCGCAGCAGCAGGCCAAGGCGGGTCTTCAGAAACAGGTCCAGCAGGACCTTGACCGCAAGCACCAGCGCCAGTGCGATGAGGATGGTGCCGACGCCCTCGGGCAGGGATTGTACCAGCCCGTTGTTCCGGAACAGGGTCGCCTTGTCCCGCGGGATGGAGATGAGGGAACTGCCTCCGGTGATCCTCAGGTTCACCGAGTACAGCGCCGTCATGACGATGATGCCTGAAAAGAGCGCGCGGATCCTGAGTTTTACGTGGATCAGGCCGGTGATGAGCCCCGCGGCGGCGCCGCAGGCAGCGGACACGCACAGGGCGAGGATCGGGGAAACGCCTGAAATGACCAGGGTGGAGCAGACGGCTCCCCCCAGGGGGAAGGAGCCGTCCACCGTCAAATCAGGGAAGTCGAGGATCAGATAGGTGACCATGACCCCCAGCGCCATCATGGCATAGATGAGGCCTTGCTCCAGCGTGGAGGGCAGGGTGTTGAAGAAGTTTTGGAAGACGGACGCCATGGGGACTCCCTTCAGGTCAAATCGGATCCGGGGTGACTTTCAATCAATTTGCGACGTCCGTGATGGAGCCGGACAGGCCGGCAGGCAGGGCCATTCCGAGGCGCTGCAGGGACTGGCTGTTGTAGAAGAGCGCGAAGTCCCTGAGCACTTCAAAGGGGATCGTGTTTGCCTTATCGCCATTCAGGATCCTGGCGGCGATCAGCCCTGTCTGACGGCCAAGCGCGATGTAGTCGATCCCCACGGTCGCCACGCAGCCGCGTTTCACCTGCTCGATCTCGCTTCCGTACACCGGCAGGCCCGCGCTGTCCGCCTGGTCAAGCACCAGGTCCAGGTACTGCACGACGGTGTTGTCAGTCAGCATGCTCAGGCAGTCGACCTGCGGGATCAGGGAGGGAAGCGCGAGCGCGATGTCAGCGCCTGTGGTGACGGTGCTCTCAATGATCTCAAACCCGAACTCCGCCGCCATTTCCTTGTACTGGGCGGACTGCACCTGGCTGTTGATCTCCCCGACGGTGTAGAGCAGCCCGATCTTTTTGGCTTCCGGCTGGAAGGCGCGGATGAGCGCAAGCTGGTCCCTGACAGGGATCTGATCGCTGGTGCCGGTGGCGTTCCCGTCAAACAGGCCGTTTTCAAAGGCGAGGCCCGCTTCAATCGGCGCGGATACGGCGGAGTAGACCACCGGGATCCTGCCGTCGGCCGTGTTGACCGCTGTCATGGCCATCGGAGTCGCGATCGCCAGGATCAGGTCATAATTGTTGTCGACAAAGGATGAGGCGATGCCGGCGGCCAGCCCCATGTCCGCCTGTGCGTTCTGATAGTCGATCTTGATGTTCTGGCCGTCCGTGAAACCGGACTCCGCGAGCCCTGTGAGAAAACCTTCCCGACAATTGTCAAGCGATGGATGGTCGGCGAACTGCGCGATGCCAATCCGGATAGGGCCGCGCAGCTCAGCCAGCACAGGGACGGACGCCGCCAGCAGCGCAGCGGTCAGAAGAAGCGCGAACAGCAGGAGGACATTCTTCTTTTTCATGTGGGGTCTCCTTTCCTTTTTCCGTGTTCCTGTAGTCTGCCGGCTTGGGTACCTTACAGAAAAACCGCCTCAAACATCACTGCTTGAGGCGGATGATTCCGCGGTACCACTCAATTTGGCTGTAAAGCCCACTCTCTCCATGCGCCGACACGCATGACGCCTTGATAACGGGTGCGTTTCCCGTCCGCTCCTACTCAGTTTTCCTTTTCGGGCGGCCCTTGGAAGCCCATTCGCCGGATGCCTTCATGCCGCATTCACACCCCTGTCGGCTCTCTTTGTTTCAGGCGGGTCCGGGTACTCTTCTTCCTCATCGGTCTGTCCGCATCTTACCGCCGGGGATCCGCGCTGTCAAGAGGCCGGTTCCTTGACTTGATCCCTCAATTTTGATAGAATCCACCCATGTTTTTGAGTGGTTTGAAGGGTTTTCGGGACAGGCTGGCAGTGCTGGCCCTTGTTTTTTCAATGTTTGCCTTCGTTGGCGCCGGGGCTGAAAATGGGAAAAGCATCCTGCTGACCTTCACAGGCGACTGCACCCTGGGCAGCGAAGACCGACTGCAGGAGAAAAGCTATTCCTTCCACACCTATATCAGCCAGTATGGATATGGCTATCCTTTTGCGAAGACAAAGCAGCTCTTCGAGCAGGATGACCTCACCATCGTCAACCTGGAGAACGTCTTTTATGACGCCGAAACGGGCAAGGCCAAAAAGACCTATAACTTCAGGGGGCCTTCTGACTATGTGCGCATCCTGACTGAAGGAAGCGTTGAGGTGGCTTTCCTGGGCAACAATCACATCCTGGATTACGGGAAAGCAGGCGCGGACAGCACCATCCAGGCGCTGGAAACCCATGGTATCGCCTGGTTTGGCACCAATGAAGGGCTGAACAGCGTCCATATCTATGAGAAGGACGGGATCAGGATCGGCTTTATCGGCGGCTATGCCAGCCACTGGATCATCAACCGGGAAGACCTGACGGCGTCCATGGAAGAACTGAATAGAGCAGGATGCAATGCCATCGTGGCCGTCATGCATGGCGGCGCGGAGTATTCCGTGATGAGGGACAAATACCAGCAGCGAATGGCGTCCTGGCTGGCCCGCAACGGCGCCGACGTGATCATCGGGCATCATCCCCACGTTGTGCAGGGAATGGACATCATTGAAGACGTGTCGGTCATCTATTCGCTGGGCAACTTTTCCTTTGGCGGCAACCGTGAACTGCGCGCCCAATACGCTTTAGTCGCCCGCGTGGAGCTTCGGTTTGATGAACACCTCGTCTACCAGGGGCACCAGATCAACCTGATCCCCGTGAGCCCTTCGGGCACGCCGGAGATAAACAACTACCAGCCGGTGATCCTTTCGGGGCAGGCAGCCCTGAAAACCATGGCGCTCGCGCAGCGGGACACCGCCTTTAGGCTTGCGCCGTATCTGGAGGGCATCGGTGCGCTTCAGCCTTTTATCCCGGCAGTTCAAACGGAGCAGAGCGTTGAAACCGACCCTGAAACCAGATATGGAGCCGGGTTTCAGACCTTCCGGCACAGTGGGCATATAACCAAATAATACAGGACGCTAGGTCCTTTGGAAAATGAAGAAAATTCTTATATATTTCGAGTCAGGACTCCGGGTTTCCCAGGGGTTCAAACCTTTCATTTTCTACCAGATTATGCTATAATGAAAGGCGTTCATGGCAGGGGCAGAAAACTGCCCTGCGGACTTAGAAAAAGAGGTATCGCATGTCTTTTGACAATCATCAGGACGTCAGCGCGATGGCCACGCACGTGGATGCCGCGTACGATGAAAAACAGATACAGGTTCTGGAAGGGCTGGAGGCGGTCCGGAAAAGGCCCGGGATGTACATCGGATCGACCGACCAGAACGGACTTCACCACCTGGTCTATGAGATCGTGGACAACTCCATCGACGAAGCCCTTGCCGGCTACTGCACCCACATCCGGGTCACGCTGCACCCGGACGGTTCCCTGAGCGTCTCCGACGACGGCCGAGGCTTTCCGGTCGGCCTGCATCCCAAGCTGAAGCGCCCTGCGGTGGAGGTCTGCCTGACCGTGCTGCACGCGGGCGGCAAGTTTGGCGGGGAGGGCTACAAGGTGTCCGGCGGCCTGCACGGCGTCGGCGCTTCGGTGGTCAACGCCCTTTCCAGGCACATGGAGGTCCTCGTCTACCAGAACGGGCGCGTCTATCAGCAGGAGTACAACCGCGGGAAGATCGAGTATGACCTTCGCGTCACAGGCGTTGCGGGCCATACCGGCACGGCCGTGCGATTTTGGCCGGACATCAAGTCGCCGGAGAACCCGGACGGGATCTTTGAACAGGACGCGGCCTTCCGCTTTGACGTCCTGCAGGGACGCATGCGTGAGATGTCCTTCCTGAACAAGGGGGTCCGCATCGAGATCACCGATGAGCGCACAGAGCCGGCGGAATACCGGAATTATCACTTCGAAGGCGGCATCGTCGAGTTTGTCAAGTATATCAACAAGAACAGGACGCCGCTGCACCCGGAACCCATCTACATCGAGGGGATGAAGAACGAGGTGGCGGTTGAGATCGCCCTGCAGTACAACGACTCCTATCAGGAGAACACCTTCGCTTTCGCCAACAACGTCCGCACTCCGGAGGGGGGCACCCATCTGGTCGGGTTTTACTCTGCGCTGACCCGTGCCGTGAATGATTATGGCCGCCGGTACAAGATCCTCAAGGAGGCGGACGCCAATCTCAAGGGCGAAGACGTCAGGGAAAGCCTTGCGGCGGTCGTTTCGGTCAAGCTCAGGGAGCCGCAGTTTGAAGGGCAGACAAAGTCCAAGCTGGGCAATTCCGAGGTGCGCGGGATCGTCGACAGCCTGGTGTTTGAGCAGATCAGCGCGTACCTGGAGGAGAATCCGTCTGTCGCCCGCGTGATGCTGGACCGTTGCCTGGGCGCTGCGCGTGCCCGGGAGGCCGCCCGGAAAGCCCGTGAGATCGCGCGCCGCAAGACGGTGCTGGAATCCGCATCCCTGCCCGGCAAGCTGGCGGACTGCAGCGAAACCAACCCGGCCTTGTGCGAGATCTTCCTGGTGGAGGGCAACTCCGCCGGCGGTTCGGCCAAGTCCGGGCGAAACCGTGAGTTTCAGGCCATTCTGCCGCTGCGGGGCAAGATCCTCAACGTTGAGAAGACCCGCCTGGACCGCGTGCTGATGAATGAGGAGATCAAGAACATGATCACTGTCTTCGGCTGCGGTATCGGGCAGGATTTTGACCTGTCCAAGCTGCGCTACCACCGCATCGTGTGCATGACGGACGCGGACGTGGACGGCGCGCACATCCGTGTGCTGATGCTCACCTTTTTTTACCGCTACATGCGCCCCCTGATTGAAAAGGGCTATGTGTACATCGCGATGCCTCCCCTGTACAAGGTCACCAAGAACAAGGTGGAGCGCTATGTCTACAACGATGAAGCGCTGGAAGCGCTGCTCAACGAGATCGGACGGGACCCCAAGCCGGAGCTGCAGCGCTACAAAGGCCTCGGGGAGATGTCCGCCGAGCAGTTATGGGTCACCACGATGAACCCCGAGACCCGCACCATGATGCAGGTCACCGTGGCGGATGCCATCGCTGCCGACGAGACCTTCACCCTCCTGATGGGCGACCAGGTGGAGCCGAGGCGGCAGTTTATTGAGCAGAACTACAACATGGTGGCCGATCTTGATATCTGAGCGTGAAGAAACGGGCGGTAAGACATTATGAGCGACATCAACGACAGACTGGTCTCGACCGAGCTTGAAAAAGAAGTAAAAAAATCTTTCATCGCCTATTCCATGGCCGTGATCGTCAACCGCGCGCTTCCCGACGTGCGCGACGGCCTGAAGCCGGTGCACCGCCGCATCCTGTATGCGATGAGCGAACTGGGCATGACCAGCGACAAACCCTACCGCAAAAGCGCGCGCATCGTCGGGGATGTGCTGGGCAAATACCATCCGCACGGCGACTCATCTGTGTATGACGCGATGGTCCGCCTGGCGCAGGACTTCTCCATCCGCTACCTTTTGGTGGACGGTCAGGGAAACTTCGGCTCGGTGGACGGCGACCAGGCCGCGGCCATGCGCTATACCGAAGCACGGATGAGCAGGATCGCCGGGCACCTCATCGGCGAGATCGACAAGGACACAGTCGATTTCTATCCCAACTTCGATGAGTCGCTCATGCAGCCGACCGTATTGCCAAGCCGGTTTCCCAACCTGCTGGTCAACGGCTCATCCGGCATCGCGGTCGGCATGGCGACCAATATCCCCCCGCACAACCTCAGCGAGGTGATTTCCGGCACCATCGCCATGATCGACGATCCGGACATCACCCTTGACGAACTGACAGAGCATATCAAAGGCCCGGATTTTCCCACAGGCGGCATCATCCTCGGGCGTGCGGGCATCCGGGAGGCGTATTTTACCGGCAGGGGACGCATCACCGTGCGCGGAAAAAGCGAAGTGGAAACCCTGCCCAACGGCCGGACCCGCATCGTCATCACGGAAATCCCCTATATGGTCAACAAGGCCAGGATGATCACCAAGATCGCCGAACTGGTCCATGAGAAGCGCCTGGAAGGCATCAGCGACATCCGGGACGAATCTGACCGCGACGGCATGCGCATCGTGATCGAGCTGAAGCGGGACGCGCAGAGCAGTGTCGTGCTCAGCTTCCTGTACAAGCACACTCAGCTCCAGGATACGTTCGGCGTGATCATGCTGGCGCTGGTGGACGGGCAGCCGCGCCTTCTGACCCTGAAGGAGGCTATCCATCACTATATCCGCCACCAGGAGGACGTGATCACCCGCAGGACACGGTACGACCTGGACAAATCGCTGGCCCGCGCGCATATTCTGGAAGGCCTGCTCAAGGCGCTTGGCGATATCGACGCCATCGTGCACCTGATCCGCTCTTCCAGGGATACGGCGGAAGCGAAACAGGGGCTGATGGAGCGATTCGCCTTCAGCGACAAGCAGGCCCAGGCCATCCTGGACATGCGCCTGGCCCGCCTGACAAACCTTGAGGCGGACAAGCTGCAGGCGGAGTACGATGAGACCCGCAAGACCATCTCATATCTGGAGGCCATCCTCGCGGATGAGCGGAAACTGCTGGGCGTGATCAAGGAGGAGCTTTCCCTTATCCGTGAGAAATACGGCGACGCCCGCAGGACGGAAATCAAGGACGTTGAGGGCGAGATCGACATCGAGGATCTGATCCCCAAGGACGACATGGTGGTCACCCTGTCGCATTTCGGCTATGTCAAGCGGCTTTCGCAGTCGACCTACCGCGCCCAGGCCAGGGGAGGCAAGGGCGTCTCCGCGCTGGCCCTGAGGGAAGAGGACTACACGGAACAGCTGTACACCGTCTATTCACATGATGACCTGCTTTTCTTCACCAGCCAGGGCCGCGTCTACAGCGTCAAGTGCTACGAGATCCCGGAGGCAGGCCGCGCGGCGCGGGGCACTGCCATCGTCAACATCCTGCCGCTTCTCCCGGATGAGAAGGTGACCAACATGATCCCGGTGCCGGTGGAGGACAGGGAGAGCCAGTTCCTCATCATGGCCACGCGTTTTGGGCTGATCAAGAAGACCCCGCTGAAGGAGTTCCGCAGCAACCGAAGCGCCGGCCTGATCGCCGTGAAGCTTCGGGAGGGCGATTCCCTGATCGGCGCTGTGCTCATCGAGGGCGGCGACGTGATGCTCGGGACCCGCCGCGGCAAGGCCATCCGTTTCACGGACAGACAGATCCGTCCCTCCGGCCGCACGAGCATGGGGGTGAGGAGCATGAGGCTTGACACGGATGACGAGGTCATTTCCCTGGCATCCATCGAGGAGGGCGCGCAGGTGCTCTGTGTAACGGAGCTGGGGTACGGCAAGCGGACCGATCCTGATCTGTACAGGACGACCAGCCGCGCGGGCAAAGGCATCAAGGCGATGAACCTGACGGACAAGACCGGGCTTCTGGCGGCGCTTCTGATGGTGCAGGAGGACGAGGACATCCTGCTCATCACCGACGACGGGACCATCATCCGCACCCCGGCGGATACCGTCAGGCAGACCGGGCGCAGCACCCAGGGAGTGCGCCTGATGAAGGTGGCTGAAGGCAGCAGGATCGTGGACGTCGCTCGCGCGGTGAAGGAGGAGGCGGAGGTCACGCCAGGGCCTGTCGCCATCCCTGTTCAGGGAGGGCGGGACCCGATGGATGACTTTGGCAGCCAGGCTGCGCAAAACGGCGCGGACAGTGAGGGGGAGGAAACGGATCTGTAGGTTCCCGGGCCGCACGGGCGCCATGGGATGCGGGCTTCAAACCGCCTCCTTTTTTCTTTTCCAAAGAATGAAAGGCTGATATAATAAATCGTATGACAACAAGTCAGCGCTCCCTGCTGGGGGGCATCTCCATCCTGGGCATCGCCGGCCTGATCTGCAAGGTCGTCGGTGTTTTATACAGGATCCCCCTGGCAAACCTCATCGGCTCGGAAGGCATCGGCGTATATCAGCAGGTGTTCCCCAGCTACAACCTCCTGCTGACCATTTCCTCCGCCGGTATCCCGGTGGCCATTTCACGCATGGTGGCCTCTTACCTGGCTCTTGGTCAAATCCGCAGCACCAAAAGGATTTTCGAACTTGCTCTGTTGATCCTGACCGCCTTGGGCGTTTTCAGTACAGCGCTGATGCTTTTGTTCAGCCCGCAGCTCGCACGAGCGACCGGCACGATGGAGTCGGTTTTGGGTTTTCGCTTCATTGCGCCAAGCGTTCTGCTGGTCTGTGTGATGAGCGCTTTCCGCGGCTACATGCAGGGACAGCGGCGCATGGTCCCCACAGCAGTCAGCCAATTGATCGAGCAGGTGGGCAAGATTGGCGTAGCGCTGCCCCTGGCAAACAGCTTTATGCTTCGCGGCGGCTATGCCATGGGAGCAGCAGGCGCTTTGCTGGGTACCACCATCGCGGAGGCCGCCGCCCTGCTGTATATGGCGGTAGACTATGTCATCCTTCGGCCGCAGCTGGCCCAGGCTGTCTCATCGGATCTCAGGCCGCCGGCTAATTGGCGTCGCATGACGCGGGAACTGATTTTCTCCGCCGTGCCCATCACCATCGGGGCCTGCATCGTACCGCTGGCGGGGACGGTGGACAGTTTCATGCTCGTCCGGCTGATGCAGGCGTATCTACCCGAGGCGGATGCGTTATCGAACTATGGCATATACTCCGGACTGGTCATTCCCCTCATCAACGTGCCCACAGCGCTGGCGATGGCCATGGCGTCCAACCTGGTGCCTTCCATCTCTTCAAAGCGCGCCTCCGGGGATTTGCCGGGAATCAGACGTGATGCTGCATCCGGGCTACGTCTCGCGCTGGTCATCGGCCTGCCCAGTTCAGTGGGGATGAGCCTGCTGGCTGAGCCCATCCTCTTCCTGCTTTTCGGCGGGGGGAAATACACCTCCGCGCAACTGCAGCTGGGCGGACAGCTTCTCAGCGTGAGCGCGCTGACCATTGCCGTGTTCACCTTGGTGCAGGCTTCCAGCGGCATCCTTCAGGGGTTATATAAACAGCGGATCCCGATGTATACCCTTTTTGCAGGAATCGCTGTCAATATCATGATTGAATATGCTGCTGTCAGGGACCCCGGCCTCAACATCTTCGGCGCCCCATGGTCGTCATTGGCCTGCTATATCCTCAGCGCCAGCCTGAATATCCATTATGTTGCCAAATATGCGGGAATGAGAATAGACTTGCGGGATCTTATTCTTCGCCCTGCCCTGGCGACCATGGCGATGGCGGTCCCCGTATTGGGTGCAACCTTGTTTCTCAAGCCACAGCTACGGGAAAGCTGGCTGCTCATGGGGCTTACTGTCATGACGGCAGTCATTGTTTTCATTGCTGCTGCCGTTAAAGCCGGCGCGGTCAAGCAAAGCGACCTGCCCGCGCGGTTTCGGAAAGGACTGTAAATGCATTCAATTACCATTGTCGCCCTCGGACCGGGATCCCCTGACCTGTTGACCCTCGGCGCGCTCAAGCAGATGAAAAGGGCGCGGCATGTCATCCTGCGCACGGCGCGCCATGGCGCCGCTGCGCTGCTGGCCCGGGAGGGGATCGCATTTGACAGCCTGGACAGCCTGTATGAACAGAGCCTTGATTTTGAAACGCTCACCCGGCTCGCGGCGGAGCAGCTGATGGACAGGGCTTCACGGCAGGCTCTGACCTATGCCGTCCCTGATCCTAACAGGGACGAGACCGTCCGCAGGCTTCTGGCACTTGCCGGCGGCAACATCAGGATCCTGCCGGGGGTAGCTCTTGAGACGGCGATGATTTCGCAAAGGGATCCCGCAGGCAGCATGCTGACTGCCGTCGCCGTGGATCTGGTCGTCCATAATGCCCAGCAGCCGCTCTGCGTGGTGGAGCTGGACAGCAGGAGGCTGGCGGGCGAGGTCAAGCTGAAAGTGATGGGGAAATATGGCGAGGAGGCGGAGATCCTGTTTTTTCCGCCTTCGGAATCATCCGTCCGCAAAGGTCTCCGGTTGCCCCTGTGCGAACTGGACCGGCAGCCGCGCTATGACCACACGGCTGGGTTTATTGTGTTTCCCTCCGGGCTTCTTGAGAAAACCGCGTTTGATCCGGAAGACCTGCTGGCCCTGATGCAGAGGCTGCGCGCGCCGGACGGCTGCCCCTGGGACAGGGAGCAGACCCACCAGTCCCTGGCAAAATATCTGGTGGAGGAAGCAAACGAGGCATCCTGCGCCTTGATGGAAGAGAATTGGGAAGAGGCCGCGGACGAACTGGGCGACGTCTTTCTGCAGCTGGCTTTCCAGGCTGTCATGGGGGAGGAGTACGCCACCTTCACCTGGGGCGACATGCTGCGCGCCATCTGCCGCAAGCTCATCAGGCGGCACCCGCACGTGTTTGGCGAACTCAAGCTGGATACTTCGGGGGAGGTTCTGAAAAACTGGGACCTGATCAAACAGAAGGAGCATGGCGAGAGCAGTCCTGGCGAAGCGATGGGGAACATCTCCAAGGGGCTTGCTTCGCTTCTGCGGGCTGAAAAGGTGCAGAAACTGGCCGCCAGGGCAGGCTTTGACTGGAACAAGCCTGAAGAAACCCTTGGAAAGGTGCATGAGGAGGCGGATGAACTCGCGGATGCGCTGAGGGACGGCAAAGGCGCGGAAGAGGAGCTTGGCAATCTGCTGTTCTCCTGCGTCAACACAGCGCGTCTGATGGGCTTGTCGGCCGATGAAACCCTCAGAAAAGCGACGGATAAGTTTATCCGGCGCTTCGTATGGATGGAAAATGAGATAAAAAGTGAAAACAAAAGCCTGAATATGTTGACAATCAACGATTTCGGGGTATACTGGGAACGAAGTAAAGGATAGACACGGTCATTTTACTTCCAAAACCGACAAAGAGGAGGGATGCACATGAATAAAACAGAATTGATTGCCGCCGTGGCAAAAGCAACTGAACTGAAGAAAGTAGACGCCGACAAAGCGGTCAACGCCGTCATCACGACCATCCAGAAGACGCTCAAGAAGGGCGAGAAGGTTCAACTCATCGGCTTTGGCACCTTCGAGTCGAGGAAACGCCCGGCCCGTGTCGCGCGCAACCCGCGCACCGGCGAGGAGATCAAGGTGAAGGCTTCCAAGGCCCCCGCCTTCAAGGCCAGCAAAGCGTTCAAGGATCAGCTGAACTGACGATCATTCTTCAGTCTCAAAACTGCTGCGCCACGGCGCGGCAGTTTTTATTAGTTCCCTGATGGATGTTGATTGGTGAAAGGTCAATATGCGACTGGACAAGTTTCTGAAGGTTTCCCGCATCATCAAGCGCCGCACCGTTGCCAAGGAGGCCTGTGACGGCGGACGCGCCAGCATCAACGGCCGCGCCGCGAAAGCGGGAGCAGAGGTCAGGGAAGGCGACGTGCTTGAGATCCGCTTCGGCAGCCGTGTGGGGCGCTACGAGGTGACCCGCATCCAGGAAACGGTGCGAAAGGAATCAGCGGCTGAAATGTACCGCGTCCTGCAGGAAGATGAGACGGTCATGGCTGAACGGAACGGCTGAAATGGGGGAAGGCTCATGAATCCCTGCTAAACCGGCTTATTCCCGCCGTTTTCCGTTTTTCATCAAAGCCTGCTCCTGTTCGGGAGCAGGCTTACTGATGCCGATGACGCCTGGGAAAGAAATCAGTTTACCCGCAGATGCGTCGCTTCACAGGCCGCGGACTTGCGGAGCAGTTCAGCGCGGAGCGTCTTTTCCCTGTTGCGCGTCCAGCCATTCATCCCTCAGCGCGGCGTACAGGGCGACATCGGCCTGTTCCCCTTTGTAGTAAAGGCGCGAGCGCAGGACGCCCTCCAGCCGCATCCCCACTTTTTCCATCACCTTGCCGGAAGCGCGGTTCCGCACGTCGTGCTGGGCTTCGATGCGGTTGATGCCGTATTCCTCAAACATCAGGCGCAGGAAGGCGGTGAGCGCCTCGGTCATCAGTCCCTGGCCCCAGCAGTCCTTTGCCAGGGAAAATCCCGCTTCCGCGGAGTTGTTCTGCCAGTCGCGCCATACCAGACCTATGGTGCCGATCATCCGCAGGTCCCTTTGCCTGACGATGGCAAAGGAAGAAAGGCCGCGCAGTCTGTTCTGGGAGAGCATGGCCCGAAGGACGGAGCGGGTCTGGGAAAGGGTCTTGTGAGGATCCCAGAACACGTAGCGCGCAACCTCCGGATCGCTGGCCCAGGCGTGGAACTGCCGGGCGTCACGGCGCATCGGCTTGCGCAGCAGGAGCCTTGGGGTCATGATGCTGCATCCGCATCGAAGAATACCTGGGCGTCGGAGCCAATTGATATACCACGGCGCTTTTGATATCGCCTTCATTCACTTCTCCGGATTGGGAGGACTGTCAATGCCTGGGCGGGCTGCGCCAATCCGGGATCACGGCGGTGCTTCTCCGCGCCGTAGATGGCCGTCAGGATCCCGAAGGCCAGCAGGAACAGGAACAGGATGACCAGGGCTGCCATCGCCCAACGTCCGGTTTTCTGCGCCACGGATGCCCTCCTTTGCTTCATATCCTGAGTTTCATAGACTGACTGACAAATCTTTTGCTGACAGCGCCGCACCCGCCCGGGATATTGATTTTGATCAGCAGCTGGCCTGCGGGTACGGGGCGGGGCGCATCGAGGGCTTCAGCATGCCTTCCCCCTGCGGGAATACCCGTTCGCTGAGTTCCCTTTGCGCCATGAGAAGGCCCAGGCAGGTCTTCGCGTCCTCGATCTCTCCGCGCATGACCATGGATGCAGCCTCCGACAGCGGCAGACGGACGACGTGCAGAAATTCGTCAGGATCGGTGTGGGCGGCGGCCTGGGTCAGTTCGGTGGCCAGGTAGAGCGCGATGCGTTCCGTGCAGAAGCCGGGTGTTGTGACCACGTGGGCCATCTTCTGCCATTTTCTGGCGATCAGCCCCGTTTCTTCCTCCAGTTCACGCCTTGCGCAATCAAAGGGGTCCTCGTTCGCGTCATCCAGTTTGCCGGCCGGGATCTCTAGGGTAAAGCGCCCGATGGCCACGCGGTGCTGGCGCACCAGGGTCACGTACCCTCTGGCGTCCACCGGCACCACTGCCGCGGCGCCCTTGTGCAGCACGATCTCACGCTCTGCTTCCCTTCCGTCTGGAAGCAGGACCTGCCACTTTTCGACTGTGATGATCCTGCCATTATATAGCGTCTCGCCGGAGACGAACGTTTCCTTCAGCTCGTTGCCCATCTGCTTCCCACCTTCCTGCCTCAGTATACCTGTGTTGCTCCGCCCGCCGCAAGTGATGCGGGCGGGTGGACGCGGTTCAGGGTAGAAAAGAAAGCGGAGCCGGCCGGCTCCGCTGCGGAAATGAGTGTTTCGCAGATCAGGGATTGACGGGAGTCGGCTCAACGACCGCTTCAGGCGTTGTCCCCTCGGTGGGAATCGGCTGCTGCGGGACCAGCATTGTCTGGAGCATCTGCATCAATACGGGGCCTTCTTCAGGCATCGCGGCGGTCAGTTTCTCCAGCAGTGCAGGGATGGCTTTCTGAAGGCTCGCTTGCAGCATGGCCTTGTCTTCCTCGCTCAGGCCAGTCTCTTTGATGACCATGGCCGTTGTGCCCTCAAGCTGCGGGGCCGCCGGCTGCTCATCGGTTTTCTTGGAGGAGACCGAGAAGGTCAGCAGGGGTTCGGGAGAATTCATCGACAGGCTGACGGAGAAATTGCTCTCCATCGTGTCCAGGCGGCTGCTGCCGTTGAGTTTCAGACCAATATTCATTCCGCCCATGTTCAGGTCAAGGGTCACCTGTGTGGTCATGCTGGGCAGTTCAGATGTCGTCTTGACGTTCAGTTTCATCATGGTATCCATGAAGTTCTGTCCGCTGAGGATATCTTTTTCGATCGCTGCCCAGTCAAGCGCCGCGGACTTTTCAGTCTCGCCAGCCGTGAAGGTGGAGGCTTTGCCAATCAGCTTGACGCTGAGGGTGGTGTTGCCGCCTTCCCCGGTGAAGAGAACGTCGATCTTTGCGGGCTGTGAGATGTCTTCAGGCGTTGCCGCGTCGATGTAGAGCGCTTTCTCACCTTCATATACCCAGCCGGTCAGGATCGTTTTGTCCGGTTCGGCTTTTGCCTTGGCCGCCGCAGCGTCCAGCAGCATGCCCAGGTCGAAACTGCCTTCAGGCAGCTTATCGCCCGCCACCTGGCCGACGGAGGCGGTGAGTTTCTCCATGTACTCCTTGTGCGGGACTTCGCCCTTCTTGTAAAGGGCAGCCAGCTTCTCAAGCACCCCGGCAAGGAAGCTGGTCGTCAGGGTCACCTGTGTGCGTTTGGTAAAAGTGCCGTAACCTTCGATGACAAAACTGCCTTCCTCCGCTTTGAATGCGGCGGCGGCCTCCTTGAGGATCCCCCCCAGGGCTTCAGCGTGGAGCTGGAAGATCTTCAGGGCTTCGTTGGGATCCGACTGGCCCTGGGACATCTGGCCCATCACTTTTTTGATCATTGCAGGGTCGACACTCAATGCCAGCCCGGGCAGCATGCTGCTGGTGATGTGGGTTTCAAAGGTCTCCGGATCAGCCGATGCCTGGAAATCCATCAGGGAGGCCGCATCCGTCCCGATCACGGCGGAAACGCCGCTCTTGCCGGCCAAGACTGAGACTTTGAGCTTGTTGATGGCGCTGATGACGGTCGAGATGACGGAAGTAGCTCCCTCCTCAGGCATTTCACCCGTCATCATCGAGAGGATGGCGGCGG
This sequence comes from Bacillota bacterium, assembly GCA_963169565.1. GTDB lineage: Bacteria > Bacillota > Clostridia > Christensenellales > Aristaeellaceae > UBA6115. The sequence goes on along the minus strand of CAUJDI010000028.1, from coordinate 20,781 downwards.
CCTGCGGATTGATCTGCACCTTTACCTCAACGCGCTGGTTCCCGCTGTTTGCCAGCAGGGCTTCCAATCCGGGGACCTGGGTCTGGGTCTCGGCGACTGCCGGGATCATTCCCAGCACAAGCAATAGGGATGCGAAAAGCGCTACGGCGCGCATTCTGGTCTTTCTCATCTTTTCCTCCTCAATTATAATATGGAACCGAATGATGTACGCATATATTCTACCACAGAATCGCCGTACGGTGCTATAAAAAACCGAAATAATCCGGGCAAAGCCCGTCCCGCGCGCGGTCCGGGGATGCCGGGATGCCCGGGAACCGCCTATTCCGGCCTTTCAACCGTTTCAAATGCCGACCAGGGAATGCCCTCTGTGCGGTTCCCTTCAAGCAGATCCCCGACGTGCATCAGCAGGGGGAACTCACCTGTGACCGTTCTTCCCCGCTTTGCAAGTGCTTTCAGGGCGCTCACCGTACGGCCCGCTATGACGGCGGACTCCAGCGTGATGCCTTCAAGCTGTCCCAGGGCCTCAGAAATGCTCAGCCCCCGGCCCAGCAGGGTGCCCAGCCTGCGCGTGCGCCCGCCGAACACTGTGACGTAGAGATCGCCCGCGCCGTACACGATGTTTTCATCCCTCCCGCCTACAAGCTTCAGCATCCTCCGGATCTCCCGCACGCTCTGCCCGAACAGCGCGGCTTGCGGATTGTAGGCCTGCGCCGCATCCCGGCCGTGTTCCTTTTCGTGCAGGCCCACGGCCAGGCTGACCGCCAGCGCGTAGGCGTTCTTCATCGCCGCCACGCACTCCACTCCTGTGACGTCATCCGAGAGGCTGACGTGGTAATAATCCGTCCTGAGCGCATCCCGGAACAGACGGAGCGCCCGCTCATCCTCCCCGCAGAAGACCACGGAGGAATGCTGCCGGTCTGCCAGCTCATAGCTTGTACACGGGCCGCCGACCGCGCAGAAGGAATGACTCCTGCCCGTCATCCGTGCGAGATAATGGGGGAATGCTTCCAGGCTGCCGTCCGGATGGTTCAAAAGGCCCTTGGTCACCATCAGCACCGGGACGCCGTCCGGAATCAGCGGCACGGCTTCCCGCGCGAACCAGTCGACGCCAAAGCTGCTCACTCCGCATATGACCAGGTCAACGCCCGCAAGCGCCGATTCCGCCTCGCTGAACTGACAGAACAGGACACCTTCCGGCAGAGCCCGATTCATGCTCAAATGGCGCCCGGTTTCCTGCGCATGAACGATGATATCCCTGTCAAGCGGCGTGCCCACAATGCGGACTTCATGCTCCCGGTCCCTTGCCGGCATGCTCATGGCGGAACCCATCATGCCGGCGCCGATGATGACGATGCAGCTCATTTCCTGACCTCCCTTTCCGTGCTTCCATCATACTACAAGGCATGCGGCTGTGGGCAGCCGATTCATCTGTCTGTGGTAAAAGTTGGAAAACTCTGCATATCCTGTAAATTGACATGTTCCTTTGATTGTGCTACACTTCAACCGCCTTGAAAACGCTTGATTTTCAAGGCATCACGCTCCCGTAGCTCAGCTGGATAGAGCGTCAGACTCCGACTCTGAAGGCCGTGGGTTCGAATCCCGCCGGGTGCGCCAGATGACCCTGCAGTCCGTATAGGCTCAGGGTTATTCTTTTCTTCGGACAGGGGCTGGGGATGTATTCCTGCGGTACCTGACATTTTGGCTGAACAGCAGTATAATCATCACATCGCGCAGGATATGAATTGAGGTGTTGATATGATCAGGTTCGGCACAGGCGGATGGCGGGGGATCATCGGCAAGGACTTTATCTATGATAACATCCGCAAGGCAGCCCAAGGCCTGGCGGAGATGATCCTTGAAGAAAATCAGCAGGACAAACCGGTCATGGTGGGCTTTGACCGGCGTTTCCTGTCCTTTGACGCTGCCCGCTGGATCGCGGAGACGCTTTGCTCTCAGGGGATCAGTGTATGGTTTATGAAACGCACGGCCCCCACCCCGCTGGTCATGCATACTGTCAAGACAAAAGGATTGTTCTATGGCGTCCAGGTGACCGCCAGCCACAATCCGCCCGCATATAACGGCATCAAGCTGATCGTTCAGGGTGGACGCGACGCCCCGGAAGAGACCACAAAGCGTCTGGAGGAGCACGTCGAAAGGGCGGTGAAGGAAGGAAGGGAGCCCGGATCCATCCCGTTTTCCCTCGCTGAGGAAAAGGGGCTTGTAACCTATCTGAAGAACCCCTTCAATGATTTCATCGACGACATCCAGTCCAGGATCCGCATGGACGTGATCCGTGAACGCGGCCTCCGGATCCTGTTTGACCCAATGTACGGTTCCGGCGCTTATCCGCTGATGGTCCTGCTGTACAGCGCACGCTGCACGGTGGACCACATCCACTTTGAGCGGGACGCATACTTCGGCGGGCATCTGCCGGCGCCGAGCGAGATGAGCCTGTTTGAACTGCGCCAGAAGGTGACGAAGCAGGGGTATGACCTCGGCATCGCCTTTGACGGCGACGGCGACCGTCTTGGGATCATCGACAGCAACGGCCGCTACATGACCGCCAATGAGATCCTCGTGCTCCTGTATTACTATCTCCACGAGTACAAGGGCTGGTCCGGGCCGGTGGTGCGCAACATGTCCACCACGCACATGCTGGACAGGCTGGCGGAGTCCTTCGGGGAGAAGTGCTACGAAGTGCCGGTCGGTTTCAAGCATATATCCGGCAAACTTGATGAGGTGGACGCGGTTCTGGGGGGCGAGTCCTCAGGCGGGCTGACGGTCCGCGGACACATTCCCGGCAAGGATTCGGTCTATGCGGCGGCATTGTTTGTCGAGGCGATCTGCGCGCTGAACAAGAGCCCATCCCAGATCATGGACAGCCTGTACGCCAGGCTTGGCAGCCATGCGATGGCTGAAGAGAGCCTGCCCCTCCCGGCCGGGGGAAAAGACACCGTATACCGTGACTTGATGGAACGGAGGAACCTGCCGGATTTTGGAACGCCGATCGACCGCGTTGCCTATCTGGATGGGTGCAAGGTCTATTTTACGGAAGGCAGCTTCGCCGTCTGCCGGTTCTCGGGCACCGAGCCGCTGGTCCGCCTGTGTGCCGAGGCAAAGGATGAAAAACTGGCAAAGGAGTATGTCAGGAGATTCATGGATCATATCGGCGCGCTGGTGAAACGTTGATTTCCACACGTCGGCAAAGGGCTGAACCTGACATATACCATAAAAAAGACACCGCAGACGGGAAGCGTTGCCTTTTCTTTGCCTGCCCTGAGGCCGGACTCTTTCTCAGTATCAGAACAATTCCTTGACCCTGTCCAGGAAACTTTTCCTGTTCTCATATTCTTTTCCTGTGCTGGCCTGGTCAAAAGCGCGCAGCAGTTCCTTCTGCTTCTCGCTCAGGCGCTTCGGGATCTCCACGTGCACCCGGACAACCAGGTCGCCGCGGGAAGAACCGTGAAGCTGCTGGATGCCCTCGCCTTTGATGCGCAGCAGCGCGCCTTCCTGGGTGCCTTCGGGGATCTTGTGGCTGATCTTGTTCTTCAATGTGGGGATGTCGATCGTCGCGCCAAGGGCTGCCTGGGTGAAGGAGATCGGCATGTCCAGATACAGCGTGGTGCCCTCGCGCTTGAACAGCTTGTGCGGCTTGACGCTGATGGCGATCTGCAGGTCGCCGCTGGGGCCGCCGTTCTGCCCGGGTTCACCCTGGCCGGTCATCACAAATACCTGGCCGTCGTCAGCGCCCGGGGGAATGGTGATGCTGGCGGTGCGCTTGTTCCTCACACGGCCGGTACCGGAACAGGCGGCGCAGGGATCGGAGACCACCTGGCCGCTTCCGCCGCAGGACGTGCAGGTCCGCACGGTGACCATGAAACCCCCGCCGGAACGTACCTGCCCGGTGCCCTTGCACGCCGGACAGGGTGTTGGTTTCGCGCCGTCCTTGCCGCCGGTCCCCTTGCAGGAGCAGCACAGTTCCGCGCGCAGGAAGTCAAATGACTTGGATGCGCCGAAGGCGGCCTCCTCAAACTCGATGCGCATGTTGAACAGGATGTCCCGGCCGCGGATCGGCGCATTGCGCCGCTGGGCGCGTCCGCCTGCTCCGCCGCCGAACAGCTGGTCAAAGATGGAGTCGAACCCGCTGAATCCGCTGCCGTCGAACCCGCCGAAGCCTCCGAACCCGCCCGTGGGGGGGCCGTCCATCCCATACTGGTCATAGGCGGCGCGTTTCTGAGGGTCTGACAGCACTTCGTTGGCTTCGTTGATCTCCTTGAACCGCGCCTCAGCCGTCTTGTCATTCGGATGAAGGTCGGGGTGCGACTCCTTGGCCAGCTTACGGTAGGCTCTTTTGATCTCCTCCGTGCTCGCCTTTCGGTCGACGCCCAGTACCTCATAATAATCACGTTTGGCTGCCATAGTATCCTTTCGCCTCCCGGCAAATCAGGCCGGCCACCGGCCGGCCTGACGCCTGGGCTGACTTAATGGACATCCCCCTCGACATCGACGCTGCCGTCGGGATTGGCCTGGGTTCCGCCCGGTTCAGAGGACGGTCCGCCCTGTCCCTGTCCGCCGCCCTGGTTCTGGTACAGCTTTCCAAAGATGGTGTATATCTTCTGGGTGGCTTCATCCATCGCCGACTTGATGGCCTGGGCGTTGCCGCCCTCGCGGACCTTCTTGAAGGCGTCGATCTCGCTCCTGACAGTCGCTTTATCCTCGCTGGACAGTTTGTCGCCGTTCTCGCGCAGCTGTTTCTCGATCTCATACTGGAAGCTGTCGGCGCGGTTGAGGATCTCGACTTCTTCCTTGCGGCGCTTGTCCTCCTCGGCAAACTGCTCCGCTTCCTTGACGCGCTGCTTGATCTCGTCCTCCGTCAGGTTGGTCGAAGCGGTGATCGTGACGTTCTGGGTATTGCCGGTGCCCATGTCCTTGGCGGTAACGGATACGATGCCGTTCTTGTCGATGGTGAACTTGACCTCGATCTGCGGTACGCCGCGGGGCGCGGCCGGGATGCCTGTCAGCTGGAAGCGGCCCAGGGTCTTGTTGTCGTACGCCATGGGGCGCTCGCCCTGCAGCACGTGGATCTCAACGGTCGTCTGTCCGTCGGCAGCGGTTGAGAAGATCTGGGATTTCTCTGTCGGGATGGTGGTATTGCGCTCAATGAGCTTGGTGAAGATGTGCCCTTCCGTCTCAATGCCGAGGCTGAGCGGCGTGACGTCCAGCAGCAGCACGTCCTTGACCTCGCCGCCCAGGACGCCCGCCTGGATGGCGGCGCCGATGGCGACGCACTCGTCCGGGTTGATCCCCTTGAAGGGCTCCTTGCCGGTCACGTTCTTTACGGCTTCCTGCACTGCGGGGATGCGGGTGGATCCGCCCACAAGGATGACCTTCTCGATCTGGGAGACTGTCAGATTGGCATCCTTCAGCGCGGTCTGCATCGGCCCGATGGTCCGCTCGACCAGATCATAGGTCAGTTCGTTGAACTTGGCTCGGGTCAGGGTGATGTCCAGATGCTTGGGCCCGCTTGCGTCTGCGGTGATGAACGGCAGGTTGATGTTGGCGGCCATGACGCCGGAAAGGTCGATCTTGGCCTTCTCGGCCGCTTCCTTCAGCCGCTGCCAGGCCATGCGGTCCTTCTTCAGATCGATCCCGTTTTCCTTGCGGAAGGTCTCGGCGATGTAATCCACGATCCTGTCGTCAAAGTCGTCGCCGCCCAGTCTGGTGTCGCCGTTGGTCGCCAGCACTTCAAACACGCCGTCGCCGATCTCCAGGATGCTCACGTCGAAGGTGCCTCCGCCCAGGTCGTACACCAGGATCTTGTGCGGTTTTTCCTTGTCAAGGCCGTAGGCAAGCGAAGCCGCGGTCGGCTCATTGATGATGCGCATCACTTCAAGCCCCGCGATCCTGCCGGCGTCCTTGGTCGCCTGGCGCTGGGAGTCGGAGAAGTAGGCGGGCACGGTGATGACGGCCTGCGTGACCGTCTCGCCCAGATAGGACTCCGCGTCCTTCTTCAGCTTCTGCAGGATCATTGCGGAAATCTCCTGAGGCGTGTATTCCTTGCCGTCGATGGATACCTTATGATTGGTTCCCATCTTGCGCTTGATGGATGAGATGGTGCGCTCAGGGTTGGTGATCGCCTGACGCTTGGCGATCTGACCGACAAGGCGCTCGCCTTCCTTGGTGAAGGCGACGACGGACGGCGTGGTCCTGGAGCCTTCAGAGTTCGCGATGACGACCGGCTCCCCGCCTTCCATGACGGCGACGCAGGAGTTTGTGGTGCCAAGGTCAATGCCGATGATTTTTGCCATTTATGCTTCCTCCGTTAACTGTTCTTGGTTTGATATGTCAAAGGTTGGGAACGACCCTGACCATCGCGTGGCGCAGGATGACGTCCCCCATCCGATAACCTTTTTGAAGCACCTCGCACACGGTGCCCGGTTCGCCTTCCCCGGTGTCACCCGGTGCGACGGCGTCCTCCAGCGTCGGGTCAAAGACTTCGCCCTGGCGGGAAACCGCCTGGACACCGCGCTGGCTGAGGGCGTCCGTCAGTTGGCGCATGACCAGCTGGACGCCCTCGTACAGCGGATCATTTTCCCGGTATTCCTTCAGCGCGCGCTCCAGGTTGTCGCATACCGGAAGGATGGTTTTGATGAATGCCCGCGCACCGTCTTCAAAGCTGTCCGAAGCGACCTGGCGGTTGCGTCGGCGGAAGTTGTCAAAATCTGCCTGCACGCGCTGCGCAAGGGCGAGGTACTCATCCCTCATCTGCTCGGCTTCGGCCAGTTTCTTCTCGGTCTCAGACTGTTCGCGCTCGCAGGCCTGCTGTTCTGCGCTTTCGTCCTTCACTTCCTCTTGCGTGTCGACGGGCTTCGGTTCCTTTTTTGTCATATCTTCCTCCGTGGTTTACTCCGCATTCCCGTCGCTTTGGAAAAAGCCTGTCAATGCCTGGCTGAACAGGCGCAGGGTGCTGAACACCCTTGCGTAGGGCATGCGGGTCGGGCCGATGATTCCGATGGCGCCGCGCTGGCCGCGGCCGACTCTGTACTCCGCCAGGGCCACGCTGCACTCGCTCATCTCCGGGATGCCTGTTTCCGGTCCGATATGGACTGTCAGGGAAAGCTCCCCTGATTCGCTGATCAGCGACATCAGCCTGTCCTTGTCTTCCAGCGCCGCGAGCAGCTGCCTCGCCTTGGCAGAGTCATGGTATTCCGGAAAGCCGAGGATGTTGTGGGAGCCGGAAACCGTCAGGCTGTCTGCAGCGTTCTGCTTTTCCATCTGGGCGGACAGGTCCTCGATGCCCTGGAGCACCTGCGGGTCGCTGGGCGCGCGAACGGCAAACTCCTTGAGCAGGTGCTGGACCTCCTTGAGCGTCCTGCCCCTGAAGCGTTCGGTGAGCATTCGGCTGATGGCATACAGCGCGTCGGCGTCAAGCGCTTCGGATACGTGCACCATGGTGTCCCGGATGATGCCGCCGTCTGTCACGATCACCAGAAGCGCCGTGGCCCGTGAGACGGGCACCAGCTGAAGGGACGAAATGCGCAGTTCCTCCTGCCTTGGCATCATCACGATGGAGGCATATCGGGTGAATTCCGCCAGGGCATGGGCCGTGCTGATGACCACATCTTCCAGGTGGCTGATGCGGCTGATGAGCTTCTGCCGGATCTCCTCATCCCTGCTGTCCGGGGCCAGGCCGTTTTCCAGCAGCATGTCCACGTACAGACGGTAAGCCTTGGCGTTGGGAACGCGCCCGGCGGAGACGTGTGGCTGCTCCAGGTATCCCAGGTCTTCCAGGTCGCTCATCTCATTGCGGATGGTTGCGCTGGACAGGTTCCTCAGGTACTTGCGCGCGACGGTCCTGGAGCCGACGGGGATGGCGGTCAGGATGTAATCCTCTATGACAGCCTGTAAAATTCGCTTTTTCCGGTCTTCCACGACTGCCTCCTTTCCGCCTGCCAACCCGGGCTGTTAGCACTCGATGCGGTAGAGTGCTAACGACTTCATCAACATACCATGACGTATCCGCTTTGTCAATACCAGCCGCGATGAATTATCATCCGCACAGGCATCAGGAAAGCGTTCCCGTACGGAGATATGGGGCCGTTTCAGCCTGACTGGGAAGGAAAGACCGGGCAGTACAGCGCGTATCTGCCGGTAATGCCTTGGATAATCGGCACACAGCGCCCGAAGTCATCATCGCATAAAGATGTTCTCTTCCGGCCTAGGCTTGTGACTTCCTGCCCGTGCTGATAAGATGAAAGAGATCAGATCCGCGCGGTCTGTCAAAATGGACGGCAGCAGCCCGGAGAGCTGGTCCTTTGGGAAACGTTCCCTGTGGAAGCGGACATTCGAAAAGGAAACCACATCCTGACTGGGTTTGGCGCGGAGGCCGCCCGTCCCCTGCGCAACACTCCGGCCGTTTCCCTGAAACAGGGCATTTATCAAGGGGCAGAGGAGGAACAGAAAGAATGAAAACGGCCGTCACCCTGTCCACCGGGGCAGCCATGCCGCTGATCGGCTTTGGGACGTATCTGATCAACGACCTCGCGGTATGCGAACGCTCGGTTTCAGACGCCTTGGAGATCGGCTACAGGCTTATCGACACGGCGCAGTTCTATGGCAACGAGGAAGCTGTCGGTCGCGCCGTCAGGAACAGCGGCATCCCCAGGAAGGAGCTGTTCATCACCACCAAGCTGTGGATCAGCGACATGGGGTATGAAAAGGCAAAGGCCGCGCTGGAGAAGTCCCTTGACAAGCTGGGGATGGATTATGTGGACCTGTATCTGATCCACCATCCTTTCGGGGATTATTACGGGGCGTGGCGCGCGGTATGCGAAGCGTGCAGGGAAGGGCGCGTCCTGGCCGTCGGGGTCTCCAACTTCTACGCTGACAGGCTGACGGACCTGGCGCTGCAAAACGACGTCTTCCCGGCGGTCGACCAGCTGGAGATCCATCCCTATCACCAGCGGCATGAGATGGAGGACTCGCTGAGGGAGTACGGAACCGTGCCCCAGGCCTGGGGCCCCTTCTCACAGGGGAAGACCGACCTGCTTGACAACCCGGTGCTGGTTTCCATCGGCGAAAAGTACGGGAAGACAACGGCGCAGGTCTGCCTGCGGTGGCTGATCCAGCGCGGCATCAGCGCGTTGCCCAAATCCACCCGCAGGGAGCGAATCAGGGAGAATTTTGAGGTATTCGACTTTCAGCTGAGCGCCGCCGACATGGCCGCCATCGCGCTGCTGGACAGGAGAAAACCCGCCGGGCTGCCGCATACGGATCCGGCGAACGTCAAGAGGATCTTCTATTTATAAGCAGCGATTGGCGCGGCGTCTCCGTAGGCCTGTCAAAGGTTGCTGCCGTTGGTTTTCATGACCTCGCGGTACCAGAAGGCAGAGTCCTTCGGGATGCGTTCCAGCGTCTGGAAATCCACATACACCATCCCGAAACGTTCGGAATAACCCTTGGCCCATTCAAAATTGTCAAACAGGGTCCACTGGAAGTATCCGGCCACATCGATACCTTCTTCCGCGGCGCGCCTGAGCGCTCTCAGATAACGGTGCAGATAGTTCTCCCTCGACGGATCATGGACCTGTCCGTCAAGGGATACCGCGTCGTGCGAAGCCATGCCGTTTTCCGTGATCAGGATGGGGGTCCTGTAACGCTCATACAGGAACCGGGGGCCCCAGTAGAGGCAATCGGGCGTGACGGGCCATTCGCTGGCTGTCTTTGCGATCCCGGGAAGATGGGGCACTTCCTCCCAGCCGCGTAGGTTTGGCGCGGCCTTCACGTACCGCCCGCAGTAGATGTTCTGCCCGTAATAATCCAACTTCCGATGGATAGCGCTGAGATCCTGCTCCCAGCCCTTTGGCAGGAAACGCTCGAAGTGCTTCAGCCCCTGCTTAGGATATTCGCCCAGCATCACAGGATCGCTCCACCAGGAAACGTTCCATAACCTGCGGTCATCATCCTCAGGGATATCAAAATACGCCGTGCGCGCCGCGTCGATGTCTTCCCTGACCTGGGTCAGGGGCATCATCATGTCGCCGCAGGGGGCATAGCTGACCCTTGCGCCCCGGACCGTCTGACGCAGGACATCCACCGCCTTTCCGTTGGCCAGAAGGACGTGGTGGCTCATGGGAATGACGGCGTCCAGTGGCAGCATGAGCCCAGGCGCGTGCGCCCCCGCCGCGTAGCCCAGGCCGATGAAGCACTGCGGCTCATTGAAGGGGATGAAGTCATGCACCCTGTCCCCGAATCGCTTCGCGCACAGCGCAACGAAGTCCTCAAACCAATTCGGGCTGTCTGGATTCTCCCAGCTGCCCCTTTGCTGCAGCGCGACCGGGTAGTCCCAGTGAAACAGGGTCATGAACGGACGGATGCCCCGCCTGACCAGACCGTCTATCATCCTGTTATAAAAGGAAACGCCCTTCTCATTCACCTTCCCGGTCCCCTCGGGCATCAGGCGCGGCCAGGAGACGGAAAAACGGTAATTCCGGATGCCAAGCGAAGCCATCAGGTCAAGGTCCGACTCCAGCAGGTGATAATGGTCGCAGGACACGTCCCCGGTATGCCCCTCGAAAACTCTCCCGGGCGTATGGCTGAAGCGGTCCCAGACCGAGACGCCTCTGCCGTCCTCATACGCCGCGCCCTCGACCTGATATGACGCGGTCGCCGCGCCCCAGATGAAATCATCCCTGAATCCCATTTTCGTACCGCCTTCGCTTGATGATTGCGACTAATTCGTCAGAATCCATTGATGGTGACCGCAGGCCGCATCGTCATGCCGGCCATGCTTTATAGGTCCGGTCCGCACGACCCGTACACAAATCCGCTGCTTCATTATATGCGCCCCGCGCTGTTATTCAAGCCCCGGACGCCCCGTTTTCCAAGGCGTGCTGCCGTTTTTGGGCAACCGCGGGACAGCCGTCGTTTCTGCTTGCATGCCGTGCCTTGCTGTGCTATACTTCTTCGGCATTACACACGGTGGTGGACTGTCCGCTTGTGCCCAAAGGCGTCCGGACAGGTTGAAGCCCCGGAGGCAAAACAAGAGGAGGGAACCCCATGGCAGTCATCTCAATGAAAAGCCTGCTGGAAGCAGGCGTCCACTTCGGCCACCAGACCCGGCGCTGGAACCCCAAAATGGCACCCTATATCTTCACGGAGCGCAACGGCATCTACATCATCGACCTGCAGAAGACCGTGCGGAAGATCGAGGAAGCCTACATGTTCGTGCGCAACCTGTCCATGGAGGGCAAGTCGATCCTGTTTGTCGGCACCAAGAAACAGGCGCAGGAATCCATCGAGTTTGAGGCCAAGCGCTGCAATATGTTCTATGTCAATAAACGCTGGCTGGGCGGCATGCTGACAAACTACCGCACCATCCGCTCCCGCGTCGAGCGACTCAACGAGATCGACAGGATGGAGACCAGCGGACAGTTTGACCAGCTGCCCAAGAAGGAAGTCATCAAGCTGCTGCATGAGCGCGACAAGCTCAACGGCAACCTGGGCGGCATCCGTACCATGAAAAACCTGCCCGGCGCGCTGTTTGTGATCGATCCCCAGAAGGAAGCGATCGCCATCGCGGAGGCCAGGACGCTGAAGATCCCCATCGTCGCCATCGTCGACACCAACTGCGATCCCGACCTGGTGGACTATATCATCCCCGGCAACGACGACGCCATCCGCGCGGTCAAGCTGATCTCCGGCAAGATGGCTGACGCCGTGCTGGAAGGCCGTCAGGGCGCCCAGGTCGACGCTGATGAAGCGGCGGACGAAGAGACAACCGCGGATGAGGAAGCCTGAGCGCTTCCTGCGATACTGATAAGGAGAAGAGATCAAAATGGAAATCACCACCGCAATGGTCAAGGAATTGCGTGAACGCACACAGGCGGGCATGATGGACTGCAAGAAGGCGCTGGTCGAATGCGAAGGCGACATGAACAAGGCCATCGAGCTGCTCAGGGAAAAAGGGCTCGCCGCGAATGCCAAGAAGGCCGGCCGCATCGCCGCCGAGGGCATGGTGGACAGCTATATCCACATGGGCGGGAAGATCGGCGTGCTGCTTGAGGTCAACTGCGAGACTGACTTCGTGGCCAATACCGAAGCCTTCAAATCGCTCTGCCATGACCTGGCCCTTCAGATCGCCGCCAGCAACCCTCTCTTCGTTTCCAAGGACGAGGTTCCAAACGAGAACCTTGCCAAGGAGCGTGAGATCCTCCGCGCGCAGGCGCTCAACGAAGGAAAGCCCGAAAAGATCGTCGACCGCATGGTGGAAGGCCGGATCGAGAAGTACTACAAGGAAGTCTGTCTGCTGGAGCAGCCTTTTGTGAAGAATCCCGACATCACCGTCCAGGCGCTGATCAACGAGACCGCCCTTGCCAGCGGTGAAAAGATCTCCGTGCGCCGCTTTACCCGCTATGAGCGGGGCGAAGGCATTGAGAAGAAGGTCAGCGACCTTGCCAACGAAGTCGAGGCCATGACCAAACAGAACTGACATCGCCGCGGGAGAGGGTTCACTGGGGCGGCGCTGCGCGCCGCCCTTTTCCAAACGGCCTACAGGGAGGATATAGGATGCCTTACCGCAGGATCATGCTCAAGCTTTCCGGCGAAGCCCTCGGGGAAAACGGCTGGCTGTTCAACTATGAGAAGATCATGGAGGCAGCCCGGGTCATCAACGATGTCGCGGAGAAGGGGACGCAGGTGGGCGTCGTCATCGGCGGCGGCAACCTCTGGCGGGGCCGTCACGGCGCGTCCGCCGGGATGGACGCGGTGCGCGCGGACCAGATGGGGATGCTGGGCACCCTGATGAACTGCCTGGTGATGCAGGACGCCCTGCACCAGTGCGGCCGGAACGCCCAGGTATTCTCCGCCCTGCATCTGCCGGACGTCTGCGCGAACTATCGGCGAGACCTGGCCGATGAGGCGCTCTGCCGGGATGGCGTCGCATTATTCGGCGGCGGCCTGGGCAGCCCTTTCTTTACCACCGACACCGCGGTCACCCTGCGTGCGCTGGAACTGCGCGCGGACGCGCTGCTGCTGGCCAAGAGCGTTGACGGCGTATACACGGCCGACCCGAGGGAAGACCCTGAGGCGGTGCTCATCCGGGACATCACCTACCTTGATGCGATCCGGCGCGGGCTGAAGGTCATGGACATGGCGGCCTTCATCATGTGCGCCGAGCAAGGCCTGCCCCAGGTCCGGGTCTTCGCGCTGGACAGCCCGGAGAACATCAGGCGCGTGCTGGACGGCGAGCCGCTCGGCACGACACTGCATCCCTGAAAGGGGATAAAGGATGAAGAAGCTTCGGCGGCTGGTTTGGTTCATCGCGACAAGGCTGATCGTCCTCACCTGCGTGCTGGGCCTGATGACCATCGCCTTCTATTTCTCGATGAATGCCGCCAACATCTTCGTCATCCTCAAGGACGGTATGGCGCAGCGGGCGCTGAGCGTGATGACAGACAGCGGGCAGGAGGAGCTGGAGAAGTATTTCTCCGCCGCCTATCTCCCCCTGGACAAGCGGCTGGCCACCATGCGCGACGGAACCAATCCGTATACGCCCTATCAGGTGACCGGCATCGACCACAGGCTGAGGATGGAATGGATGTGGTGCTGGCCGTGGGAGGACACCGCGCGCGCGACGATCACTGAACAGGTCGTGGGCATCGACGGCCGCATCCTGCCGCAGTACCGGGGCGTGACGCCGGAAGAGAACTGGTCGCCTCCAAGATGGCCCTCGGCGCGCTACGACGTCATCCTGCTGCGTGAGAACGGCCAGTGGCACATCCGCGAACTGAGGAATGAAAGGGCATACAACCCCTGAACCCGATAGATGAACGAAAGCAGGTCAAGCTGATCCTGGCGCCGATGGCCGGGATCACGGACTGGCCTTTTCGCCTGATCTGCCAGCGCATGGGCGCGGACGAGCTGTACAGCGAGATGATCAGCGCCATGGGCCTGCTGCAGGCGCCCAAAAGCAGCACGGCTTACGCTTTCCTTCTTTCACATCACCCGGAGGAAAGGCACTTGTTCGCCCAGCTGTTCGGCCGCGATCCGGAGATGTGCGCCCGTGCCGCGGAAATGATTTCACGCCTTGAGTATTATGACGGCATCGACCTGAATTTTGGCTGCCCGGCTCAGAAAGTGGTCTCCTCCGGCAGCGGCAGCGCGCTGCTAAAGGACCTTCCACTGGCAAGGAAGATCATCCGCGCGGTGCGTAATGTTATGGGCAAGCGCCTGAGCGTCAAGATGCGCATCGGATGGGACAGAAGCAGCATCAACGCGGTGGATTTCGCCAGACTGTGCGAGGATGAGGGCGTCTGGCAGCTCTGCGTGCATGGCCGCACACGGGAGCAGCAGTACGCCGGAAAGGCGGACTGGGACGTCATCGCGCAGGTCAAGCGCGCCGTCAGGATCCCGGTCATCGCCAACGGCGACGTGTTCACCCCGGCGGATGCGCTGGCTGTCATTGACGCAACGGGCGCGGACGGGATCGCGCTTGGGCGCGGGGCACTGGGCAACCCCTGGCTTTTCCGCATGATCAGGGCATCCCTGTCAGGGGAGGCCGCGGCGAAGCCCGGACCGGAGGAGAAGCTTGCGACAGCGCTTCACCACCTTCAAATGATGGTCGGCCTCAAAGGGGAGGACACAGGCATGGTGGAGATGCGCAAACATTTCGGCTGGTACCTCAAAGGGATGAAAGGCGCGGCGGAGACAAGGGTGAGGATCAATTCCTGCGGGAGCGTTCAGGAACTGACGATGATCCTTCAGAGGTTCTTTTCCGAGGCAGAACATTGACAAGCCCTCGGCACGCTCTTACAATCATTCAGTAAAAACGACGGACATGCCCAGGCGGATCCCGTCCGGGCATTGGAGGGTGAATGGATTACGAGATCAAGGTCGCCGGGCTGACCCGGTATCTGCCCCTGTGCGCGGTCAATGACGAGCTGTACATCGGCGCGTTCGTGATTTTCGGGGACATTGAGCTGACCGTCGCCTGCGCGAGGGAGTTGCTGAAGATCGCGCCGGAACATGACGTACTGATCACTGCAGAGTCAAAGGGGATCCCGCTGGTATACGAGATGGCGCGCCAGAACGGGGAGAACCGCTACCTCATCGCCCGTAAAGCGCCCAAGCTGTATATGCGCAACGTGTTTTCGACCGAGGTGACCTCCATCACCACCGTCAACCGCCAGATGCTCTTCATTGACCAGAAAGACGCTGACTATATGAACGGGAAACGCGTGCTGATCGTTGACGACGTCATCTCGACCGGCGAAAGCCTCAAAGCGGTGGAAAAACTGGTGCACCAGGCCGGCGGGGTGGTCGTGGGCAAGATGGCGGTGCTGGCCGAAGGCGTGGCCATGGACCGCAAGGACATCCTGTTCCTGCAGAAGCTTCCGGTGTTCAATCCGGACGGCAGCATCAAGGGATAGGGATCGGCCTGACGCGGATCAGGCCTGCCGGATCACGTTTTTCAGTATCCACCCCTCAGCCTGAAGGGAGGCGCCATGAGAAAGCCTGTCGTCATTCTTGACTTTGGAAGCCAGTACACCCAGCTCATCGCCCGGCGGATCCGCCAGGCGCATGTTTTTTCTGTCGTCCTTCCGTATACGGCGGACATGGAGACGATCAGGGCGCTGGGTCCCTCCGGCCTGGTCCTGTCCGGAAGCCCTTCCGCTGTGACCATGAAGGACGCGCCCTCCTGCAGCCCTGAAGTGTTCGCGCTGGGCATCCCGGTCCTGGGGGTGTGCTACGGCATGCACCTGATGGCGCAGGCCCTTGGCGGCAGTGTGGAAAAGGCCGGAAAGCGTGAGTACGGCCTGCGGGCCGTCAGCCTTGACACCCGGGCGAGGCTGTTTTCCGGGCTGAAGCCTGAATGCAACAGCTGGATGAGCCACGGCTACCAGGTGGATGCGCTGCCGCCCGGCTTCACGGTGACCGCGCATACGGATACCTGCCCCTATGCTGCGATGGAGGATCCGGACAGGATGCTTTATGCCGTCCAGTTCCATCCGGAGACGTCCCACAGCGAGCAGGGAATGGAGATCATCAGCCGTTTCCTGACGGATATCTGCGGCTGTCAGCAGGACTGGCGGATGGAAGGCTTCGCGGAGCAGGCCGTCGCGGAGATCCGCGAAGCCGTCGGAAACGGGACGGTGCTGCTGGGGCTGTCCGGCGGCATTGACAGCGCGGTGTGCGCGGCGCTGCTGTCCCGCGCCATCGGCGGCAGGCTGTACTGCGTGTTCGTCGACCATGGCTTTATGCGCAAGGACGAGCCGCGGCTCGTGCGCGAAGTGTTCTCAGGGCACTTTCCGCTGCACCTGAGCGCCGTGGACGCCTCGGACCGGTTCTACGCAAAACTGACGGGGGTCACCGATCCTGAGCGGAAACGGAAGATCATCGGCGCTGAGTTTGTTCAGGTGTTCCGCGAGGAAGCCCTGAAGCTCGGCGCGCTGGATCATTTCGCCCAGGGCACGATCTACCCCGACGTGATCGAGTCGGGTGCCGCACCGGGCAGCACGGTCATCAAGAGCCACCACAACGTGGGCGGCCTGCCCAAGGAACTCGGCTTTACCAGCCTGGTGGAACCGCTGCGCACCCTGTTCAAGGATGAGGTGCGCGAGCTTGGCCGCGTGCTCGGGCTGCCGGGCGCGATGACCGAGCGCCAGCCTTTCCCCGGCCCCGGCCTGGCCATCCGCACGCTGGGCGTGCTCACGCGGGAGAAGGTCGGGATCACCCGCCAAAGCGACGCGATTCTAAGGGAGGAGTTCGAAAAAGCCGGCCTCAACGGAAGCGTCAGCCAGTTTTTCACCGTCAATACCGACCTGCGCTCCGTGGGCGTCATGGGGGATGAGCGCAGCTATGACACCGCCGTCGCCATCCGCGCCGTGACGACGGATGACTTCATGACCGCGGACTGGGCCCGTATCCCCTATGAAACGCTGGCCACCGTTTCCCGCCGAATCGTCAACGAGGTCCACGGCGTCAATCGGGTGCTTCTGGACGTGACCACCAAGCCCCCGGCGAGCATTGAGTGGGAATAATGAACAATACGTATCAGACCGTGCGCAAGGCTGTTCGGATCTATTGAAACACCCGTGAATGAATCAATCAGCTGAGAACCTCTCCTTCAGGATCGCCAGCACTTCGTCAGGGTGAACGATCAGCCTGTCCGGCTGCTCTCTCATCAGATCTTCCCGCGTCTGGAAGCCCCATCCCGCGGCGACGGCGTAAAGCCCCGCCGCTTTCGCGCACTGGATGTCCATGACCGTATCGCCAAGGTAGATGCCGTCATCAGGACGAAGGCCCAGCGAGGACAGCAGTTCGTTCAGCGCGGCCGGGTCCGGCTTGAGCGGTTTGTCCGGCAGGCTGCCCAGAACAGCGGCAAACGGGACGTCCGGGAAATAATACCGGATGACGTCCTTTGCCTCCGGGTCGTCCTTGTTGCTGTAGACGATCAGTTTCACCTGAAGCACGCTAAGGGAATGCAGCATGTCGGTGACGCCGTCATACGGCCTTGTCAGGACCCTGCTGTTTGCGGAGTATTCTTTCAGGTATTGTGGATAGACAATGTCCAATAATGCTTCACGGCCTGCCAGCGCGCGCAGGGTCAGCAGGCGCGCGCCGTTGCCGGTAAAGCGCCTGTAGCTGTCCTCGGGGTGCTGCGGCAGCCCGTGCCTTGACAGCACCCGGTTCATGGCCCCCGAGATGTCCGGCAGGGTGTTCAGCAGTGTTCCATCCAGATCAAAAACAGCAAATTTCGGCATAATCCCTCCTGAAATCATCCTATCAAACGGGACAAGGCATATCAAGCGGTGCGGTTTGACAGCCGTCCCGACTGACCGTATACTGCCAGCATGCACAAGCGAAGGAAAACGGGAAGAATGCGGGCGGACCGCCTGAAGCCATGGATCATGGGCCTGGCTGCTATCCTGATGGCCGCCGTCATCACCGTATTCATTGTCAAGACCGGAAACACCCGCAGGGAATACGACCGTCTGGCTGCTTTGACGCCGGAGCCGACCCTGTCGCCGCCCAATCTTGCCTTTGTGAAAGGCGAGGCCTTGCTTCGCGTCGGTTCCATCGGCCCGGAGGTGATGGAGCTGCAGCGGCGGCTTCAGGAGCTGGGCTATTATGACGGTGTCATCGACGGGAAATACTATGCGGGAACGCAGGCGGCGGTGCTTGCCTTCCAGGCGCAGCATCAGCTCGCGGCGGACGGGATGGCCGGCGCGCTGACCCTGAGCCTGCTGTACAGCCCTGAAGCGCAGATGAAAGTGGAGACCGTTCCGGGTCCTTCCGGGAGCGCTTCATTACCGCTCAGTCCCGAACCTCCTGAGGGGATCTATACGAGCCCCGCTCCGGGGGCGGACGGTAACTGACCAGTCAATAAAGTCTGATTGAAAAGGAACCCGCTCGTTTGTACGGGTTCCTTTGTTTTCTTTCTCCGCCTTGCGCTCCTCCTTCAGCCTATTTTTCCCGTTCTCACACAGCCTTTTCACGTCTTCCTCGGAGCTCGGCCCCGGATACGTGCTGCAGGTTGGACAAGGACGTTCTTGACCGATTGAGGTCAGTGCTTCATATCATGTTCCCTCATCTGCTTGCACGATGTCTACCGGGCGCGGGGGACTTCCCGCCGGTCCGGCATCGCCGCGCACTGCAATTCAATGAAAATGCGGGCGGCTTTTGCCTGTTTTCCATTGAATCATAAAGGATTTTTCGGGATCCCTGCTGAAAGAACGGAAAAGGAACGAACAGGAACAATTGTTCTGAATATCTGTCCCAGGTCCTTGTAAGGCCCTCCTTGCTTTGCTATACTGAATCAAATCGGAGGATGCACATGAACGTAGAGCAGCTGATCGACCGCCTGCGCGAGGATGAGGGATTCCTTTCCTGCGTGAGCAACTGGCAGATCCTGCCGGCGCACGAAGCGCGCTATGGCGATTGGCCTGAAAAGGTCAGCCCGAAACTGGTTTCGGCCCTGGCCCGCCGCGGCATCGTCCGCCCCTATACGCATCAGGCACAGGCCGTCGCGCAGGCGCTGGAAGGCCGTGACGTCTGCGTGGTCACGCCGACAGCCTCCGGCAAGACCCTCTGCTACAACGTGCCCATCATCAACGCGATCCTCAAGGACGAGGATGCCCGCGCCCTGTATATTTTTCCCACCAAGGCGCTTTCGCAGGACCAGGTCGCCGAGCTGTATGAACTCATCACCCAGATGGACGTGGACATCAAGACCTATACCTATGACGGCGACACGCCGGCCGCGGCCCGCAAAGCCATCCGCCAGGCAGGGCACGTGGTGGTGACCAACCCGGACATGCTGCACGGCAACATCCTTCCCCACCACACGAAATGGATCAAACTGTTTGAAAACCTCCGCTACATCGTGATCGACGAGATCCACAGCTACCGCGGCATTTTCGGGGCGAACCTGGCCAACGTCCTAAGGCGGCTTCTGCGGCTATGCCGGTTTTACGGCAGCGATCCGCAGTTCATCCTCTGCAGCGCCACCATCGCCAACCCCGGGGAACTGGCCGCGCAGTTGGTGGGCCGGGAGGTCACGCTGGTGGACCAGTCCGGCGCGCCAGCCAGTGAACGGCACATCATCTTCTTCAACCCGCCTGTCGTGAACAGACAGCTTGGCATCAGGAAGAGCGCGCTGAGCGAGACGCGCGGCCTGGCCCTGATGCTGCTTCAGAACAGCATCCCTTCCATCGTATTCGCCAAGAGCCGCATCCAGGTGGAGGTGCTCACCAAGGCGCTGAAGGAAGCGCGCTCCGATCCGCTGGGGCATTCAGGTTCCGTGCGCGGCTACCGGGGCGGTTACCTGCCCCGTGAGCGGCGGGAGATCGAGCACGGCCTGCGCAGCGGGGAGGTGGGGATGGTCGTGTCCACCAACGCGCTGGAGCTGGGCATCGATATCGGCTCCCTGGACGCCTGCATCCTGTGCGGCTATCCCGGCACCAACGCCAGCACCTGGCAGCAGGCCGGACGCGCCGGGCGAAGGATGGGGCCCAGCCTGACCATCATGGTGGCTTCCAGCGCGCCGATGGACCAGTACATCATCACCCACCCGGAGTATTTCTTCGCGCAGTCGCCGGAGAACGCGCTGACCAATCCGGACAATCTCTACGTCCTGCTCAGCCATTTCAAGTGCGCCGCCTACGAGCTGCCGTTCAAGGAGGGAGAGGGGTTCGGCAACGCGCCGGGTGTTGAAAGCCTGCTGTCCTATCTTGAGGAGGCCGGCATCCTGCGTCACGTCGGGGACGGATATTTCTGGTCGGCGGAGGATTTTCCCGCCAGCGAGATCAGCCTGCGCACCGCCATGACGGAGAACTTTCTCATCATGGACATTACGGATCCTGCGCAGGTCCGCGTGGTCGGTGAGATGGACCGCTTCACCGTGCCGATGCTGCTGCATGAGAATGCGATCTACCTTCATGAGGGCGCGCAGTACCAGGTGGAGAAACTGGACTTTGACGCCTGCAAGGCCTTTATCCGCCGGGTGAACGTCGACTACTATACGGACGCGGACCTGAACATCAGCCTGAGCCTGCTGGACATCACGCAGCAGGCGGAGCACGCGGCCCTTGGCGAGGTCAAGGTGACCTCCCTGGTGAAGATCTTCAAGAAGATGAAGTTTGACACCGGCGAATCCCTGGGCTACGGGCCTGTCAGACTGCCGGAGACGGACATGCATACCACTGCGGCGTGGCTGACGCTGCCGGACAAGATCGCTTCCGGCTTCAGCAACGACAGCCTCCAGAACGGCATGATGGGCAT
>CAUJDI010000027.1 GCA_963169565.1 Bacillota bacterium | reverse complement strand
GTGGTTTTCCTCACTGTTTTTACTCTGTGAGGAAGAGTTTCTCCTCAAAAAGAGGAAGGTCGTCGTCGTTCCTGGAACGAGAAGTAAGGGAGAGACGCGAACCGGGCGGCATTTTCTAAATGCCGGTCGGCTGAGCGAATCTGCTGGAGAGCAGATGAGCGAAGCCGAAAATTTCTTGCTCCCTGAGCAGGTGGTTTGGGGCCTGGTTGGGGGCGAAAGTACGCTTGCCTCGTCCTACCAACTGTGCTAATGCCCCGCAGTGCGCCCTTTCAGGCGCGGGGACAGTATATCAAAGGAAAAGATGTTTTTCAAGAGGCAGCAGGGCGGTTTCAATCCGTGGTGGGTAAATGCGGAGATGCCTGCCGTGCCGTTCAGGGCAGCCGGTGCAATTCGTTGATCGCATCGATGTCCTCAACCCGCCTTGGTGGGACACAATAGGGGCAGGCGGTGAGGCGGACATAGGCCGCCTGGCCAAGTTCCCCGTAGGTGAAACCTGTCATCGGTTGGAATTTCTCCTTGACGCCATAGCACTTCTCCTGGGCGTGGTAGTTCTGCCCGCCCTGGGGATTGTAGAACAGCGGGGTGGCGGGGTCCGGATAGGGCAGCTGGCGGCCCGGCAGGTCCTCCCAGATGACCAGTTTCGTGTCCATCCGCCCCTTGAGCTGATCCCAGACCCAGGTCATGTTGGTTCCCTTGGGGGTGCGCTTCCGCTGGACGCGGATGCAGCCGTGGCTGGCTCGCTGGCCCAGCACGTCCTCAAACTTCTTGTAGTTCTTGACCCCGTCGCGCACCAGGTGGGGCACTTCGTGCAGGACGTCGCCGAAATTGAACCGCAGGCCCATCGCGGCGTTCAGGCCCTCCACCTCAAAGCCCCCCATGGGGCTGACAATGAGGAATTCGCCGGACCGGGTCTCGTTGTACGGCTGGCGGTCGTTGGGCAGCCCGGTGGACACGGCGAGGACGTCGTAGAGTTCGCCGTCCTCAAAGATGTACAGCCGCTGGTCCAACTTGTCCACCAGCAGGGCATACTTGTCCTTGGGGGTCACGGTCTCCAGCTGATCCGTGCGGATGTACCCCTGCACCAATTGGTTCCAGGCTTTGGTTTTGCTGCCGGCGAAAGAGCTGGAGTAGCATTCGATCAGGCTCCAGCCGTCATCCCTTTCCTCCAGCACGTGAACGCCCTGGGAGTCGCGCGTCACCTCTCCCACCGGGGCGGAGTTCCTGTCCGGCTGGCTGTACAGGGTCTGCTGGGATTTCTGCTTGCCCTTCACGACGGTGATCGGTGCCATCAGCATCTCCCACACCGCCTTGGTGTCGGTGATGTCCATCGGGGTCTGCCAGTAGCCCATCCCGTCGGTGATGTGCCGGCTTGGGGTGAAGACGGGCGTCTGCGCCTCCGCATGGAGGTGGACGCCGCCGGTCAGGAACAGGAGGCAAAGCAGCGTGGCAAGGATTCTTTTCAAGTCAGGGTCTCCTTCTCATCCCAAGGGTGGAACGGCAGATGTGGCCGGCATCGCCGAAAAGGAAAAGCCCGCGAAACCAGTCAGCTGCATGATGATGACGGCGATGCCAACAAGGGCGACATAGACGGCGAAACGGAAGAAACTGATCTTACGGATGAGTTTAAGCATGTAACGGATGGCCAGGAAACCCGACACAGCCGCGAAAATGACGCCGATGAGGATCTCCGCGCTGATCAGCGCGCCGATGCCGTACTGCTCGACCGCGCCCTTCCCCTCCACCAGCAGGCTGCCCAGGATGGCGGGCGCTGACATCATGAAGGAGAATTTGGCGGCGGTCTGCCGGCTCAGCCCGGAGGCGACGCCGCCCAGCAGGGTGGAGCCGCTGCGGCTGACCCCAGGCAGGAGGGCGACAGCCTGGAACGCGCCCATAACAATCGCTTCGCGCGTCTTCACTTCATTTCCGGCGTCCCTGTTGGTCCGCCGACGCCCGATGACCTCAATGAGCACCAGGAACAGCGCGGTGATCAGGAAGGAAATGCCCAGGAACCAGCCTTCAAACAGGGCGTCGATCCGGTCGCCCAGCAGGATCGCGGCTGCCAGCGCGGGCAAGGAGGCGATGAAGAGAAGCAGGAGGGTCCTGTTCTTCACCGGATGGCGGATCATATCCAGCCAATCCCTCCAGAACACCGCCGCGACTGCGATCAGCGTGCCCATGTGCAGCATCACGTAAAAAGCCACCTTCGCCTCCCCACCTGAATAGCCCAGAAAGCCAAGCAGTTTCTCGGTAAGGAGGAGATGCCCTGAGGAGGAGATGGGGAGGAATTCCGAAAGCCCCTGCACGATGCCCATCAGGGCTGAGAACAGCATGTTCATGGTTTCCCCTTCCGGCCGGATCGGAAAAACCCGGTCCTGGACATTTTACACTCTGGGAAAAGCGGGCGTCAAGAAAGCTGGCGACCCGCTCACTCATCCAGCCTGATCCTCTGGCGTTTGTAGACTTTACCGCTCTCCTTCCTGCGGCTGACAGGGCTGAATGACCAGGTGACGCGTAGCTTTCGATCCTCCTGCCCGCGTGCCTTCCGGCTCATTTTGCCCTTGGGAACAGGGGCTTTCATACGGCATCATCTCCTGATTCGGCTTGAAATGGGCCGGTTGTGACGGCTTGTTCCTCTGCCCTGAGATTGCTATAATCATACCCTAAACTGACGGATGGATGATGAATGAAGACACTCAGAAAGCTCTTTACGCCCCGGGATATGACTGTCGGTGCGCCCTGGAAGCGCATCCTGGAATTCGCTGTGCCCATGCTGATCGGCAACATTGCCCAGCAGCTATACTCATCAACGGATTCCGTGATCGTCGGGCAGTACGTTGGGGACCACGCGCTGGCAAGCGTTGGCAGCACCGGGCCTATCTTGATGTTCATGATCGCCCTGTTCATTGGCATCTCAACGGGCGCCGGCATCCTGGTGTCCCAGGCGTTCGGCGCGAAGGACAGGGGGAAACTGTCCGTTTCCATCGGCAACTGCCTGACGCTGACCGCGATAACTTCCATCATCATCATGGCACTTGGATGGTTCCTCTCCCCGCCGATCCTCAGGGCGCTTCAGACACCGGAGGAGATCATCGGCGACGCCATCAGCTACCTGCAGATCTATTTCCTCGGCATCATCGGCTTCACCTTCTACAACGTTCTCTCAGGCATCCTGCGCGGGCTTGGCGACGGCTTCTCCGCGCTGGGGTTCCTGCTGATCACCAGCGCGCTGAACATCGTGCTGGACCTTTGGTTCGTGATCAGCTTCGGCCTGGGCGTACCCGGGGTTGCGCTGGCCACAGTGCTGGCTCAGGTGATCTCCGCTGTGCTGTGCTATGTCAAACTGACCCGCATGCAGTCGATCTTTGACATCAGCCGGAAGATGATGAAGCTGCACCGGGACACAGTTTGGGACATCATTCGCCTGGGCATGCCCTCCGGTGTCACCCAGGCCATCTTTTCCCTGGCCATGATCATTGTGCAGCGCCTGCAGAACAGCTTTGGCCCGGACTTTGTCGCCACGGCGGTCATCGCCATGCGGGTGGACGGCTTCGCGATGCTGCCCAATTTCTCCTTCGGCATGGCCATGACCACCTTTACCGGGCAGAACATCGGCGCGAAAAGGCTGGACCGCGCGCAGCAGGGCGCGAAACAGGGGACCCTGATGGCGGTCGGATTTGCTGTTGTGATGACAGGCGGAGTGCTGTTCTTCGGGCGTTCCATCATGGGCCTGTTCACCCGCACCCAGCATATCATCGACATGGGGATGAACCTGCTGAAGATCCTCTCGCTTGGATATATCGGGATGGCTGTCGTTCAGAGCCTCTCCGGCGTGATGCGCGGCGCGGGGGACGCGATGACCCCGATGTGGATCTCCATCCTTGTCTCTGTTGTCCTGAGGGTCCCCCTGTCGTATTGGCTGGTCGATCTGTCCCGGACACCCGAGGTTCCTCTGGGACGGCCGGAATCCCTTTATTACGCGATGCTGGCGACCTGGCTGGCGGGCGCCTTGGTCAACGGCCTTGCTTTCCGGTTTGGCCGTTGGCGCCGCAGCGCGCTGGAACGCATGAAAGGCTTTGACATGAAGCCGGACATGCCCGTGACGGAGGTCAAGGCCGGCGATTGCCCGTGAAGCTTCGGTTGCCATGACAGCCAGGTCTGAGAACCCTGCTGTCCGGGCAGAACCGCAGGTATCATGACTCCTCTGACCCAAGGATCAGATCCGCCGCTTCCCTGATATCCATATCTTTAAAATACTTCTCTTCCAGCGGGATCCATTCATCAATGAACCGCCTGTACTGATCAGGGGATGTTCGGTTTTTCAGCCGTTGCCTCTGCGTTTCTTGATCAATGTCCAAAAATACTTTCAGGTCATAGTACGCGCGCAGATCCGGGTGCAGGCTGTAAACACCCTCTATCACCGCGATCCTGCGCTGCGTGACCCGCACGGGCAGCATTTCTTTTCTTTGGCAGCTGTACTTCTGATATGAAAATGACTGCCCTGACGCAAGCGGCTTGAGCACTTCTTCCAAAAAGCGCTCCCGGTCCACGTTGCCGCCCGGCTGTGCCAGGCGTTCCGGGGTGCGCTGAAAAGGCCGCAGGAAAAAGTCGTCCATATGGAACAGGCTGCATCCCAGGCTTTCAAGCCTTGACCGGAGGGCTTCCCCAAGCGTGGATTTCCCCGCGGCGCAGGGGCCGTCAATGGCGATCAGGACCCTGTCATTCTTCTTCATCAGGCTCTCTGCCCGGGCTGCCAGTGTTTCCGTCGCGGCGGACACTCAGCGTTCCTCCCGGAAATAGTTCACCCCGCAGCCGGCAGGCTGCTGGTGTTCCCGGCGCATCCTGATGCTGGAGACGACCAGTACCAGACAGGTGACCACAAAGGGCAGCATGGAAAACAGGGCGGCCGGGATGTCGATGAGGGATTTGGGAATATAGAGCCGCAGGACGGACAGCGCGCCGAAGACGAGGCTGCCCAGAATGGCGCGCAGCGGCTTCCAGGACGCGAAAATGACCAGAGCCATCGCGATCCAGCCTTGCCCGGCGATGATGTTGGGCTGCCAATTGCCAAGGCAGGTCACCATGCTGATGTAGACGCCGCCCAGGCCGCATAGCCCGCCTCCGATGAGGATGTGGACGTATTTATATGCGGCGACGGGAACGCCCATCGCATCGGCGGCGGCCGGATTCTCGCCGACCGCGCGCAGGTTCAGCCCCGGGCGGCTGCGTTTCAGATAAAGGTGCATCGCGACGCCCGCCATCAGTGCCAGGTAGGTCATGATGCTGTGCTGGAACAGAAGCGGTCCTATCACGGGAAGGCGGCTGAACGCGCCAAGGTCCATCGGCGACATGAACGACCTGAGCCTGTCTGACATGAACGCCGTGCCCAGCGGCGCGTTCATCTTTGCCTTCTCGCCCAGGAAGTTCGCGACCCCCGTGCCAAAAATGGTCAGGGTCAGGCCGGAGACGTTCTGGTTGGCCTTGAGTGTCACAGTCAGGAAGGCGTAGATCAGGGCCCCCGCAGCGCCCGCCAGAAAGCCTGACAGCAGCGTCAGCACCAGCGAATCCGTCCCGTAGCCCACCAGGAAACCGAAAACCGCGCCCAGGTACATCATGCCTTCCACGCCCAGGTTGATGTTCCCGGCTTTTTGCGTCAGGATCTCTCCCAGAGTGCCGTACAGCAGCGGAACGCTGGCCAGGATCGCCGCGTACAGGAAGGCGGACGTTTGATCCCAAAAGCCCGTCATGCGAGCGCCTCCTTCCGTCTGCTGATTCGGTATTGCAGGAAGAACTCCGCGCCCAGCACGCAAAAGAGGATGATGCCCTGCAGGATGTCCGACATGGACGCCGGGATGCGGTACTCCGTCTGCATCATGCTGCATCCTTTCTGCATGACCGAAAAGAGGAAGGCCACGGCCAAAGACCCGAAGGGTGACAGCCGCGCGAGCCAGACGACGCTCACCGCGGCAAACCCCCGGCCGCCCGCCACGGCGTCGGTCAGCTGCCGGTCCGGCCCGGCGACCTGCAGCATGCCGGCCAGGCCGCAGATCCCGGCGGAGAGGAACATGGTGCGCAGCACGATCTTCCTGACCGGCATGCCCGCATAGCGCGCTGTGCGCTCGTTCTCGCCCACCACTGCGATCTCGTACCCTTGCTTGGTATAGCGCATATACAGGAACAGGAGCAGCACCATCGCAAGGGTCACGATCCAGCCGATATGAACGTTGCCGACAAAGGGGAGGGGAAGCTCCGGCAGCCGCGCTCCTTTGGGGAAACGCGGCGTGGCGGCGAAACCTCCGGCAGGGTCCCTCCAGGGCCCTTCGCGTAGAAAGGTGATGAGGTTCATGACGATGTAGTTGAGCATCAGGGTGAAGAGCGTTTCGTTCGTGCCGAAGCGTGTCTTGAACCAGGCCGGGATCAGCCCCCACAGCCCGCCGGCCAGGATGCCGGCCAGGGCCATCAGCGGCAGGAGGACGGCGGTGGGCAGGTGTGCCTGGAAGTAGGCGAAATAACTCGCGGCGATCGCCCCGGCCGCGATCTGCCCTTCAGCGCCGATGTTCCAGAAGCGCATCCTGAAGGCCAGCAGCACCCCCAGCGAGGTCAGCGCCAGCGGGATGGTGAGCTTGATGGTTTCCCTCTGCATCCCCGGGCTCCCCAGCGCGCCTTTGAGCATCGTGCCGTAGATGTTCAGCGGGCTGTAGCCCAGCGCGGCCAGGAAGACGCCTCCGGTCATGAGGGCGAACAGGACGGCCAGCAGCCGGTATCCCCAGGCATACAGCCGCGGTATCTCACCCCGCTGGACAAGGTGAAAGGAGAGGGGGGGACGCTTAGGCATACTCGTCCTCCTTATCGGTCACAAGCCCTGTCATCTTCATGCCCAGCAGGGCCTTGGTCGCGAAGCGGCTTTCAACAATCGCGCTCACCCTTCCCGCGCACAGCACCATGATGCGGTCGCACAGGCTCAGCAGCACGTCCAGGTCTTCGCCTACAAACAGGATGCCCACGCCTTTTCGCTTCTGCTCGTTGAGCATGTCATAGATCGTCATGGACGCGCCGATGTCCAGGCCCCGCACCGGATAAGCGGTGATCAGGACGCGCGGGCTCAGGCTGATTTCCCTGCCCAGCAGCACTTTCTGCACGTTTCCGCCGGACAGCCTGCTCAGCCGCGCGTTCAGACCGGAGGTTTGGATATTCAACTGACTGATCATCCTGACCGCGTCTTCCCTCGCCCCTTTGCGTCTGAGCAGAAAGCCCTTCTGGTCGCGGTAGGTCTTCAGCAGCAGGTTGTCCGGGATGCTCATTCCGCCCACCAGCCCCATGCCCAGCCTGTCCTCGGGGATGAAGGCCATGGAAACACCGTGCCTGATGATCTCCCTGGGGCTCAGCCCGTCGATCCGCTGGCCCTCCATGAAGACGGAGCCGCTGGTGGGTTTCTCAAGCCCCGCGATGATTTCGCACAGCGCTTTCTGGCCGGAGCCCGCGACGCCGGCAACCCCCAGGATCTCCCCGCCCCTCAGGGTGAAGCTGACGTCCTGGATCAGCGGCCTGCCGCCGGGATCCCGCGCGGTCAGCTGCTCGACCTTCAGCAGCGTCTGACCCAACGGGGCCTCAGCGCGGCGCACCTCCAGGTCAATGGGACGGCCCACCATCCTCTCCGTCAGGCTGTATCGGTCGGTATCTTCTGTGAAGACCGTGCCCGCGTTTTGCCCGCGCCGCAGCACGGTGACGCGGTCGGAGATCGCCATCACCTCGTCCAGCTTATGGGTGATGATGATGACGGCTTTGCCTTCGCCGCGCATCTTGCCCAGCGTGTCAAACAGGTTCAGGATCTCCTGCGGCGTGAGCACGGCGGTCGGCTCGTCCAGCACCAGCTTGTCCGCGCCCCGGCAGAGCACCTTGAGGATCTCCACCGACTGTTTCTCGCTGACGGACATCTGATAGACTTTTTTGTCCAGATCGACCTTCATGCCGAAGGTCCTGACCGCTTCCACCGGTGGGATCCTGATCAGACCAGCCTGCCCCAGAAGGATGTTCTCCCTTGCGCTGAGCACTTCGACCAGTTTGAAGTGCTGATGGATCATTCCGATGCCCAGGCGGATCGCGTCCCGGGGCGAACGGATATAAGCTTTTTTTCCATCCAGCAGGATGCTGCCCGCGTCCGGCTGGTAGATGCCGGAGAGCATGTTGGTGAGCGTGGTTTTTCCGGAACCGTTTTCGCCCAGCAGCGCCAGGATCTCGCCCCGGTTGACTTCCAGGTCGATCCGGTCGCAGGCGGTCACGCGGTCAAAGCGCTTGGTCAGGCCGATCAGCTGGATCGCGGGCGGCTTGCTCACTCTGTACGCTTCTCCTTCCATACTGATGCAGGCAAAACAGTTCTTTTATACCATATCCCCAGGCTCATGGATAGATGAAAGCGGGGCTGTCCTGCCCTGGGCAGCCCCGCCTTTTCACTGGGTCCGATTATTTGACCTCGACGCCCTTGATGAGCAGGGTGGTCATCAATCCGCCCGTGATGTCCGCATCAGCGAGCGCTTCACCTTCCTTGACCACCATTTCGCCGGCGTTATTGTAGATGGGGCCGGTGAATACGTCCCATTCGCCGGAGAGGATGCGGGCACGGGCCTCCTCGATCTTTTCAGCCGTCCCCTCCGCTACGTTCTTGGACAGGGGGGAGATGTCGACCATTCCTTCCTTCAGACCCAGGAAGTAGTTGACCGGCAGCCAGGTGCCGTTGATAACATCCTTCACCTCGGCTGTGTATACGCTCGACCAGTGCCAGATCGGGGCGGTCAGGTGGGCGTCCGGCGCGGCGGGGGTCATGTCGGTGTTGTAGCCGCAGCCGAACTTGCCGGCTTCCTGCGCCGCGACCTGGGGCATGGAGGTGTCCACGTGCTGGGCGATGACGTCGCAGTCAAGGGACAGCAGGGCGACCGCGGTCTGCTTTTCCAGTGTGGGGTCAAACCAGGAACTGATGTATTTTACATAAACGACTGCATCGGGATTGACGGACTGGACGCCAAGGGCGAAGGCGTTGATGCCGCCGTTCACTTCGGCGTTGTCAGCCCAGGCCGCGACGTAGCCGATCTTGCCTGTCGCGGTCTTCATGCCCGCGGCGATGCCGGCCAGGAAGCGCGCCTGGTAGATGCGGCCGAAGTAGTTGTTGAAGTTGACCCCGTTGTTCTTGTAGCCGGAGCAGTGGGAGAAAATGACCTGCGGATATTCTTCCGCCACTTCCTCCATGAAGTTCATGAAGCCCCAGGAGTTGCCGAAAATGATCTGGCAGCCGGCGTCGACCAGTTCGCGCAGCGCCGCGTCGCACTCCGCGTTCTCCGGTACGTTGAACTTGTAGAGTACCTGCTCGTCCTTCAGGCCCAGTTCCGCCTTCATGCCTTCCAGCCCGTTGTAGTGCGCGCCGGAAAAGCCGTCGTCCTGTGAGCCGATGAGCACCATGCCGACCTTCAGGTCTTCCAGCGCCACTGGCGGGAAAGCGGAGGTGGGCTGCTCAGCGGAAGCGGCCAGGGTAAAACTCCCCAATGACAAGGTCAGGAGCATGAAAAGTACAAGGAGTCTGGTTGTGCGGACCTTTTTTACACTGTTTGACATGGTGCCCTCCTAAGATAATATTGCTTCTCAGTCGTCCCCAAGCAGGATCTGACCGTCCCTGATCTCGCGGACAACTGACAAGGACAAAAGTTTGACGCCCTGGGCGCGCAGGGCTTTGCCGCCTGGCTGGAATCCCTTTTCGATGCCGACGGCCACGCCGACAGTGACGGCGCCCGCCTGTCTGATCAGTTCCATCATGCCGTGGACCGCCTCGCCGTCGGCGAGGAAATCATCCACGATCAGGACCCTGGAGGCGGGGGGCAGGCAGGACTTCGCGCAGCGCATCTGGTATCGGTCGCCGTGCGTATAGCTGGATACATCCGTGACGAGCATTTCTTCCGCGTGGCTCTTCGCCGGTGTTTTTTTGGCGATCAGCACGGGCAGGTCGCCCAGATCATGCGCCGCAGTGATGGCCAGCGCGATACCGGAGGCCTCCACCGTCATGATCAGATCCGGGTTATCATTTCTGAAGTGCTGAGCGATCACCCGCCCCATCTCAAAGATCAGACCTGTCTCAAGCCTGTGGTTCAGAAACCGGCCGGCGTGGACGATGTCCTTCCCCACACCCCTGCCCATCTGTGTGATGGCTTCGCGAAGTGCCTGCATCCAACCTCCAAAAACACGAACGATTTTGAAAAAATCACAATAATCATACATCAATATTGGGTGACATGCAAGCGGTCATAACCGGAAATACAAAAAATTTTCTACAGACAGATAAAAAAACGAACGATCCGGGGATCCCGGATGTTCGGATGTTGTTTTTCGAACGCGATCGTCCGGAGCCGGCCGGATCGGCCGGCTCCCGTGGCGGCGGATGTTTTACCGGCGGATCACAAGGTCAAACTCGTTCTTGCACACGGGGCATTTGACATGGTTCACGCCGGTCTTCCTGACCAGCCGCAGCGTCGTCTTGCAGTTGGGGCAGACGCGGTAACGGTGAGTGTTTCGGTCCCTGAACCGGTTGCGCAGCTGCAGGACAGTTTTTTTGATCTTTTCGCGCAGTGCCAGGTACTTCCTGTTCTCCTCGCCGCGTTTGGCGAGGTTCCTTGAGAACCCCCTGTACACCGCGAATCCGCCTGTCAGGAGGGAAAGAAAATAGAAAACGGGCGAGGGGAAGATGATATTGAGGATGAGCATGGCGATCATCACCGCCATCATCGCCTTGTAAAGGGGATCCATGCCGTAGCGTCCGCGCATGAAGACCATCAGTTTGCTTTTCAGACCGTCCAGTTTCATCTCTGCCCCCCTGAAGCATTCATCCTGTTGCTATATACACCCGCAGCAGAGCCTCGCTGCGCAAAGGCCTATACACAGGGTGTTGAGCCCTGAGATGTTCGGGATCCCGAAACCGCTGCTGCGCTGAGCGTACTGCTGATAGTTGCCCTGGATCTGGCTGCGCGCCTGGAGGTAGACCGGGTTGTCCGGCGACAGCCTGAGGGCTTCGTTGATGTGATCCACCGCGCTGGCGCGGTTTCCCAGGCCGAAATTCGCAACCGCGCTGAGATAATACCATTCTGCGGTGCGGCGGTTGATCTGGCTCAATGCATACAGCGCTTCATTGTATCGCATCGCCTTGACGTAGCGCCGGACCGGGTCAAAGCCGTCGCCCTGCTCGCGCTGCGCTTCCTGCTGGGGACGCTGCCAGCCAAAACCGAACCCCTCGAAGGGGTTGAATCCGCCGTAGCTGCCGTACCCGCCGTACCCTTGCCCTGTATTCTGCTGCGGACGGCTGTAGTCCTGGTATTTCGCCCGGCCGGACTTGATCTCCTCGTAGGCGACGTTGATCTCGGCCATCTTCTTCTGTGCCCC
The DNA here is from genome assembly GCA_963169565.1 of Bacillota bacterium. Lineage (GTDB taxonomy): Bacteria > Bacillota > Clostridia > Christensenellales > Aristaeellaceae > UBA6115. Next base: position 1,200 of record CAUJDI010000027.1, on the reverse strand, counting down.
GGCATCGCCCGGATTCAGATCCGGATGGTAGCGCTTGGCCAGTCTGCGGTAAGCGCTTGTCACTTCCTGCTCGCTGGCGCTTCTTGGGACGCCCAGGACCTCATAGGGATCCCTCATTTCCCTTCCACTCCTTTTTGCTGCGCCAGATAGCGTGTCCAGACGCCGGAATAGAGGATGTTTTCCATCAGTGCCCTGTCGCGCAGGATGGGCAGGGCGATGAAAGCCTCCACACAGTCAGCCATCAATACCTTCAGGATATCCCCGTGCCGGTCGGACTGGATAAAAACCAGCGGATTGTATCTCTCTTTTGCGATGTCCCGCTTCAGGTCGACCGCGGCGTCCATCAGGTATATGAACCGCCCCAGTTTATCCCCGAATGCGCGCAGCAGGTCTTCATGCGGATGGTTATCGGGCACGAACACCTCCCCAAGCATCCGGCCAAAGACGGCGGCAGGCAGGTCGGGGTTCGTCTCGCCGGACTTTTCGAAGCCTGCGAGCTGGAGGAGACCCTCCTCGATCGCCCTGACCTGGCGCGGGTAACGTGGCTTTACTTCATCCAGCCGGCGTCGGAGGGCCTTTGCCTGCGCAAGCGCGCTGACCTTCCGGTCGTCCGCCCAGTCATCCATCCTCTGGTAGTATGCCAGCAGCAGGTTCAGCCCGGCCGCATAACGTGTGTGCCGGTTAAAAAATGCCGCGCGCCTCCTGAGGGGGTGCATCGCGCAGCGGAACGCCTTTTCCTCCGCCAGCTCCGTTTTGTCAAGGGCGCTCAGCAGAAGGACGAGGAAAGCCATGTCATAGCTGAGCGTGAGGCGGCTCTCCGGCCCGCTGATGTCGCCCAGCGCGCGGCAAAGCCCGCAGTACACCGCCTGATAGCGGTGCCTTTCTCCATCCTTCAGCCTGTCCAGATTGGCGACGACGTATCCGAACAACCGGGTCTCCCTCCACTGCCGCGGGGCCATGATCATCCCTTGGTCGGCAGAAAACAATCCGAATCATACCATAGCACGGCGCCCTGCACAAGAAAACGTCCCCTGAGAAATCCGATTGGAAACCGCTTCGGCCTTATGCTATAATGCGCGGTGAAAGGGGAGAAAATGCCTTATGGATCCTGAGCCTTCAGGCTTAACGATTTTTCTTCAGTTCGTTTTTATCATTCTTTGCGCCTTGCTGTCCGCGGCTGAATCCGCGGCGCAGCAGCTC
>CAUJDI010000026.1 GCA_963169565.1 Bacillota bacterium | reverse complement strand
ATTGCAGGGTTGACCCCCTGCAGGGCGGTATACACCTCCGGCAGGCTGGTCATCAGCGCGCGGGCCACGACCGGCGCCATGATGGTGGAGGTGATCAGGTAGTTGGCGGTGGTCGGCACCCCCATCCCCAAAAGGATGGAGGAGAACATGGTGAAGATCAGCAGCATCAGCAGGCTGCCGCCCGCCAGCGCTGTCAGCCCGGAGCCCATCTTCAGCCCGATGCCCGTCAGGGTGATCATGCCCGCGATGATCCCGGCGACGCCGCAGGCGAGGGCCACGCCGATGATGCTGCGCGCGCCGGCCTCCAGCGCCTGGAGGTACTGCCGCGGCCTGAGTCCGCGGCTCTCCCTGATGAGCGGCTTGACGGGCCTGCGCTTCACACCCGCGAAAAGGATGTCCGCCAGCGTCTTCAGGTAGCCGCCCAGGATCGAGATCCCGATGCCGATCAGCGCAGCGACCGAAGGGGTGAACCCCGCGCCCAGGACCCAGATGATGCCTACCAGCGGCAGGATCAGGTGCCCGCGCTCCTTCATGACCGTGAGCAGCCGGGGCATCCTGTCCTTTTCCATGCCCCTCAGGCCCTGCTTTTTGGCTTCCAGGTCCGTCACGATGTAGATCCCGGCAAAATACAGCAGCGCCGGGATGATGGCAGCTTTGACGATGGTCGAATACGGCAGGCCGACGGATTCGGCCATCAGGAAGGCGGCGGCGCCCATCACGGGCGGCATGATCTGCCCGCCGGTGGAGGCGGCCGCTTCCACCGCGGCGGCAAACTCCGGCCTGTAGCCCAGGCGCTTCATCATGGGGATGGTGAAGGAACCGGAACCCACCGTATTGGCCACGGAGGAGCCGGACACGGTGCCTTCCAGCGCGCTGGTGATGACAGCCACCTTGGCGGGACCCCCACGCTGTTTGCCGGCGATGGCGTTGGACAGGTCGATGAAAAACTCGCCGACCCCCGTTTTCTCAAGGAAGGCGCCGAAGAGGATGAACAGGAAGATGAAGGTGGAGCTGGCCCCTACAGGCGCGCCGAAGATCCCCTCCTGGGTAAAGAAAAGGTGCTTGATGATCTGCAGGACGCTGTATCCCCGGTTGCCCATAAAGCCCGGCATGTTTCGCCCGATCAGGCCGGTCAGGACAAACACAGCGGCGATGGTGACGATCGGAATGCCCACCACCCGCCTGCAGGCTTCGGCCAGCAGCAGAACGGCGGCGCCGCCGATGAGGTACTGATAGGCTTCAAAGGCATTCTGGCGCACGATCTGATTGAAAAAGACAACAGGGTAGAAGAAGAGCGCCAGGGAGAGGAGGCCCAGGACCACGTCGTACCAGGGCAGCGTGTCCTTCCTGCACTTGCGCCGGACAGGATAAAGGAAAAAGGCCAGCATCACCACGATACCCAGGTGCATGGGGCGCATATGGGTGCTGGGGATGATGAACCAGGTGCTGTACAGCTGAAAAAGCGAAAATAGGACGCATACCGCCGAAATGATCAATCCCCTGTACCCGGCGAGGGTGCGGAAGGCGCTCTCCCGGTCATATTTGCTCATGATCTGCTGGATCTCGCCCTGGTCTACCGCCTCGGTCTTCTCCTCAGGCAGATTCGGCGTCCGCTTTTCTTTTCCCTTGACGGAATCCGGATTTTCAGTCATCGTCTATCCTCGCTGTCATCGAAGAAAAGGCCCCGGGCGGCTGACCGCCCGGGGCCTTGATGTGCTTTAGGGCAGCAGGTTCATTTCCTTGAAGTACTTTTCCGCGCCGGGGTGGAAGGGCACAGGAATGCCCTGCACGCCATATTCCGCGGAGATGAACTCCTTCTTCGCGTGGGTCATCTCGTCCTTGTTTTCAAACAGGACCTTGGTCATCTGGTAGACAAGCTCCTCCGGCAGGTCCTTCTTGCAGATGAGCACCGCGTTCATGGAGGGAACGGTGACGTCTTCCGTCAAACCGTTGTAGGAACCGGCCGGGACCACGATGGGCACATAGAAGCTGTACTTGGCCTGCAGCGTCGTCATCTGCTCCTCCGTCAGGCCGATCAGGCGGATCGCGGTCTTGCTGGCCACGTCCATGATGGCTGGGTTGGGCAGGCCGGCGGTGACGAAGAAAGCGTCCAGCTGGCGGTTCTGGAAGGAGGCGGCGGATTCGTCAAAGCTCAGGTGCTGGGGCTTGATGTCCTGCAGCGTCAGCCCGGCCTCGCCCAGCAGCTGCACGGCGTTGAAGTAGACACCGGAGTTGACCGCGCCGACGGAGACGTTCTTCCCCTTCAGGTCCGCGACCGTCTTGATGTCGCTGTCCGCGGCGACCACGATCTGCACCAGTTCCGGGTACAGGGAGCCGATGGCGACGAAGGAGTCGATCACTTGGCCGGCAAAGAAGTCCTGGTCGCCCTGGTAGGCATAGTACATGACGTCGTTCTGAGCAAGACCCAGTTCAGCCTCGTCGGCGTTCATCTTCAGGATGTTGTCCTTGGAGCCGCCGCTGGAGGCGACGGAAACATCAAGGTCGGCGATGTGCTTCATCCACAGCGCGGCGATCTCACCGCCCAGCGGGTAATAAGTGCCTGCGGTGCCGCCGGTGGAGAAGCCCAGGTAAGTCGTCTCAGCCAGCGCCGCGGCGCCTGACAGCAGCAGGGCTGTGACCAGCAGCAGGGATACGATCTTTCTCATGTGGAAGTCTCCTTTCAAATCTGGTGTCGCGATAGCATAAGGCAGGTCTGCATACTTATCAGATTCGTCATCCCGGCATCCGCTTTCATCAAGACCTGCCACAGTATCAGGAAAATTGTACATTCAGGCGCTTTTTCTGTCAATGAGAAACGGTGTGGAAGCCGCCTGACAGCAGACCGGAACCTGCATAAATAAGCATCGGTATGCCGAGAAACGCCTGATGGATCAGGCTTTTCAGGAAAGAACGCGCTTTTTCATGCCTGTTTGTTCTTTTTCAGCACTTGCGCCCCCGCACGATCCAGCGCGCCGTTTTCACCGGCTCCACGGGCGAAGTCGGGCTGTCCGCCGCCGCGCACGCCGCACTCCCTCATCAGCCCCGGCATGTCCTCCGTCCTGTCGCCGGAGCGCGCGAACAGGAACAGCCCCCTGTCCTCCCCCGGCGCGGACAGGAGGGCGACCAGGCTGCCATGCCCGATAAGTTCCGCGGCCAGCTCCTCCATCGCGGGGGTGTCTGCCGCTTCCAGCTCCGCAACGACCAGACGGCCCCCGTCCGGCAGCGGGACAGCCTGCAACAGCAGCCCCGGCACTTTCCGGAGGGTCATCTCACGCCTGACCCCTCTCAGTTCCCTTTCCGTCTCAGCAGCCTTCTCAAGCAGCGTTCCCACACGCTCCGGCACTTCCGCCGGCCTGGCGCTGAGCAGCACGGATGCCCGGTACAGTGCGGAATAGGTTTCCCGGTAATGCGTCGCAGCCCTCAGGCCGCACAGAAAGGACAGGCGCACCTTGCCGCGGGCCGGTTGGCAGGAGAGGATCTTGATGAGCCCGACCTGGGAGGCACGGCTCAGATGCGTGCCGCCGCAGGCCACCATCTCATACCCGCCCACCATGCACACACGCACGTTTTCGCTGACCGTCGGGTCCTTGCGCAGCGGAAGCGCTTCTATTTCTTCCTCAGGCGGGAAACGGCAGACGATCTCCGCGTCCCCGGCGACGCGGCGGTTGGCCAGGGCCTCGATCTCCTCCAGGGTCTCCTGGGAAAGACGCATCTCACCGCCCGGCAGGGTGACGTCGATGCTGGACACATCCTGCCCGATGTGCAGGCCGTGGGTGAAACCGCCGGTCAGCCGCCAAACGCAGTTGGCCAGGATGTGCTCGCCCGTGTGCTGCTGCATGTGGTCAAAACGCCTCGCGAAATCGATCTCCCCGCTCAGGCGCTCCCCGGGGGGCGGCAGTTCCGCCTCACTCCCGGCATCCACCCGGTGCCAGACCTCGCCCGTTTCATCCGCCTGGACCTCCAGGACCTTCAGAGATCCCCGGGCGTACGACAGCGTGCCGGTGTCCCAGGGCTGCCCGCCGCCTTCCGGATAAAAGGCGCTCTCCGTCAGGCTCAGCCAGTATCCGGCGGCGTCCCTCCTGTGACCGGTGACCCCGGCCTCAAAACACTTCAGCCACGCGTCCTGATAATACAGCCGCTTTGTCAAGCCTGCCCCCCTCCATTGGTCTTTTCAGGCAGTATAACATGATTGACAAGCTGCGTTTACCGGGAATATGATGTGCGAAGTACAACAAAGCATACCGTCCGCAACGCAGATCGCGATGCGTCAAACAGAAAGGAAGGGTCTTTATGAAACCTGCCAGAACCGCTCTCATCCTGCTGCTGGCCCTTGCCCTGATCCCACTGAACTGCGCATTTGGGGAAAAGGATCTAGCCGGCAGGTGGGTCTCTGACATTCAGGGCAACGCGGGCACGATGCTGCTTGATAGCGGGGGCTCCATGATCCTGTTGTATGATGAGGCGGGCAGCATCAGCGTGGACACGGGGACCTGGTCCCTTCAGCAGGGGCGGCTCATCCTTTTGATCCATCAGGGAGAAACGCTGTCGCTCGAATATATGCTGGAACAGGGCACCCTGTCCACCAGGAAGGCCGACGGCAAGGAGTGGACGGTGTTCACATGGGAGCCCTGGCTGCCGCCTGAAGGCGTTACCGGGGAATGGAAGGGAAAGGACGTCAACGGCGAGTTTTACCTGAAGCTCAGCCAGGACAACCTCTTCTCCTTCGACTACGCGTCCGGCGAACCCATCGGCGAGGGCCGCTTCGCGGCGTATGGGAAGACCTTGTGCCTCGTTTTCTCCAACAACACCTACCTCGCCATGGACTATGCGATCGACGCGGGCGGCCTGACCATCACGAACCGGTCCACCGGGGACGTTTACCCCCTGTCCCGACGGGGCGCGGCCATCCAGCAGGAGACGACCCCTCAACCCCAGGAGACCGCTTCCGGCTTGGCGGGTTCCTGGCAGGGGACGGACGCATCGGGCGTGCGTGTAATGACCTTCACGCTAAGCGAAGAACCGGGCATCTCCTGGGAGGAGAGCGGCGGAGAGGGCGTGCACGTATTGAAACTGACGCAAAGCGGGGAACTGACCATCTCCTATGAGGACAGGGCAAACGCGTCGCTGGACAGGAAAGGCACCTATTCATCGACCCCCGACACCATCACCGCGGCATACGATGACGGGACAGAGGAGACTTTCCGATACATCCTCCTGGGCAACAACCTGCTGATCTCAGACGACCTGCTGCAGAATCCGGTGACCTACTCCCGCCTGGCGCCGCCTGCCAGCGAGGCGGATCCCGCGCTGCCGGGCACCTGGGGCGGCAGGACCAAAACAGGGTATTTTGAGTTCACCTTCAGGGAGGACGGCACCTATGACATGGTGCTGCTGCCCAATGAGAGCGACTCCCATACTGGAACGTACGCCGTCCAGGGGGACGTGCTGGTGCTTTTTGACGGTGAGGAGACTGAAAAGATCGGGTATGAGCTGGACGGGGACCGGCTGGTGCTTGACCTGGATGTCCAGGCCTACAGGATGTCCGGGCCCCTGGTCCGCGAACCCCTGCCCGAAACCACCCCCTCCGCCGCGGCGGACCCGGCCCTGACCGGCGTATGGGGAGGGATGGAGCGGGGAAAATACGTTGAGCACGTCTTCTTCTCCGACGGGAGATACCTGCGTTTCACACCGTATGACGAGCCGGAGACCGAGGCCGGAAATTACCTCGCCGATGGCAACACGCTGGCCGTCCTGACCCGGGAGGGATCCAGTAAGGGCAATTATCACATCAAAGACGGCACCCTGACCCTGAGCATCGCCGGGGGAGAGGAGACCTCCTTCGTCAGGAGGGTTGGGCCCCTGAAGCGGACGGAATAGGCGAAGCGCTTTTCCATCACAGGATGGACAGGAACGCCTGGGAACTGCACTCCCGGGCGTTTCAGTTTACTGGGTTTTTCGCAGTCGGCGGCCGGGGCCGCCCGCCTTGACCCTGCCGGGGCTGCGTGTTAGGATGACCGCGGGAGGATGAAATATGGACAAGCGCTATGCCTGCGAAGGCACCCTCGTGCATGAGGAAGCGGTACGGCAGGTCTGCGCCCTGATGCTGCCCGAAAAGGTGTTCGCGGACGCTTCCACCTTTTTCAAGGTCATGGGCGACGGCACCCGCTTCCGCATCCTGTTCGCGCTGGACAAGCATGAGCTGTGCGTGTGCGACCTGGCGAACCTGCTGAACATGAGCGTCTCCGCCGTCAGCCACCAGCTGGCGCGGCTGCGCGAGGGCAAGCTGGTCACTTCCCGCCGGGAAGGCAAGAACGTTTTCTATACCGTCGCCGACAGCCACGTCCACATGATGCTTCAGGGCTGCGTCGAGCACGCGCTGGAGGAGGCCGGGGAGTAGCCGGGCAGGATCCTCCGGTAAACAAAGGCGGAGCCGCGCTTGAACGGCCCCGCTTTTCTATATGATGCGCAGATCAACGCGAAGTGCATGATCGCTCCCGTCCGTTCATTCTCCCCGTTCCGGAAAGCTCCTCAGGTATACCAGGTTCCCGTCCGGATCCAGCAGGCTCATGTTCCTCGCGCCCCACGGACGGTCCGTCGGCTTTTCGACCACCGTCACCCCGAAGCCCCGCAGCCTTTCATATTCTATGTCGACGTCCGCTACCGTAAAGGCCAGGCACATGGTCTGGCCCGCGGACTCCCAGTTGGATCCGTCATTGTACACCGTCAGCGCCGTTTCTCCCTCCAGGATGACCTGGTGTACGGGATCGTCGCCCGCGCCGTCCACACGCAGCAGCATCCTGTAGAAATCCGACAGCCGGACGACGTCCCCGGTCAGCAGGCACACTTCCCCGATCTTCATAAAGCCCTCCCGAGTCATTCGGCCTGTTCAGCCACTCACGTGATGCAGGGCAGGTATTCCGGCATCCCCCGTGATATAGTAGACCACAGAGGCGCATTCGCGCAATTCCGGTCAAGAAAGAGGAACGCCGCCTTTGATACCATCACCGCGGGGAGGAGAGAGGCGTGGAAAACCTGGAGAAAGCCGAGGCTGTCCAGCGGATGCAGGATCACATCCAGCGGCATCTCCGAGAGGCGATCACCCTGCACGAACTGTCTATATGCGCGGGCTATTCGCCGTTCCACTGCGTCAGGGTGTTCCGTGAGATGACCGGCAGGACCCCCTTTGAATACATCCGGGCGCTCAGGCTCTCACGCGCCGCGATGGAACTGCGGGATGAGCAGGCGAGGATCATCGACGTCGCGCTGGAGTTCGTGTTTGATTCCCAGGAAGGGTTCACCAGGGCCTTCTCAAGGGAATTCGGCATCACGCCCGCACGGTACCGGAAGGATCCGAAGCCTATCCGCCTGTTCATGCCCTATCCGACCCTGAATCGATACCTGTACTTTAGGAAAGGGGAAACGGACATGGAAAAGAAACCCGCCGCAAACACCGTCTTCGTCCAGGTCATAGAGCGGCCGGAGCGGAAACTGATCCTGAAACGGGGCGTCAGGGCAGAGGACTATTTTACCTACTGCGAGGAGGTCGGCTGCGAGATCTGGGGCCTGCTGTGCAGCGTCAGGGAAGCCCTGTACGAGCCTGTCGGCCTGTGGCTTCCCGACGTCCTGATCAGGCCCGGCACCTCGCGCTACGTTCAGGGTGTCGAGGTCCCGGCGGATTACAGCGGCAAGGTGCCCGAAGAGCTGGAAGTGATCAGCCTGCCTCCCTGCCGGATGATGGTGTTCCAGGGCCCGCCCTATGATGACGAGCGCTTTGAGGAGGCCATCACGGACCTGTGGGAGGCCATGAAAACCTACAACCCGGAGCTGTACGGCTTCCGGTGGGCGGACGAGGACGCGCCGAGGTTCCAGATGGAGCCCCAGGGCTGGCGCGGATACATCGAGGGCCGCCCGGTCCGGCCGGTCAACAGGTAGGGTCCCTCCTTCGGTTTGACGCCTGAACATGGCGTCTTTTTTGTTTGATCAGGGACAAAAACAGTGGTTCCGGGCGAACTATGTCCCATCAAATTCCCGTCCCCAAGCCCTCATTTCTTGACATCACCGAAGACAGCGGGCGATAATCAATCCAGTCGTAATACGCATGTCCCCGTCTGACCGACGCTGCCTGTCCGTTCGATACTGACCGACGCACCGCACCATATCCGCATACCCCGGTCATCCTTGAGGAGGCACAGAATGCATTCGATCGCCGGAGAGGACTATTTCATCACACCCGCGGCGGAAAAGCGGATCACGGAACTCGCTTCCCGCTACCAAAATGAACCGGAACAGTTGATGAACATCCTGCTGGACATCCAGAAGGAAACGGCGAATTCCTTCCCGCGCAGCGTGGCCGCGCTGGTCAGCCGCGTCACCGGGATCCCGGAGGCGAAGCTGTACGGCTTTGTCAGTTTTTATTCCATGTTCTCCACCAAACCCCGCGGCCGGTACGTCGTGCGCATGTGCCACAGCGCGCCCTGCCACGTGTGCGGGGCCCAGGGGGTGATGGAGGCCATTTCCAAGACCCTGGGCATCAAGCCGGGCGAGACCACGCGCGACGGACGTTTCACCCTGGAGTACTGCCAGTGCCTGGGCGTCTGCGAGAACGCACCGGCCATCATGGTGAACGAGACCGTATACCGCAACCTGACGCCCGGGCGCGCGGCCACCCTGATGGAGGATTACCAGAGGGGGGATATGAAGGAATGCTGAGTGAAACGCGGATCGTGCTGAGGAACCTGGGCCGGATCGACCCGGTCAGCGTCCAGGATTATCAGAAACAGGGCGGATACGGACCCCTCCGCAAGGCGCTGTCGATGAAGACAGAGGAAGTGATCGCGGAAATGAAGCGCTCTGGGCTGCGCGGACGCGGCGGGGCGGGTTTTCCGGTGTGGAAGAAATGGAGCTTCACAGCTTCCGCCCAGAGCGGGCAGAAATACGTCATCTGCAACGCGGATGAGGGCGAACCCGGCACCAACAAGGACAGGGTCATCCTCTCCGGCGACCCGAACAGCGTGTTTGAGGGCATGGCCATCGCGGCCTACGCGGTGGGCGCGGACAGGGGCTTCCTCTACCTGAGGCGGGAATACCCCTACGTGGCCCCCATCCTCGACCAGGCGCTGGAGAACGCCAGGGCGGAAGGCTGCCTGGGGAAGAACATCCTCGGCTCCTCCTTCAGCTTTGACATCGAGGTCATCTCCGGAGGCGGCGCCTACGTCTGCGGCGAGGAGACCGCGCTGATCGAGTCCATCGAGGGGCGCCGGGGCGAGCCGCGCTTCAAGCCGCCTTACCCGGGCGTTTCGGGGCTGTACGGCAGGCCCACAGTGGTCAACAACGTCGAGACGCTGGCCAACGTGCCCGTCATCCTACAGCGCGGGGGCGAATGGTTCAGCGGGATCGGCGTGCCCAACTGCACCGGCACCAAGGTGTTCACCCTGTGCGGGAACATCACGCAGAAGGGGGTCTTCGAGTATCCCATGGGCACCAACCTCAGGGACATTTATGAGACGCACGGCGGGGTGAAGGACAATTTCGACCTGCGCGGGTTCATGCTGGGCGGCCAGTCGGGGAACCTCATCAACGCCGGCCAGATGGACCTGAGCATGGACATCGACTCCTGCCAGCAGGCGGAAAGCGTGCTGGGCACGGGCACCATCATGGTGATCGACGACCGGAATGACATCCTGGACATCGTGCAGAACATCATGTCGTTCTTCATCGAGGAGAGCTGCGGCAAATGCACGCCCTGCCGGGAGGGGAACATCCGGATCCTGGAGATCCTCCGCCGCATCAGCGGCGGGGAAGGCCGCATGGAGGACCTGACCCTGCTGGAGGACCTGGCCGGCATGATGAATGTGGCCTGCCTGTGCGGGCTGGGCCAGAACTCCTCCGTAGCGGTCATCACCAGCCTGCACAACTTCCGCGAAGTGTACGTAAAAGCCATTGAGAGGGGGCGCAGAGCATGATCAGGCTGACGATCGACGGTCTGCCCGTGGAGGTGGAGGAAGGTTCGACGCTGATGGAAGCGGCAAAGAAGCTGGACATCCACATCCCCACCCTGTGCTTCCATCCGGACCAGGACGTCAAGGCGAACTGCCGCATCTGCCTGGTGGAGCTGGAGGGGAACAAGCTGCTGGTGCCCGCATGCTCCTACCCGGCGGAGAACGGCATGAGCATTCGCACCCATTCCCCCAAGGTCAGGCGCGCGCGCAGGAACATCCTGGAGCTGATCCTGGCCCGCCACGCGCAGGACTGCCTGCACTGCGACCGCTCCGGCACCTGCGAGCTGCAGGCCGTAGCGGAGGAGATGCACTTCGTCAAGATTCCCCGCTACCCCTATGTGGCCCGCTCGGACGAGTCGGACAACTCCTCTCCCTCCATCGTGCGCAACGCCGCCAAATGCATCAACTGCGGCAGGTGCGAGTACGCATGCAGCCAGGTCCAGACGGTCCACGCGCTCTCCAAGGTGGGGCGTGGGTTTGAGGTGCAGTTCCGTCCGGCGTACGGGCGCACGCTGGCCGAGAGCATCTGCGTCAACTGCGGCCAGTGCGTACAGGCCTGCCCCACGGGCGCGCTGACCATCAGGGACGACACCCAGGTCGTCTGGCACGCCTTCGCGGTGCCGGAAAAGCTGGTCGTGGCGCAGGTGGCGCCCGCGGTCCGGATCACCCTGGCGGAGGCTTTGGGGGAGCCGCCCGGCAGCATCAGCACGGGCCGCATGGTCAGCGCAATGAAACGGGTGGGGTTCCACAAGGTATTTGACACCGACTTCACCGCGGACCTGACCATCATGGAGGAGGGAACGGAGCTGCTGGGCCGCATCAAGTCAGGCGGCGTCCTGCCCATGGTCACCTCCTGCTGCCCCGCCTGGATCAAGTTCTGCGAGACCTTCTACCCGGACCTGCTCCCCAACCTGTCCACCTGCAAATCCCCCCAGCAGATGTTCGGCGCACTGCTGAAAACCTATTACGCGGAAAAGACCGGCAAAAAGCCGGAGGACATCCTCAGCGTGTCCGTGATGCCCTGCACCGCGAAGAAGTTTGAGGAAACGCGGCCCGAGCTGGGGCGAAACGGCATGCGGGATGTGGACGCCGTCGTCACCGCGCAGGAACTGGCGCGGATGATCCGCAGCGCCGGCATCCGCTTTGACACCCTGCCGGACACGCCCTTTGACGCGCCCTTCGGCCTGGGCACCGGTGCCGGGGAGATCTTCGGCTCAACCGGCGGCGTGATGGAGGCGGCGCTGCGCACGGTGTACGAGGTGGTCACCGGAAAGCCGCTGGAGAACCTGGACATCAAGGCCGTCCGCGGCCTGGAGGGCGTCAAGGAAGCATCGGTCGAGATGAACGGCATGAGCGTGAAGGTGGCGGTCACCAACGGCCTGAGCAACGCGCGAAAAATCATGGACCTGGTCCGGGCGGGAAAGGCGGACTACCACTTCATCGAGATCATGGCCTGCCCGGGCGGGTGCATCGGCGGGGGCGGGAACCCGATCAAAAACAACGCGAAAATGAAGCCGCGCCTTGACGCGGTGTACCGGCTGGACAGGGAGCTCCCCCTGCGCAAGTCCCATGAGAACCCCGCGGTGAAGGCGCTGTATGAGGAATACCTGGGCGAGCCCAACGGACACCGGTCGCACGCCCTGCTGCATACCGGCTATGTCAACCGGAGCGGCCTGCTGGGGTAAGGGCCCGGCATGTCGACAAAGTGTCTGCGGACGCTTTGTCGTTTTGGAGGAACGGGCGTTTTCACTTGGTCGCTGCGCTCCCGGTCAGTGAAAACGCAAGGAATGAATCCTTATGCAATTCTCCCCGCCCGCCCGGCAAAGCCGGGCGATACGATTATAGTCAGAGGGCTGCGCCCTCTGAAACTCCCCTGGATACGGTTTGTCTACAGTCTGAATCGGCTCGGCGCTTGGCCGGGCCAATTTTTTTGGTCAAGTTCAACCCGGCAGCAATTCCAAAAGCCTCTTCACGGCTTCCTCAGGGAAGCCTTCGGGTCGTTCCTTTTCAAGCAGGGACCTGAGAAACCCGCGCACGGCGGCGCTTTGGGGCAGCATATAGCCGGCCTCGCGGGCCAGGTCCTCCGCGGTCACGCGGATGGATTGCTTCAGGGCAAGGGCCAGCTGCAGCAGTGCAGGATCCCGCTCATCCCTCAGGACCGCGGAAGCGGCGAGTTCCTGCCGTGCCTTTCCCGCCAGGAGGGCGCGCAGGGGAACCAGTATCTCCTCCTTCTTTTCCTGCTGGGGCGGGTAATTGTCAGGAACCCTGAAAATGGCGCCGGAGGGACAGGCGTCAACGCAGGCATGGCAGGCGTCCAGGCACCTGGACCAGTCGATCTGTCCGTTCTCCGTGTCAGTGGCCCCGGTGGGGCAGACGTACAGGCACAGGCAGTCCTTGGTACACAGACGGATATTTCTCACAGCGCGCATGCTCATGCCCCCCTTTGGACCTGGTTGAACTTAAACGCCGGCACCTTGCACACAGGGCAGATGGCTGGCGGCGCGTCCCCCACAAAGATAAAGCCGCAGGCCTCGCAGACGAACACCTTGCCCTCCAGCGCTTTATCGCCCTGCTTGCGGTATTTCTCCAGCAGGCCTCCCTGGATCCTGCTCACTTTCTCACCCCAGGTCAAGGCACGCTGCGCTCCCCGGTCCCCGGCCTTCCTGGCAGCGTCAAGGGCAAGGGCATACCCCGTCTGCGCATCCTCACTGATCATCCCGGCAAGGCTTTCCAAATCCCCGCGGGGTTCGGCCCGGCTTTCAAAATAATCCGCCAGCCGGGCGAACAGCCCTGACTCCTCCTCCAGGTACTGCTTTGCGCAGCCCCGGGCAAGGTTGGAGCACACCACACTGTTCACCAGCATATCGTTCTCTTCCCCGTTCGCCCCGGATCCCCTGCCGGGTTCCGAAGGCCGGCCCGCCGTTTCCGCCCCGCCCTCCGGGACGAACATGGACTTGTCCGCACCGCATATCGGGCAGACCCAGTCCTCCGGCAGATCCTCCCACCGCGTTCCCGGCGCGATGCCCCTGGACGGGTCCCCGTCGGCCTGGTCATAGTCATAACCGCAGACGGTACAGATATACCTTCCCAATTCAACGCCCTCCTGTCAGGTCCCCCGTCCCCCTTCAGGCCTGGACGGAGATATGCGGCTGCCGATACGGCTTTGATTATAGGGGAATGCCTGCGCGGTGTAAATGAGCCGGCGGGAAGGGACAGCCGCATTTGAAGAAATGATTGACACTTGAACACATGCTCAAGTATAATGGGTACAATTGAATGAGCGCTCAAGTGTCAGGAGGAAGCGGGCCATGACGAAAGCCTTCAGGATACAGAATCTCGGCTGCGCCAGCTGCGCGGCGAAAATGGAGAAGAAAATCGCGGCGCTGCCGGGCGTTTCAGGGGCGCGGGTCAACTTCATGACCCAGCGGCTCACCCTGGAAGCGGATGAGGAGCGGATGGGCGGGCTGATGAAGGACGCGCAGGCCATCATCCGTTCCATCGAGCCGGACGCCACGCTGGTGTTCCCGCTGTGACCAAACGCATCTACCGTGTCCCGCTGGCGCTTGTTCTGTTCGTTTCCGGGCTTCTGATCCGGGATGGGTCACCCGTCAGGACGGCGTTGCTGTTCGCCGCCTACCTCATTGTCGGGTATGACGTGCTGCTTTCCGCCGGGCGGGGCATCGCCCGGGGACGTGTGTTTGACGAGAACTTCCTGATGTCCCTGGCCACGCTGGGGGCTTTTGTCATAGGGGAATACGCCGAGGCGGTCGCGGTGATGGTGTTCTACCAGACCGGGGAACTGTTCCAGGGCTACGCGGTGGACAGGTCGCGCCGCGCGATCGCCGGGGCGATGGACCTGCGGCCCGACAGCGCGAACCTGCTGAGGGAAGACGGCCGGACGGACACCGTCGCGCCGGAAACGGTGGCTGTCGGCTCCCTCATCCTGATCAGGCCCGGCGAGCGGCTGCCGCTGGACGGGGTCGTGGCGGAGGGAGAGAGCGATCTGGACACCTCCGCGCTCACCGGCGAAGCCCTGCCCCGCGCGGTGAAGCCGGGGGGCGAAGCGCTCAGCGGCTGCGTCAACCTGACCGGCGCGCTGACCGTCAGGGTCACCAAACCCTATGACCAGTCCACCGTCAGCCGGATCCTGGAGATGGCCGAGAACGCCACGGACCGGAAATCCCGGCAGGAGGCTTTCATCACGCGCTTTTCCGCCCTGTACACGCCCGTCGTGGTCATCCTGGCGCTGCTGCTGGCCTTTGTGCCGCCCCTGTTCCTGCCGGGCGCCGTCCTCTCCGACTGGGTGTACCGCGCGCTCAACTTCCTGGTCGTCTCCTGCCCCTGCGCGCTGGTGATCTCCATCCCGCTGTCCTTTTTCGGCGGCATCGGCGGCGCCTCGCGCGCCGGTATCCTGGCCAAGGGCGCCAACTACCTGGAAGCGCTGGCCAAGGCCGACACCTTCGTGTTTGACAAGACCGGCACCCTCACGCGCGGCAGCTTTGCCGTCAGCGAGGTCAGGCCCGTCTCGGGCACGCGGGAAGAACTGCTGGAGATAGCCGCGCTGGCCGAACATCATTCCAACCACCCCATCGCCCTGTCCATCCGGCAGGCCCACGGCGCGCCCGTGGACCCCGCCCGCGTCCGGGACGTGACGGAACTGCCCGGCGGCGGCGTAAAGGCGACGGTGGACGGAGGGGAAGTGCTAGTGGGCAACGCGCGGCTGCTAGTCGATCATCAGATCAGCATCCCGGACACCGAGGACACCGGCACCTTGAGCCACGTGGTCGCTTCCGGCGTTTATCTGGGCAGCATCCTATTTGAGGATGAGATCAAGCCCTGCGCGCGCCAGGCGCTGCTGCGGCTGAGAAGCCGGGGCGTGAACCGGCTGGTGATGCTCACCGGGGACAGCGAGCAGGCCGGACGAAAGGCCGCCGACGGCCTGGGCATCGACGTCGTGCATGCCGGCCTGCTGCCCCAGGACAAGGTGGCCCGGCTGGAGGAACTGCTGGATCAGCCCGGCCGCCGCGGCACCCTGGTCTTCGCGGGGGACGGGGTGAACGACGCGCCGGTCCTGGCGCGCGCGGACGTGGGCTTTGCCATGGGCGCGATGGGCTCGGACGCGGCGATCGAGGCGGCGGACATCGTCATCATGAACGACGATCCCTGCAAAATGGCCTCGGCGCTGGACATCGCCCGGCGCACAGTCAGCATCGCCAGGCAGAACGCCTTCTTCGCCATCTCCGTCAAGGCGGTGGTGCTCATCCTCAGCGCCCTGGGCCTTTCCACCCTGTGGATGGCGGTGTTCGCCGACGTGGGCGTGACCGTGCTGGCCATCCTCAACGCGATGCGCGCACTGCGCGTCCCGCGGGAGGACAGCGGCTGCGCCTGCGACGTTTCCCCGGCACTTCATCCAGCAAAGGCCGCGTAAACGCCGATAAAGTGTCTGCGGACACTTTATCGTTAGGAAGGGCGAGCTTTTAAATTGAAAATGCAAGGCCGGGCTGTTTCGGGGGATCCCATCCCCCGAACCCCCAGGCAAGGGACTTCGTCCCTTGACCCGGAATATGGAAAATAGTAAATCCAACTGCCTGAGCGAAACAAGAACCGATTTTTCAATATAAACTATTCCGGGGTCCGGGGAGGAACTCCCAGGCGGGGTCCGTGGACCGCTTCCCCGGACGTCCCCCCCCCATTCTACCTTGCCCTGCTGATATAGTCCTTGATCACGTTCCTGTCGTCGGTGAACTCCAGGCTGACCCTGAACGTGCGGCGCTCACCGGGCTGAAGGAGGATGAGGGAACCGTCCTTGCGCGCGGCGGCGCGGCCCGGGGCGGTGAAGTTGCCGGGTTCCAGCCCCAGGGCATAGTCCCCTTCGCGCATGTTTTTCCACTCGCACAGCATGGGCAGCGCTTCCGGGTCAAAGCGCACGGCGGCGGCGATCCCCAGGCGCTCGTTGTGCAGCAGGGTGAAGGCATCCTTCTTGAAGCCGGTGTGGAAGAAGCACTCCTCCGGGCGAAGGGCGGCCGGCTCCTCCATCTCATTCCAGCGGGGGAGGCCCTTTGCCGCGTTCTCATCCCGGGGCGATATGTTGGACGCGCTGCTGTAGATCTTCGCGCCCGCGTCCAGCATCGGGTAGCCGAAGTTGATATGGTACAGGATCATCAGCGGGCTGTCGAAGAAGCCCTGGTTCTCGACGGTATCCTCGATATGCACGGCGTCCCGCTCGGTCTGAAGGCGGATCACGCGCTTCATCACCAGGTTGTCGGAGAATACCGCGCTCTGGCGGATCTCCCCGGAAAGCCTGATGACCGCCTCCTCCCCCTCATAGGCCATCTCCGCGCTGACGCGGGAGGCGGGGATGTTGTTGAACGGGCCGTGCAAGCCCAGGCTCTGCCCCTCGTCCACGTTGGGCGCGCCGGCATAGGTCAGGCCGCAGGTGGTCAGCATCCCCACGTAAAACTGCTTCAGGAAGCCGTACACGCCATCCTCCTGATAGGAGAAGGGGCTCTTGATCCCGGTCTTTGACTGGACGGACATCTGATGCCCCTTGAAGGTCAGCCCGGAGATGTCCAACCCGCGATCCGCCAGCACGGTCATCCCGATGCCCCTGCCGTTGACCAGGTCAAAGGCCCGCACCCCGCGCGCGGGGCCGTCGTTGAACAGGTAATCCTTCCACCCGCAGACCGAGTTGAGGTCGCCGATCTTGCGCCTGAGTGCCTGCTCGTCCGCTTTCTTCATGAAGCCGTCCTCCTGCATGTAGGTATGATCGTTGCGTTGATTATAGCAGATAAATGGTGAAAGGGGCAGGAGGGGAGGAGTGGCGGGATGGTTCCTTCAGGAGAAAACGAAGACATTATCCGTTATACCTCCCCCAATAAACACGAATCCAACCAAGAAACATTATTACTCGATAATTCTCAGGTCCTGATGTGATACAATCAACTTGAATATTCTGGAAAACAGATAAGTGAGGTAAGCTTGTGTCAATAAAAAGGGCATTGCAAGCATTATCCGGAAAAAGTCAGGAGACACAGCAGGAAAAAAAGGCTCTGACTGTTCAGGAAATCATCAGTGATGAACGATTCCCGATCATCAATCCTTCCCAGGTGGACATGTCCCGCTATACAAAGATACCCCTGATGGGCATCGCTGCCCTTGGCGCTTCATTTACCCAGTTGCCTGCCGCCGCCCGTACGATCGTGCAATCAGTGATAACAGGTCTGGATACTGGCGAGACATTGTTCGTGGGTATCAATCCAAAGGGCGTTCCCGGTGATCCGCAGAAAGACGAATTTGGCACAATCGGAAATATCATGCGGATCAACGATCAAGGAAAAAATGTCATTGCGGGCCGCATGCATTTCAAGCAAATCGAAACCGGACTGCCGGTCACAGCATCAACGTCTACAACGATCCCTGTTGACCCCACCACCCTGGTGATCGCGGCTGCAATGGCGAGTATTGAGCAGAAACTCGCCAGCATCCAAAAAACCGCCGAGGACATCCTTCAGTTCCTTCAGCTGAAGGAGCAGACCAAACAGCGCGGCAACCTCAATACGCTTGCCGAGATCATGGAAGAATACAAGCGGGACAGTGAGAATGAAAAACTCTGCAATCTGCGGAACATCGACGTGCAGGCCATCAGGCGGGAAGCCAATCAAAGCATCCTGTTCCACCAGGAGCAGATCGCCCAGAAGCTGAAAAATCAACAGGCAATACACGGTGCGCAAAATGCGCAGGCGATGCTTGAAGCCGTGATGAATGAGTTTTATGAGTATCAGCTTGCCTGCTACCTGTACTCATTCGCGGCCTTCCTGGATATCATGCTTCAAAGAAGCTTTGAGAAGAAGTCCCTTGATGCGGTGGTGATGAAAATAGATGAACATGCAGAGCGTTATGCGGAACTGTATCGGGCATGCCATACACAGATCGAGAATTACCTTCAGACGTCAGTAGAAGCTCAGGTCCTTGGTGGAATCGGCAGCATAGCGACAGCTTTGGGGAAGGCCATGGCATCTGTTCCAATTCTGCGGGACGGTCCCGTCGATGAGGCGCTCATCAGCGCAGGACAAGCGTTGGACAGGCAAAACAAAGATGTTCTCCAAAAATCCTTGAAAAGTTTTGAGCAAATTGAGGACAGCCGGATGGCGCCCTTCATAGACAGCATCCGGACAGTCAATGCGCTTTACAATACGCCGGGCGGATTGCTTATGGACAGCGAGAATCTGTACGTTCAGCGTCATCAGGAGGCGGCACAGTAATGCAAGGAATGCACCAATACATAAAATCTATCGAGTAACATAAAAACTGCAGTCGGCATATAGATCTCCGTTAAAAAACATTTCGAAAGTATATCTTCCCGTAGGTATTTCATCAAAATCGCCCTTTATTCCTTCAAAAAACTCAAGCATAGAATAGTTATCATAGATGTAACTATATTGAGAGTCCATCTCAAACGTTGAATATACTGTGACATATCCTCCATATCCTTTCGGTGTCTTTGTAACAAGTTTTCCTTTATATACGCGTTTATTGCGCAGTTTGGGATAATACCACTGCAGTTCGTACTGCTTGGTTTTATCCTGTTCCACTTCAGATATGGAAAAACTTGTTTCTCTTATAACAATCTTCTTGTTTAATTTAAACTCGGTAAACACATCGAAAGGAACCCTGTACTCCGTGGAAGCCGTACTTTTATCATTACTAACCGTCACCGTGTATGTTTCACTCGGGATAAGATATTCCAAAGTGATCATCTTGTTGTTGACTGGCCTCTCCATACTGGAATCATATTGAGCTTTATAACTCACCGTGTAGGGCGGTGAATTGCTGCTGTCATCCCACGTAACGACTACATCACCGTTGTCCTGAAGTTTGAATCTAATGTTGCTGATAGCTGCCCCGTTGGACACTGCCTCCGGTTTTTTCTTGCCGCAGTAATAGCAAAAGTTCCCAGAATTTCCATGACCACAATCCGGACAAAACCAATCCTCTGCAAGCACAAATGTTGTCACCATCATCAAAGAAATGAAAAAACAGAACAGAGCAGCAAGTTTCCTTTTCATGCATGATCCTCCATCATTTTTTACTTAAATAGCTCACTATTAATAAAGGGCATATTACCAAACCATTGAAATCTTATCATATGCAGGTACCCTGTACAATAGGCATGGACATAGAGGATAACATTGCCAATTTCCCACCTTGATAACCAGTCTACTTCTTTAGAATGGAAAAGAATAATACAACTTGTCCTCAACCTTCATTACTAATCATCATATAAATGATTTACTCTCCCAGCCAGAATCAACTCAGGAAACAAAAGGCATAAGGGGATAGATCTGTCTGTTTTAACGCCATATCCTCTAATACATCGTAAAACTCTATGTTGTAATATGGACGCTGGCTAATAAACACATATATCAAGAAATCTCATCAGGTTTGACTTACATGAACTGAAACAAAGCTACACTTCTACTTGACAAGACATTTTATAATGCTTAGGATATGCCCAGCCTAAAGGTTTAGTTAATTAATTCGGAGGTGCCTTACATATGAGAAAGATTATTGCTATATGGGTTGTCTTGATTCTACTAATGCCAGTAGCTCTTGCAGACAGAGTTAACATTTCAGACCTTACAAAGGAAGAATTGTTAATTCTTTACGATTCAGTATCAGCAAAACTGAAGGAGATAGGGTACTATCCGTTTGTTGAGTTGAAAAGTGGGGACTCGGGAGAAAACGTTTTAGCTCTTCAGGAAAGATTAAAAGCACTATTCTACTATGAGGAAGAAATCACCGGCCGATATGATAAAAGCACTTCTTCTGCTATGAAGGCATTCGAAAAAAACAATCGATTGAAGCAAGACGGAATAGCTACAATATCTGAACAGCAAATCATTTATAGTAATTTGGCATTGCCCAAACCCACACCCACACCGAAACCAACAATAAAGCCGAAGTCAACCCCTACAACAAAGCCCACTAGAAAACCGACTCCAACCCCTAGTCCTACTCCTAAACCAGTTGCTGATGCATTTGTGTTGAATATAGTAGAAGTCAATCTTTTTGAGCAGTACAACTATAATAAGTTCTCAGTCAATGTTTTAAATAAATCAAATACTCAGACTATTGATGCCTTTGACTTAATCCTGCGGGCTTATGATACCTACGGGACACTGCTCTCGTCTTTTGGCTACGGAGCAAAAGAGGCAGGTTTTACTAATCAAGAATGTATTATTGGTCCTGGAAAGAAATATTCTATGGGGACTAGAGAGTATTGGGATCTTTTCGGTTTCGATACTGCAACAAGAATTGAAGTGGCAGTTACAAGATATCATACCGTATCAGGTCGTACAATCACTATTGACGAAAAAGACTTGCGCTGGATAAGTGGAAATAAATAAAGATATATTATGTCCTAACTAATCAATTTAATTATACTAGGAAAATTATGTTATCCGATTTAGGTTCTGCCAGTTTTTATCGCAACTTTACACTCAGAAAAAGGGCCATATCTCTTTGTTTTATAGATAAATTAAGCGGTCATCAATGTTCCCCAGACGCGCCGGAACGGATTTGCCCCTGTTCCTTCCTCCGCCCCGTCAGCCAACCTTCCACTTGAGAACGAGGTCCAGATCGTACACCCTGTCTTCTATCTTTTGAAAATCGCCGTTGAACAGGTGGGCTGCCACCTCAGCCCGGACCGCCCGCCCCGTTGACAATATTCAAGATGTCGTCCACAAACAGGCACTCCCGGGGCAGCAGGGCGTAGCGCTCGCACAGACGAAAAAAGATGCGCGGGTCCGGTTTGCTAACCTTCTCCAGCGCGGACACCATCATGCCTTCAAAACACGGAGAAAAATCCCGCCCTTCCAGCACCCCGGGGAAGCGCGTGCCTTGGGAAACAAAGGTTACGGAGCCATCACTATTAAATGAGAACGACGTCCGTACCATATTTCCCTGTAAAAGCCTGCTGTTCCCCTTCATAATGTTCCTGTGCTTCCTGATAAAACCGATGCTTTGAAAAACGCTGTTGATATGGTACCATCAAGTCAGCAGTTTTCTTCAGCAGCTTTTGCGGACTCCGCAGTTCTGACAGCATTACACACGCTCTGTTCTATATGGCTGTTTGACATCATTCAAAGCGCCGGATCAAACCATGAATAAGCAGATTGGGCATATCACGAGGATCCGGCGCAGCGGGCATTCAGGAGATTTCTCGAATATCGCACGCATTGCGGACACGGTGTGATATCACATCAGAAAGGGACGGATCATATGCGTTTGAGGAAATTGATGTGCCTCCTGCTTACGATGCTCTTCTTCCTATGCCTTCTGCTGCACGGCCTCGCTGAAGAGATCCCAAATCATGTGACGGTTGAGATCGTCCCCGTTGCCCCCTATCCAAACAATGCGCTGCCGCCGGGGGAATCCGCCAGTGAAAAGGTGCTCGTTGATATTTACAAACGTATTTATACGTCAGTCTATGCTAAGGCGTTCCCGGGCTGGGTATTTCTTGGCTGGCGATTCGAGAGAAGCGTTATTGATCTCAATAGAACAATTGTTACCAGTGTAGTGGATCTACCGGAGGGTACCGATGTAGTGGATCGTCCGGAGGGCATGCGCTATATAACAAATGATTTCTATATACCCGGCGATACCACTATCAGGGCTGTTTTTGCGTATGTAGGCAATATCCCGGCGTTTGACCCGCTGAACAAAAAGGAAGCCTCCGCCGAGCCTATAGCTGAGGATACGGCGTCATTTGCCGTGGGTATCTATGAGCGCGATTCCGGGGGCAAAAACGGCGAGTACGGCGAGATATTCTGCTATCCCAATGAATTCAGCAAAGACATGACCGTGCGGGGCGGATCGACCATCCTGCTTGCAGCCGTACCGAACAGCGACCACCAGTTCAGCCATTGGTCCGTGTACAAAGAGGCAAAGAACCGAGAAATGACATTGTTCACGCGGTCGGATGCCGCTCTGCTTGTTTTGAACATCGACGCGGCGCACTCGATCGACGCGGTGTTTACACCGGCTAAATAACGCTGAACCACGTTGAAAACAAAGGGGGTCTATACTGCTGATTTCAGAAAAGCCATGACCTCCGAACCCGCGTTATGCGTGGGTGGATCCCCTACTTAACTGTGAACCGGGTCCATTCGACGCGTTTGTATTCCATGACGTCCTCCGACTTCGCCATACCCAGCCGCTCATAGAAGGGGACCGCGCCGAGGTTGGCGCAGAGGTAGACGGCGACGTCCTTCTCCCCGCCGGCGATCTTGTGCGCGGTTTTCATCAGCGCGCGCCCGATGCCCTGCCGTTGGCAGTCACGGGCCACGCCCAGATCCGTGATGAACAGCCAGTAGGCAAAATCCGTGAGGCCAAACAAGGTTCCTATGATCTCCCCCGTTTCGTCCCGCGCCACCAGGCTGATGGGCACATTGGCCACCAGCCGCGCGATGCGCTGGGCAAAGCGTTCCTTCGGGTACTGCGACCCCAGGTCCGTCCGTTTCAGGAACGCGATGTATTCCTCCGGGGAGAGCCTCTCCTGAGCGATCGTCATCACCCATAACTCCCTTCATTCACGATGTAGATCAAAACGGTTTAGACGAACTTTACATAGGGGAGTTTCAGAGGGCACAGCCCTCTGACTGCAATCGTATCGCTCGGCAATGCCTGTCGGGCGGGGAGAATTGCGAAGCAATTCACTCCTTATAAAAACTCGCCCTTCCTAAACGGTAAAGTGTCCGAAGACACTTTGTCGACACTCCACAGCCCTCTGACTGAAATCGTTTCATTCGGCAATGCCTGTCGGGCGGGGAGAAATGCGAAGCATTTCATGCCTTGCATTTTTACTGTCCGGGAGCGCAGCGGCGGAGTGAAAATGCCCGATCTACCAAAACGACAAAGTGTCCGAAGACACTTTGTCGATTCAATCGAGGCTGACGTCCCCGCCCATGAGAAGGGTCAGTTCCCGGATCCGTTCGATCGGGAAGGGCGGCAGGGCCAGCGGTTTCATCGCGACGGACATCAGCTTGGCCGGATTGTCGTCCGCCGCCACGCGGTTGGAGCTCAGCGCCCCGCACCTGCGGCAGCGGTGGATGATGGCCCACTCCCCGTTGTGCCGGACCCAGACGGCGATGGAATCCATGTATCCGCCGCAGTCCGACGCCCGGTCCCTGGCTCAATGTCGACGTGAAGGCTGGTCAGGCAGTTGGGGCAGTGGTTTCGGTGTTCGCTTCCTGCGCCTTCGGGCACCACCAGCCGTCCGCAGACCTTGCAGGTGAAAGCGTCCTGGCAGGCGTGGGTCTTGAAGTATCCTTTCTCGTAGAGTTTCCTCTTGTTCTCCCTGTTCACCGGGCGACCTCCTGATAGAAATAATTCGGTTTTCTATCTTTGGGAGGCGTGTTTTATCAATCGAACACTGTCCTCCCGGTCAGAGGACAAGGACCTTCCTAAACTTGTTGTACAACATGCAGCAAATCTCCTTCCTTTATTCACGCGGATTATAGCACTGAAACGATGAAAGGGGGATACTCCCGCGCAACATTTTCCAGCAATTCGATGATCCGGACAATTTACCCCCATTGTGTACATCCCGCGGGGAAATATGCTATACTGAAATCTGAACGGACATAAGTTTCATCTGATGACCTTCCCTGACCGCCCCATTCCCCTGCCGGCATAAAAGGCCGGGTACAGGCCATACGGAAAGACCCAGAGGCGCAGGTCATGCCTGCGCCTGGGGGATACCGGAAAACAGCAAAACAGAATAACACGCCAAACCAAAAGGAGGGTTGACCCATGAAGCGAACACTGGCTCTTCTGGCAGCGCTTCTGCTGCTGTGTGGCACCGCCGCCGCGTCCTCCAAGGTGTTCGGCCACTTTGTCAGCGAGGAGGACAACACCTATATCATCATCCTGAGTGAACCGATCAATGAAACCGTCGCCGGCGTCTTCATCGGCAGCGACACGTTCAGAAACCACCTGGAGCGGGACGAAAGGAAGGATGGCTCCATCCGCGTGTTCAGCACCATTGATCAAAGCGATCTGTACGTCGAGCTGCTGCTGCGGTATGAGGGCGACGACCGGCAGAGCGCGTTGGCGACAGGCTTCATCAAGCGCTTCAACAATGACGGCGCCCTGATCCCGGAGCAGAGCGTGCCCGACATGAAGGACGTCCGCTTCGTGCGCCAGAAGGAGCTGAAGATCACGGAGCTTGGGGGCACCACGTGGTTCCGGAGCGGCTATGTGATATCCGGACAGGATCGGACCTACCCCTTTGACGGCTCCGTGATCGAGTTTTCAGGCGCCGGGGACAACAGCGGCCGCATCCCCGACAACGCGGAAAGGACCTATCCCTTCACCTGCAGGATCGGGGATGACTCAATGACCCTGTTGATTGAGGCGGGGGGCAAGGTCACGGAAGCCACGGCGAAGGTCGATAGCAACGTGCTGATCGTGACCATCGAGAACTCCGTCCTGTATTTCCTGCCGTCTACCCTGTAAAGACCGGAAAGACAAACAGCATCCCAATGCGCCCCGGGGAGTCCCAGCGCCTTGGGATGCTTCATCGTTCCCCGCCGCCCTGGTCAGCCGCAGTACAGCCCCCTTGCCTGGCGGAACTGCAGGATCTCCTCCCTCATGATCTTACCGTTGCGGATGACGACGGCGGGCTTTACGTGCGCGGGCAGTTTGCCCTCCGCGAGCGGATCGATCAGCTTCGCGATGCCCGCGCTGAGCAGCTTTGACACCGTTTTGGGATACATCGCCGGGGTGTTGTCCACCGCGTAGTGGATGACCCCGTTCACCTCATACACCGGGTCGTCGATGGTGGTGGGGCGGGAGGTCTCGATCTCCAGGGACTGGTTGCAGGTCACGTCGATGATCAGCGTGCCGGGCTTCATCTTCTTCAGGTCCTCGCGGTAGATGACCCGGTCCGTGCGCGAGGTGTCCCACATCACGCAGTTGACCAGCACGTCATACTCAAACATCTTTTTGCGGAACAGGTGCTCGAATTTCCTCCCGTATACGTCCACCTTCGCGCCCAGCCCGTGCAGGATGCGCAGCGCGCCCTTGGCGGTCTGGCCGTTGCCCAGGATGGCGACGCTGGCATCATAAGGCATCCTGCCGCAGTAGCGGAAGCCCTGCAGGATGGCGGCCTCCCCGGCCACCTCGCGGTTGCGGTAGAAGATGTAACGCCCGTCCTCATAGATCTCCTCCCAGGCGATGACCGTATGCCCGCCACGGATGCAGGCCTCGGTGAAATCGGTCATCTGCACCGCGTGCGCCCAGCCGAACAGGGTCTTTCCCCTGCCGATCTCACCCAGGAAGTCCGCGTCGCCCAGTTTTACGTCGGTGATGATGTCGCATGCAAGCGCCTCCTCCCGCGGGACGACGTTGACCCCGTATTCCTTGTAATCCCTGTCCGTGTACCCCACCGTCTCGCCGTAGCCCGCCTCGATATACAGCTTCCTGTGATGGCGGACGTGCGCCAGGTCGTCCGGCAGCAGCGCCCTGCGCTGCTCATTGTTCTTATGGCTGATGACAAATCCGATGCTCCTGAGCATTTTTTATCTCTTCCCTTCCATGTCGTTATCAAGGAACCTGTCCCCGAACAGCACGCGCACCTTCTCCTCAAACGCCTGCTTCACGCCCATTTGCCGAGGCTGCTGCAGCAGGTCGAAATCCGGCATGTGGTTCCCCTCCACCAGCTCAATGTCCCCTTCACGCGTCAGGGCGACGTCCCATCCGGCGATCCGGATGTTCGGCCGCACCTTAACCGCGTCCTTCACGGTATCCAGCACCCTGTCCCAGCGCGGGATACGAAACCCCAGGAATGCCCTGCCGGAGTCCGGATGATCGGGCCAGCGGTGCCCTTCCTTGTCCATGCCGCGGGTGATGATCTCTCCCGTCACGGGGTCAAGCGCTGCGAACAGCCCGCCGGCGGATACGTTGTCGACCGGCGAACCCGCCCGGCCGAAGCGGACGACCGCGCCGAACACCTCAAAATGCTCCCCGTTGTACAGGGTGACGACCCGGACGGTGTTGAGCGAGGAGGGGTTGAACGCCGCCATCTGCCCGTCGCTTTGAATGATTTCCTCAACGATGCAGTCTTCCCCGAGCAGTTCGCGGAACAAAGCGTCCGGGTCGGCCGTCTCCCCCTTTTCCAGGATGCGGATGCCCCTGCCCTCGGTGGATGCCCTGGGTTTGACGATCAGCCGGGCGTTCTTCCCGCACAATGCCCGGAAGTCCTCCTGCCGGCCTTCCGTGACCCTGACCCAGCCGCGGCGGACAAATCCGGAAAAAGCCTCCAGAAAGAGGTCCTTGTTCCAAAAAACGTCGCGGATCTCGCGGCTCAGCCGCCAGGTGATCCGCTGCGCCTCATACAGGGTGATGAAACGCTCCTGTCCGGCTTTCGGAAGCGTATGGAAACGGAACTGATCAAAATACTCCCCGGCCGTGATGCCCCGGGAACGGGCCTGGGCGGCGAAATCAAGGGCCGTTCGCAATCTGCCTGAAAACGTCAAATCACGCACGTGAGAGGCGCCGCGCCAGCCCTCCAGCAGGGCCCCCGGGCTGAACCCGGGCACGGGCGGCGGACCGGGTTTCTGTGGTTTTTTTGTTACCATAACAATTCTCATCTCCATCCATGCGGCAAAGCCATCGGCAGGAAAGCGGGAACAACCCTTCTGTCTTCAAATGAAAACGATCCGATATTCGTTTGGTGCTGGTTCATCTTTATGAACCGGATGCTGCCCTGGGGCGATGGCTCCGGGCTGTCGGTCAGGAATGGCATTGGGCCTGCGGACACCCATGCCGGAAAGGACCTATGTGAGAATGATAGCATATCTGGCACACCGTTTCAACCCACATGGCAAAACAGGCAGGCGAAAGCCTTCCGATGCATGGGGATCATCAGGTGATCACAGGTGCGTTCCCCTCCTCCGCAGAAAGCGGATTTCTCACCTCAACCCCGCAAGCACACGCCCGCATCCTGTCCGGACTGCGGAAAAATGTGATATCATGCCAAAGGATTAGCAGCGGGAAAGACCATCAGCAAAGGATCGCGTATGAAAGCAGTCATGTACGGAGCGGGCAACATCGGGCGGGGGTTTGTCGGCGCACTGATGAGCCAGGCAGGGTATCAGGTCACCTTCGTGGACGTGGACAGGGAACTGGTCGGCAGGCTGAACGCCGCGGGGGCGTATACCCTGCGCGTCATTGAGAGCGAGGGGCACCGGGACACCCTCATCACGAATGTAAATGCGATTGACGGCCAGGACGGCGAAGCGGTCGCCCGGGCCGTCGCCGAATGCGATTTGATGGCGACCGCGGTGGGCGCGCGGATCCTCCCCTTCATCGCGCCGAACATCGCCCGGGGGCTGAAGATGCGCTTTGCGCAGGGAAGGCCGGAGATGAACATCATCATCTGCGAAAACCTGATGGACGCCGACCGCGTGCTGGAAGGGCTGATCAAAAAGGAGCTGACGGGGGAGGAGGTGGAGAGATTTGACCGCTCCGTCGGCCTGGTGGAAGCCTCCATCGGAAGGATGGTGCCCATCCAGACAGAGGAAATGCGTCAGGGGAACCCGCTGCGCGTCTGCGTGGAGGGCTACGGCTTCCTCCCGGTGGACAGGGACGCCTTCAAGGGATCGATCCCCGAAATGTCAGGACTGGTCCCCTACTCCCCCTTTGAGTATTACCTCAGGCGCAAGCTCTGGCTGCACAATATGGGGCACGCCTGCTGCGCCTACATGGGGATGTACGCGGGAAAAACCTACATCTATGAAGCGGCCGCCGAAACGGACATCCTGCTTCTGACACGGGCCGCCATGCTGGAAAGCGTCGCCGCGCTGGCAGAAACGTACAAAGTGCCGGTCAGGAATCTGATCAACCACATGGATGACCTGCTGTACCGTTTCACCAACCGCGCCCTGGGCGATACCTGCGCGCGCGTGGGCGGGGACATCCGCCGAAAGATGGCGCCGGAGGACCGGCTCATCGGCGCGGCGCGCCTCTGTATCAAGACGGGCATCCCGCCGGTCCATATCGCGCTGGGCGCGGCGGCAGCGGTCCGGCAGTTCCTGATCGAGGAAGGAACGGCGCAGGACAGCGCGGCGGCGATGGACGCGCTGAAGGCATTGAGCGATCTTAGGCCGGACGACGCGCTGACCGGCCTGATCCTGAAGTTTTACGATCTTATCCGGAAAGGAGCGCCGCTTTCGGAGATCCGTCTCTTTGCAAGGGAGGAGAAACACCGGCTCGTCGGACCGGTGGTTTGATAGGGGTTACCATCACAACATTTTAAAAAGAGTGTCAGACTATGGGACTGCCTGGCACTTTTCCATTTGAACTGCTGTTTGATATGCCGTTT
>CAUJDI010000025.1 GCA_963169565.1 Bacillota bacterium | reverse complement strand
GCCTTTCTGCAGCGGACGCACGATGGAAATGCCGCCGGGTTCACGCCCGATCATGTGGTAGGCATCCAGGCCGATGCTGATGATGTTGCGCGTGTCATGGTTGACCGCCAGCACCGCGGGCTCAGACAAAACAACGCCTTTCCCGCGTTCGCTGATGAGCACGTTGGATGAGCCCAGGTCGATGCCGATATCCTCAACTGAAGCCATCGGGCTGCTCCTCTTCGAATGAAATCCTGAACACGACGCGAAGGGTTGTAACAACTTCGCATTCAAACGCACACACTTTATCACATAATGGTAACAAATACCACAATTTTGTGAAAACTTATTCGAAAAGATGCGGGCATCCCCACTTTCCATGCTCAAACCGCGGAGGAACCCGTCCATAAAGTCCGCCGCCCGAGCACGTCCATGACCATCACGGCCACGGTGCCGCGCAGGAGGGGCACTTCCAGGCTGCGGGCAATGCCTGGGTTCCCCTTGGAGCGCAGGGAGGATGCATAGGCGACAAACACGCCGTTGCTCATCAGCCCGGCATACCACTGATCCACCCCGTCAAGGCCGCGCAGGCGCAGGTCCGCCGGCTCCCGGCGGAAGTCCTTCAGCTCCTCCTCCGGAAGCGTCAGCGCGTTGAGGGTGACAGTATAGTATCCGATGCCGGGCAGCACGGACGCGTCCAGCATCGCCCCGCTCTGGCTCAGCGGCGATTGGCATACCATCCGGTAGTCATCCAGCCGCTTGCGGCAGACAGAGAACGCGCAGGCGCTGCTGTCAACCCCCAGAAAACGCCGGTCATTCGCGGCGGCGGACGCCAGGGCGGTCCCGGATCCGCAGGTCAGGTCCGCGACCAGGTCGCCCGGACGCGTCGTGGAGAGGATGATGCGGTCCAGCAGCGCCTGGGGTTTCTGTCCGGGATACCCCGTCCGCTGCGGGTCCTTCTGCTGCAGCTGGCTCACGTCGCTCCAGACGTCGTCAGGGTAAACAGGCTCGTCATCATAATAGACGTACACCTTCCCCCCGGTCTTGATGCTGCGGTAGGAGCGCCCCCGCTCATCCACGAGGCGCTTCAGGTGGTTGCTCCTGCTCTCCTTGCGCTTGACGGGCACGCCGCCAAGGTCAAAAAAATGCGCGGGTGACCTGGCATAGAACAGGATGGTGTCGTGCATCCGGCTGAAACAGCGCTTGCTCCGCCCGCCGGTCTGATACCCCCAGACGATCTCGTTGCGGAAGTTGTCCGCGCCGAACACCTCATCCATCAGCAGCCTGTCCCGCGCGGAGGTACGGAAATCCGTGTGGAGGAAGACGGAACCCGTCTCATGGAGCAGTTCGTGTGACAGGTCAAGCAAAGCGCGGAGAAAATCCCCGCGTGATGTCCCTCCCCTGCCGCTCATGTCCGCATAGGCGGGCAGCCAGACGGCCTGCCTGCTGTTGACCCATCCTGTTTCACCCACCCGCATCTTGCATTCAAACCGCACTCCGGTCTCACCCGGCGGGTCGAGGTAAACGCACTGGACCTGTCCAAAAAAATGCGTCAGATCCATGCTGAGCGCATCGCCGCAGAGCAGGGAACCCCCTTCAAGGATACGGTCGTTGATTTCCCGGAAACAGTCTGCCCGCTGCCAGATCATTTTGGTCTCCCGTCATCCCAAATCCGCATGGAAAAGCGCTTGATAAAGGCATGCTGGCGAATGATGAACCCGCGCTGCAAGGGGTCTTCCCACAGGATGGCCGCCACCTTTTCAGCAGCGCCGGCAAACCTTTCGGACAGGCCCTCCGTGCCCGAGGGCATCAGCGGGCAGAGCGGCCAGGCGCGCGGATCCGGAAACACGGTCGGCCTTCCCTCTCTCTCCCCAAAGGCGAGCGGGAAGATCCGGCAGGCAAGTGGACGCTCCGCGCGCTCACATACGCCCCCGCACAACAGGATCAGTCCTGTGTCCCCCAGGCTCCTGTCCGGCAGGACCGAGAATCCCTCCGGCATCTCGCCATAGAGGGCTTCCTCCCCCGGGAACAGCAGCATGCCGCCCCGGCCGTCACAGTCCGGCTGGCAGCAGGCTCCGCCGCACAGGCCGCCGCAGTCCCGCAGCAATGGGGTCACGTCCGCCAGCGCTTCCCTTGCCCTGCGAAGCGCGTCAAGACCCTTCACGTCCCTCTCCACTGATAAAATTGTAACATGCCCGGCATTGATTGACAAGCAAAGCGGGGGTTCCTAAAATAGACCCATCCTCCGCATCAGAAATAGGAGAAAGCCATGTTTTTAGCCCCTCCCGGCGAAGTCTTAACGGCGCTTGAGCTGCTCAGCCGCCGGGGTTTTGAGGCATACCTGGTGGGCGGCTGCGTCCGGGACGCCGTCCTGGGGCGGGAGCCGGATGATTACGACATTGCCACAGACGCCGTGCCGGAAGAGATCAAACGTGTTTTTTCAGGGTATCAGACCGCGGAGATCGGGATACGCCACGGCACGCTGACCGTCGTCATGAACGGCCGCCCGATTGAGTTGACCAGCTACCGCCGCGACGGCGTGTACTCCGACGGCCGGCATCCGGACAGGGTCAGCTTCACAAAAAGCCTGGAAGAGGACCTGATCCGGCGCGACTTTACCGTCAACGCCATGGCCTGGCGCCCGGACGGCGGCCTGGTCGACCCCTCAGGCGGCAGGAATGACTGCAAAAACAAACTGATCCGGGCCGTCGGCGAACCCGGGGAACGATTCCGTGAGGACGCGCTGCGCATCCTGCGCGCGCTTCGCTTTGCCGGCCAGCTGGGGTTTGAGATCGAGCGGAACACCCATCAGGCGATGATGCGGGAAGCTGCCGGGCTGTCCCGCGTGTCCGCGGAGCGCGTGGCAAAGGAACTCAACCGCACCCTCATCGGCGATTTCGCGGCAAATGCCCTGCGGGCTTATCCCGAGGTCCTTGTCCTGGCGCTCCCCGAACTGAAACCCCTGTTGAGGCCGGAGAAGACAAACGACGGTATTTGGGAACAGACGCTGATCCCCCTTGAGGGAACGCCGAAAGATCCCGCCCTTCGCTGGGCTGCCCTGCTCCTTTTCTGTGGCAAGCCTCAATCCACGTCCGGGGGACCGGTCCCTCCCGCAGACAGTCAGGAGTGCAGTGTGACCCTGGCAGAAAGCATCCTCAGAAGGCTCAGGCAGCCCAGGATGCTGACAGAACAGGTCATCACGCTCATCCGGCATCATGAACAGCGCATTGATCCAGCCAATCTCCGGCTTTGGCTTTCCTCCCTGGGTCCTGAGACGGCAAAAAAGCTTTTGCTGCTCAAACGCGCCGGCGTTTCCGCCAAAGAACCGGGGGACACGCGCCGGATCGAGCAGCTTGACAGCCTTTATATGGAAGCGGTCCGCCTTTTGGATGAAGGCCTTTGCCTGAGCGTCCGTGATCTTCAGGTCAAAGGGGACGATCTGCTGGCGATGGGGTATCAAAGGAACAGGCGTCTGGGGCAGGCGCTGGACGAGCTGCTGCGGCAGGTGCTCACGGGCGAGTTGGAGAACCGGCGCGATGCGCTGCTGAAAGCGGCAGAAAGCCTGCTCCCAATAGATTGAGCGAAGAGGGCGGCCGACACGGCCGCCCTCTTCATGTTCCAATGATCCAAAAAATGCCTGGCTGTTCTTCCTCAGGCTTCCGGAATGAGCACGCCCAGGTTGCCGTCCTTGCGCAGATAGAGCACTTGAGTCAGGCCGCTGTCCACATCCACGTATACGAAGAAGCTGTGGCCCAGCAATTCCATCTGCATCACGGCGTCTTCCATGCTCATCGGCCGCACGGTATACGTCTTCTGCCGGACCACCTGGCGCTCTTCCTGTTCGGCGGGGGTGAGGTCCTCGATGAACTCCGGCTGCGCGTCCGCGGGGATCTCCTCGCGCAGGCGCTTGTCCAGCCTGGTGCGGTGCTTGAGGATCTGTTTCTCAAGCTTGGCCAGGGCGCGGTCAATGGACATGAACAGGTTATCCTCGCTGCTTGCCTCGGCGCGCAGCAGCACCCCGTTGATGGGCACGGTGATCTCCACGATGCGCAGGGCTTTCTCCCGCCGCATGCGCACAAACATCTCCGTGTCCTGGCGCAGGTACTTCCCCATGGTCTGTGTCTTCCTGAGCACGCGGTTCTCGATCGCCGGGGTGATGTTCATGCCCTTGGCCGTCATGGTGGTCTTCATGGTCTGTCTCCTCTCATCTCTATGGTATTGGCTCAGGCGGATCTGACCCCGCCTTTATGGCTGTTCTTCCTTTGAGCCCGCGTAGACGTCTTCGAACTCCGGTTCCTGCAGCACTTTGCGCGCGTAGGGGCAGGTGGCAAGGAGCTTATACCCCTCCTCCCGGGCATACCGGGCCACGCTCTCCACCAGCTTCCTCCCGATGCCCTGTCCCCGAAGGGAGGGATCGGTAAAGGTATGGTCCACCACGAGCCGCCGGTCTTCGCGGCGGGTAAACGTGATTTCCGCCAAGGGCTTCCCCGGGTCATCCCCCGAGAAGAAGCGATCAGCGTTGTATTTGATGTTCAATGTCATCGCCTCTTTCTGCGTTTCTCACTATGATGTATACCCTCCGCGCCGGCCCTTCAGACTTGTAAAGGATGGGCTGCTTTGCTATGATGGGATCGGGTCTTTTGGCCCGGAAGGAGCGTCCGATGGAGAAGAAAAGCGTGTTTTCGCATATCGACCATACATTGCTCAGGCCCGAATCGACGTGGAACGACGTGGACAGAATCTGCCGGGAGGCCGTGGACAACGGCATGGCCTCCGCCTGCATCCCGCCGCGCTTTGTCAAGGCGGCAAAGGAGAAATACGGCAACCGGCTGACCGTCTGCACGGTGGTCGGCTTTCCCCTGGGCTACCAGACCACCCGGGTCAAAGTGTTTGAGACACAGCAGGCCGTCCTGGAGGGCGCGGATGAGATCGACATGGTCATCCACATCGGGGACGTCAAGTCGGGCAGCTTTGACCTGGTCACCGAGGAGATCCGCGCGGTCAAGGCCGCATGCAGCGGAAAGATCCTGAAGGTCATCATTGAGACCTGCTACCTGACGGATGAGGAGAAAGCCGCCCTGTGCAATTGCGTCAGCGAAGCAGGCGCGGACTACATCAAGACCTCGACCGGTTTCGGTCCCTCCGGCGCGGTGCCAGCGGACATCGAGTTGTTCAAGAAGCACATCGCGCCCGAGGTCAGGATCAAGGCAGCGGGCGGCATCCGCACGCGCGAGGCCATCGAGGGGTTCCTTGCCCAGGGCTGCGACCGCATCGGCGCCAGCAGCGGGCTGAAGGCATACCAGGAAGCATAGGCGCCGCCGGTCCCCTGACCGGATCACAGCGGATCCTATAAGTAAGGCAGGTCTGCGCAGGCTTGCCTTTTTTGTTTTGTCCCGGCGGGCCGTTATCCACCGGCCGTCGACAGCCGCGTGTACCGCATGCCGCCCGGCGTGAACTCGCTTTTGAACAGCACGATATCGCCAAGCAGCAGCGTTCCGGACGCCCTCGGGAGCAGCGGCGCCAGCCCGCCCAAAGGCCTTTTCAGTTCAGCACGCCTGGCCAGCGTCACATGCGGAATCAAGGTGCCGGGCTGAGGGGCGCAGCCAAGGGAACGCAGCGATGTCTCCATCATCGCCGCGCGCCGGCGCATTTCAGGGCCGATCTCCAGTCCCGCCCACAGCGTCAGTCCCTCCCCGGCAGGAAACGCGCCGTAACCTGCCTGGATAAACCGTCTGGCCTGGACAGAGGGAGCGGACAGCGAGGAAAACCAGATCAGGATCCGTTCAGCTTCCGCTTCCCCGGTCTCCCCGATGAAGCGCAGGGTCAGGTGGAACTGCTCGCCTTTTGTCAGGCTGATGCGGACCGCGTTGTCAGAGAGCAGGCGCTGGGCTTTGAGCAGAACGGCTGTCAGTTCGTCCGGCAGCACCGCTGCGATGAACAGCCGGGTCAGTTTGTTTTCAGTCATCAGCGCTCCAGACAAGGATGCGTTCGCCTTGATCCAAACCGGTCTGACCAATCGTCATGTCGAACCCTTCCTTCACTTTTTGCCGTTACAGTCCGGCAAGGAGCCGCAGCCCCGCGCCCAGTATCCCGGCGCCGAAGATGACCAGGATCGGGCTGGGTTTCCATTTTCGAAGAACAAACAGGGCAAGGGAAAAGCAGATCAGGGCAATATAATCCAGCTTCTCCGGCACGGTCCCATGATTGCCAAACAGCGCCAGGATCAGGATGGACAGGCCGGCGAACGCGATGAGGGCGACCGCAGCCGGCCGAAGGCCTGAAAGGATCCCCTGAAAGCCCGGTTTGTCCCG
Source organism: Bacillota bacterium (assembly GCA_963169565.1). GTDB lineage: Bacteria > Bacillota > Clostridia > Christensenellales > Aristaeellaceae > UBA6115. The sequence continues at coordinate 26,205 of CAUJDI010000025.1, read as the reverse complement.
CCATGCCTTGTACAGGCGCGCCAGGACCAGCACGATGATCAGGCTGGGCGTCACGCAGCCCAGGGTCGCGGCAAAAGCGCCCATGATGCCCTGCACGCGCATGCCGACGAAGGTCGCGGCGTTGAGCGCGATCGGCCCCGGCGTCATCTCCGCGATCGTGACCAGGTCAGTAAAGGTATTTGGGTCCAGCCAGGCGTGGATGATGACCGTCTGTTCGCGGATCAGCGGCAGGGCCGCCAGTCCGCCGCCAAAGGCGAACAAGCCTACCTGAAAAAAGGAGAGGTACAGCGTCAGAAGGATGCTCATTTTCCCGCCTCCGCACCGCGCCGTTTCAGCCAGGCGTCAAGAAAGCCCGCAAATCCGCAGAAAGGCAGCACCAGGATGATGGGAAACTTGAACAGCCACACCGACAGGAAAGCCAGGATCATCAGGATCAGGGGAAACGGGCGGCGGGTTTTGAGGATCCCGCCGCCCATGCTCCACACCACGTCCGCGATCACCGCGGCGACCCCGGAACGCATGGCGGAAAGCATGGTGGAAACCACAGCGTTCTGCCTGAAAGCGTCATAGAAGACCGAAATGAGCGAAAGCACGATCAGGGGCGGCAGCGCCGTCCCCAGCAGGGCGGTGAGCGCGCCGGGGATCCCCTTCAATCGGTAGCCCAGGAGGATGGACGTGTTCACCGCGATCGGGCCGGGCGCGGACTGTCCGATCGCGATCATGTCCAGCATCTCTTCATCCCCGACCCATTTCAGCTCCTCGGCAAAGCGCCTGCGCATCAGCGGCACGATGACGTAGCCGCCGCCGAAGGTGAAGGCGCTGATCCTGAACACCGACAGGAACAGGGTCGGCAGGTTCGTTTTCTCGCGGTCCATCATTCCTCCGGATGGCTGTTGTTTCGCCCATGCTATCCCCGGGCAGGCGCGCTGTCAAGAACGCCTTGACGGTCCTGGGATCCATGATATACTGCAGGTAAAGTATATCAAAAGCACAAACCGGAGGGCATGGATGAAAGGCTTCTACAGCGCGCTGATGGGAGGCGTCCTCGTCGGTCTGGGCGGCGCGGCCTCCCTGGGCGCGGATCAGAGGATCGTCGGCGCCTTCCTGTTCTCCATTGGCATGTTCGCGGCCCTGACCCTGGGCCTGCCGCAGTATCCGGGGCGCTGCGGGCGGGCCATCTGCGGGGGACAGGCAAAAACGCTGGCCGTGATCCTTCCCGGCAACCTGCTGGGCGCGGCGCTGGCGGGCCTGGTCTACAGCCTTGCGGTCAACAGCCGCGTGGTTGACTTGCAGGCAGCCAAGCTGGCGCAGTCCTTCCCCTCCACGCTGATCCGCGGCATGTTCTGCGGGATGATCCTCTTCTCGGCTGTGGAAGGATGGAAACATCTCCAGAGCGGTAAAGCCGTCGGGGTTCTGCTGGGCGTGCCCGCCTTCATTCTGGCCGGGTTCGAGAACGTCCTCGCAGACGCCTTCTATTTCTCCGCCGCATTCACGCAAAGCGGTGTCTTTGACCCGCGGGCCCTGCTCTTCCTGCTGGCAGCCGGCATCGGGAATACCCTCGGCGCGGTGCTTCTGTGCCTGGCACTGCCAAAGGAAAACGAGGGTTCCTCCCGTTCGCGCTGAACCTGCCACGGTCCGTCTGTACGATTCCCCTGGATGCTTTTGATCCGGGGCATATTTATTCAGCGGTTTCAGTCAAATTCAAGGCGAAAGCTGATCTCCGCTACCTTGGAGACGGTTTCATGCACCGAACAGTATTTGGCGGCCAGCTCCGCTGCGCGGGAAAAGCCCTTTTCCCCTTTCGCGCCATGGAGGATGAACACCATTTCGACGGTCCTGAGCGTCGTGGGGACCTCGTCGCGCTTGACGCCCCGGATCTGCAGTTCCGCCCTTTCATATTCAAGGCGCATCTTCGCGGCAATGTCCAGGAAGGTGGAATAATAGCAGGCTCCCAACGCTCCCAGCAGCAGGTCATAAGGCTTGAGCGTTCCCTCCCCTTTGCCGATCCTGACAGCGCCGTTTGCGGCAAAAAGGGTCCCTTCAAACGCATTTCCGAACTCGAGTTTTACGCTGATCTCCTGCACGCCGAATCCCCCTCCCTCTCATCAGTTCAAGATTGACTGTTTGAGCGGCTTGACGGACCGTGTCGCATAGAAGCACGGTGCGTTGTACTCCTTCAGCGGCCCTTCGTCGTTGGTGTCCTCATAGATGTCCGTCAGGATGAATCCGGCTTTCAGCTGGCCGCCGATCTGGTCCTGGATGGGATGGGAAAACTGCAGGCTGTCATTGTTCCGGGCGATCTTCTCCTCCCAGTCCGGTTCAACCAGCGGGTCAAAGGGCAGTCTGTGCGCGAAGGTCCTTTCATCCTCATCAAACAGGAAGTTGATGCCGTTGTCCAGCCCCGACAGCAGAACGCCGCCGGGAGCCAGCACGCGGAAACACTCCCGCCAGACGGGGAGCACGTCGCGGATATAGCAGTTGGACACCGGGTGAAAGATCAGGTCAAAGCTTCCGTCCGGAAAGGGCAGCGGCCGGGTCATGTCCCCCTTGACGATCCTGATCGAATACCCCTCGCGCTGCGCGATGCGCCGCTCGCTGTCCAGCTGCTCATCGGACAGGTCAAATACCGTGCAGCAGGCTCCCAGGGCGGCGAACACCGGCATCTGCTGCGCGCCGCCGGAAGCCAGCCCAAGCACATTCCTGCCTGAAAGGGAGCCGAACCATTCCCGCGGCACCGGGATGTTGGGCGTGAGAAGGACGCCCCATTCCCCCTCCTTCGCCTTCAGGAACGCCTCATGGCTGATGGGCCTGCCCCATACCCAGCCCCCGCGGACCCAGCGGTCGATGGCCTGGGCGTTGAAACGGGTATACTGTTCGTTGCACATAAACATGATCAGGCGGTCGGATACAGCGCAGGCGTCCGGCCGCCCTCCTTCCTTTTGTATGGATCATCCGTTCCCCGCAACTGTCGGGCGGACCGGCCGGAACGGGAAAAAAACGGGTCATCATCGGGCACGCCGAGTATATCGCCGCCCATTCAGCCCTGTCAAGAAACGCGCCAGAATCGCGCTTCCCGCAATGAAAAGCAAGGTCAGTCCGTCTTCCGCGGGAGCCCCGCCGCCTTGACAGTGACGCCTTCGGATGCTATACTCGCTGCGCTTCCCAGTACCTGGGCATCATAACAGCATGTGAGGAAAACGCAGTGACAACCCGGATAAAAAAGAAGAACAGGAATACCTTGTTCGCACGCATCCTCAGCATCTTCCTGGCGCTGCTGATCGTCGGGGGCTCGCTGGCCGCATTGATTGAACTGCTGTAAGGCATTTCGATACAGATCAGAAAAAAGGAGGACACCTCATGGAACTCAAGGGATCCCAGACAGAGAAGAACCTTTGGGAGGCTTTCGCCGGCGAAAGCAAGGCGCGCAACAAATATGACTATTTTGCATCAGCCGCCAAGAAGGAAGGCTATGAACAGATCGCCGGCATCTTTCAGGAAACCGCGCTGAACGAAAAAGAACATGCCAAAATGTGGCTCAAGGCCCTGGGCGGCTATGAAAAGGGCGACAAGCCCGGCGACACCCTCAAGAATCTGGCCCACGCAGCCGAAGGCGAACACTATGAGTGGACCGAAATGTACAAGGGATTTGCCGAGACAGCCCGCCAGGAAGGCTTCAAGGAGATCGCGGTTGAGTTTGAGAACGTGGCCAAGGTCGAGCGGGAGCATGAAGCCCGCTACAACCAGCTGAGCAAGCGTCTTTCGGATGACCAGGAGTGGCTGTCCGAGTCCCCCATCCGCTGGCGGTGCCGCAACTGCGGTTTTATTTTCGAAGGCAAGCAGCCCCCCAAGATCTGCCCCGCCTGCAAGCATCCGCAGAACTACTTTGAGCGTGCGGCTGAGAATTACTGACAGCTAAACAGTCAGCATACTTATTCATTTACGCATCGGTGAGCCTGTTCTTTCCACCTCCGCCCGGCGGAGAAGAAAAACGACAGGCTCATCGTTTTTTGTTTGATTATTTGGTTACAATAACAACAGAACCCGGGTCACCTTCTCACCGGGAATTTGAATATTGTCAGTTTTTGCGCTTGACAAGTCAAAACACTTACATTATGCTTGCATAAAAAATCAGGAGGTGCAGTTCTGTATGAAAAAATGGATGAGTCTGCTTCTGACGCTGGTGATGGTGCTGGCCCTGGCTTCTTCTGCTCTTGCAGAGGGATACAAGATCGCGATCCTCACCGGGACCGTTTCTCAAGGCGAGGAAGAATTCCGCGCCGCGGAAAACGCGAAACTCGCTGACCCAGACGGCATCGTCACCGATACCTACCCGGATGCCTTTGTTGCAGAACAGGAAACCACCATTTCCAAAATGCAGGCCTTCGCCTCCGATCCTGACGTGAAAGCCATCGTCATGTGCCAGGCTGTGCCGGGCGCGGTGGCCGGTTTCACCAAGGTCCGTGAAATGGGCAGGGATGACATTCTGCTGATCGCCGCCGTGCCTCAGGAAGTCCCCAGCCTTGTATCCGCCGCCTCGGATGTGGTCCTGTACGCGGATGAAGCCGCACAGGGCGACTCCATCATGGAGACCTGCGCGAACTGGGGAGTGGAAGTGTTCATCCACTACTCCTTCCCCCGGCACATGGCGATGGAAGCCATCATCCTGCGCCACGAACGCCTGAAGGCCAATGCGGAAGCCCTGGGCATCGAATTTGTTGACGTCACCGCGCTGGATCCCCTGGCGGAGGGCGGAATGCCCGCGGCCCAGCAGTTTGTCCTGGAAGACGTCCCCGCTCAGATGGAAAAGTATGCCGGCAAGAAGGTCGCCTTCTTCTCCACCAACTGCGGCACCCAGGAAGCGCTGCAGCCCGCTGTGCTGGCCCAGCCCAACGCCTATTACCCGCAGCCCTGCTGCCCCAGCCCCTACCACAAGTTCTTTGGAACGCTGTCCATTCCGCAGGTTGAGCTTGGCAACGACGTCGCAGCCCTGACCGCCATTGCCGATGCCCTGGTCAAGCACGATGCGGTGGGCCGCTTCTCCACCTGGCCCTCACCTGTCAACATGGCTCTGGTTGACATCGGCGTCGCCTATGCCCACGCCTATCTGGACGGGCAGACCAATGGCCGCAACGACACCGAAGCGCTGAAGAAGATCATGGACGAAGTCCTGCCCGGAGTGAAAGTCGGCAATTTCACCGATGCAGACGGGGTCTCCTATGACAACTTCTACACCGTGCTGCTGCCCGCTGTTGATTTCAACGACTACGTCACAAAGTAAACCATAGGATAATCTGAGCGGAAAGTCGGCCCGATACAAAGGCGGGCCGATTTTCCGTAGGAGGGCGATCGATTGAAGAGCGAATATATCCTGTCCATGGAACACATCACCAAGGCCTACGGCGAGAACGTCGTGCTCGGCGATGTGTCCCTGCAGATCCGTCCGGGTGAGATCCACGCGCTGGTGGGCGAGAACGGAGCCGGTAAGTCGACCCTGATGAACATCCTTTTTGGCATGCCGGTCATCCATTCAACGGGCGGATATCAGGGCCAGGTGCTTCTGGACGGCGAAAGGACGCAGATCCTGTCGCCCTTTGAGGCAATGGCCAAAGGAATCGGCATGGTTCACCAGGAATTCATGCTTCTGCCCGGGTTCACCATCACCGAAAACATCAAGCTGAACCGCGAGATCAGCAAGCCGACAGTTTTGAGCCGGATTTTCGGGAAGAACCTTGAAAAACTGGATATGCCGACCATGTCAAGGGACGCGAGGAAAGCTCTGGACAGCGTTGGCATGGGCATCGAGGAGTTCACCCTTGTCAAAGGCCTGCCCGTGGGCTATATGCAGTTCATCGAGATCGCGCGTGAGATCGACAAGACCGGCATCCGTCTGATGGTCTTTGATGAGCCGACCGCGGTGCTCACCGAATCTGAGGCGGAGAAGCTGATCCAGGTGATGAGGAACATCGCCGCCAGCGGCATCGCCATCATCTTCATCACGCACAGACTGGACGAGGTGATGGCTGCCAGCGACCGGATCACAGTGCTGCGGGACGGGCAGCTGGCCGCCACCCACAATACCAGCGAGACGAGCCTGGTGGAACTGGCGGAGCTCATGATCGGCCGAAGGAGCGACATCGTCCATCGTGAGAGAAGGGAAGAGCCTCAGAACAGCGCCCCGCGCATCGCTCTGCACGTCGAAGACCTGAGCGTTGAAATGCCCGGGGAAGAAGTGCAGGGGATCACGCTGGATGTGTACGAGGGGGAGATCCTTGGCATCGGCGGCCTGGCCGGCCAGGGCAAGATCGGCATCCCCAACGGCATCATGGGCTTGTACAGGGCACAGGGCAAGGCAGAGTTCTTCGGCCAACCCTTTATGCTGGGGAACCCCCACAAAGCGCTGGCATCCGGGATGGCCATGGTGTCGGAAGACCGCAGGGAAGTCGGCCTGCTTTTGGACCAGTCCATAGAGGACAACATTATCTTCAACGCCATGCAGGTCAAGGGAGAATACCTATACAACCTCCTGGGCAGCAAATCACCGGTCAGGATCCAGCTGCGGGACAGCAAGGCCATCCGCAAAATCGCGCAGGAAATGATCAAAGCCCTCGACATCAGGTGCACATCCCCGACACAGCACACCGGCACGCTCTCGGGGGGAAACCAGCAGAAAGTATGCATCGCCAGGGCGCTCGCGCTCAATCCCAAGTTCCTGTTCGTCTGCGAGCCCACGCGCGGCATCGACATCGGCGCGAAGCAGCTGGTGCTGAACACGCTGACACGCATGAACAGGGATTTGGGCATGACCCTGGTCGTCGTGTCTTCCGAACTCAACGAAATGCGAAGCATTTGCGACCGCATCGCCATTGTCACCGAAGGCAAGGTCTTTGATATCCTGCCGGTCGACGCGCCCGAGGCCGCCTATGGTCTGGCCATGTCGGGCATCGCGGCGCAGAAGGAGGAAAAAGGTGATGCGTAAGGTCCCGATGATCAAGAAGATCTTCCTGTTCCTCATCGCGGGGGTCTCGCTCCTGCTCCTGATCGCCGGGGTGGCAGGCGTGTTATTGCGCGGCGGTGAAAAGGCCAGGGAATCGCTTTCAGCGCTGCGCCTTGAAGCTACGCTGCGCATCACAGGGAAAGGCGCGATGCAGGCTTACGTCGACGCGGCCAAAAAGGAAGCCTCCGACAGGGCCAGGGCGGAAAAGAAGACCATGTCCGAACTGCGCGAAGCGGTCAGCAAAGCGGAGCAGGACGCGCTCGCGTCGATGAGCTTTGACGATGTGGACATCAGCATGATTGACGCAGCCCCCGTGACCAGAGCGATCGATTCCCTGATCCAGGCACGCATGGCCTACGTCAATGAAGAAGCCGCAGCTCAGCAGGCTTACCTGGCGCAGCTCACCCCTGATCCAATGGAATCAAGCCCGCAGGAGCCGCTGCCGGATGAACTTGGCGAAGGAATGATCGAGGACATCCAGGCCCAGCCCGCGGACTTGACCAAGAAGCTCGAGGGATTCCAGCCGACGGCGGAAATGCTGAGGCTGCAGGCGGAAGTGGACGATCGATACGCCGGCCTGACCCAGGCGCTGTCCCTCGTGTACCCCAATCTCTCCGGCGACGTGTTTGCCATGTTCAAACCCGCCATCACCAGCCTGGTCTATATGTACGGGGATACCTACGAATCCGCCTATGACCGCATGCTGACAAGCGGCGGAGGCCCCGGGCTGTCAGGTCTGGACGCGCTGATCGCCAGGGTCATCAGAAACGGGGATGACCTGATCTACCTCGCGGTGTCGCTGGTCATCGTGTGCATGGTCGTCCTTTACAACAAACCCCTGATCAAGAAACTGGGACCTCCCAGACTGATCATCGGCTCCTTCTTCGTCCTGCTTTGCCTGATCTCCCTGCTGTTTGACATGAACCTCCAGGCCCTTCTGAGCAATACCCTGGTGCGCGTGGGGATGAACGGCGTACTCGTGCTTGCGATGGTCCCAGCCATCAAGTGCGGCATTAGCCTGAACCTGGGCCTTCCCATCGGGGTGATCGCGGGACTGTTGGGCGGATTGCTGTGCATCGAATACCGTCTGACAGGATGGGTCGGCTTCGCCTTTTCCATTGCCGTTGGCAGCGCCATAGCCGCCCTGTTCGGTTACCTCTACGGGCTGCTGCTCAATCGCCTCAAGGGAAGCGAGATGGCGGTGACAACCTACGTCGGTTACTCCTTTGTATCCCTGATGTGCATCGCATGGCTGGTTTTGCCGTTCCAGTCGCTGGAACTGCGCTGGCCCATGGGCGGCGGCCTGCGCAACTCCCTGAGCACCTCGACCTCTTTCCTGCGCCTGCTCGACAATTTTCTCGCCTTCAACGTGCTGGGCATGAAGGTCCCCACCGGGCTGCTGCTGTTCATGGGCCTGTGCTGCTACCTTGTCTGGCTGTTCTTCCGGTCCAAGACAGGCTCGGCCATGCAGGCGGCAGGGTCAAATCCCCGATTTGCACAGGCTGCCGGGATCAACGTGGACCGGATGCGCATCATCGGCACGGTCCTGTCCACGGTGCTGGGCGCGGTGGGCATCATCGTCTACAATCAGAGTTTCGGGTTCATACAGCTCTACAACGCGCCGAGAGCCATGGGTTTCATCGCCGCCTCAGCGGTGCTCATCGGCGGCGCATCCACCTCCAAGGCGGCCATCTCAAACGTACTGATCGGCTCTTTCCTGTTCTTCGGCGTGCTGACCCTGGGGATGCCGGTCGCCAACACGCTGCTCCCCCAAAGCATGATTTCCGAAACGATCAGGATCCTGATCTCCAACGGGATCATCCTGTACGCGCTGACAAAGTCTGGAGGTGGCACCCGTGGGTGACTGGAATGTAAAAACCTTTCTGCGCAACAACGCCGTCACGCTGATGTTCGTCCTGTTGTGCGTGGTATTCACAGCCTACTCCGGCATGTCCCCCGCATACGTTGCCTTTGAGCTGATCAGCCGTATCGCCCGGAACGGCTTCATCGTGCTGGCCCTCATCATCCCCATCGTAGCCGGCATGGGCATCAACTTCGCCATCTCCATCGGGGCAATGGCCGCGCAGATCGGCTTGCTCTGGGTATTGGAATGGCGGATCACCGGCATCACAGGCCTGGTGGTCGCGGCAGGAATCACCGTGCCGCTTGCCACGCTGTTCGGTTTCCTGGCGGGTAAACTGCTCAACAAGATGAAAGGCCAGGAGATGATCGGCTCGATGATCCTGGGCTTTTTCGCCAACGGCGTCTACCAGCTGCTGTTCCTGTTCATCTTCGGCAATGTCATTCCGCTGAATACCCCCGGGCTGGTCATCAAGGGCTCGACAGGCGTCGCGAACACGATGAACCTCTCAGGCCCCGCCCAGCTGCTCTATGCGCTGGACGGTTTGCTGCGCGTCCGCTTTGAATTGCCGGGCAGCAGCCCGGCGGCCTCAGGCGGCACGGCCGGCCAGAACACGTTCATCCTCCCGCTGCTGCCGACATTCTACGTCCTGGCAGGCCTTGCCGCGGCCGCGGCGCTGAGCATGTACCTGAAGAAACGCGTTTCGCTGACCAAATTCGTCGTTATCATGTCCGCCGCCGTACTGGCGGTTGTGGCGGTCCAGTTTCCTGCGGTGCAGTCCGTCTTCTCCATGCTGTCCCTCCCCGTCGCGACCTTTGCCGTCATCGCCGCGCTGTGCCTGCTCAACGTCGTGCTGCTCCGCACGCGTCTGGGCCAGCAGCTGCGCGCCGTCGGCCAGAACCGGACGGTGGCGAATGCATCGGGCATCAACGTGGACAGGACACGCATCATCGCGATCATCATCTCCACGGTCCTGGCCGGATTTGGCCAGCTCATCTTCCTGCAGAACATCGGAAACGTCCTGACCTACGGCGCGCATGAGCAGGTCGGCCTCTACGCCGGCGCGGCGATCCTGGTGGGCGGCGCATCCATCGCGCGGGCGACCAACTCACAGGCCCTGCTGGGCTGCGTCCTGTTCCATCTGCTGTTCATCGTCGCGCCGCCGGCCGCCAATACGCTGTTCGGAGACCCGGGGATCGGCGAGTACTTCCGGGTGTTCGTTTCCTACGGCGTCATCGCCCTTGCGCTGGTGCTGCACGTGTGGAAAGGCGCAAAGGCCAAAAAGGTCATCCGCGCGGCAAAAGGAGCGCAGGGCATCTGAGCACGGCTTAGTCAAATCGGATCTAGCGGAAGGATAATATTACGCTTCGATCAGGCTGCCCCGGGTCATCCCGGGGCAGTTTTATTTCGGTTCACAGGGCTGGCGCAGGTTTTCCCTAAACAGACCCTTGTAAAAAGCGGGCGCTGTGATAGAATCTTCCTGTAAATCAACAGAAGAAAGGAAGACTGACAGATGAATAAGTTCATGAAGGAGTTCAAGGCCTTCGCGCTGAAAGGCAACGTCCTTGACCTGGCGATCGGCGTCATCATCGGCGGGGCATTCGGCAAGATCGTCGCCAGCCTGGTCAACGACATCTTCATGCCCGTCATCACCCTGCTGACCGGGGGGAAGAACGTCAGCGGCCTGTTCGTTCAGCTGGCCAAGACCGACACCGTCTACACCTCCATCGAGGCCGCCAAGGAAGCCGGCGTCTCCACGCTCAACTACGGCCTGTTCATCCAGACCGTGATCGACTTCCTGATCATCGCGCTGTTCATCTTCCTGTTTGTGAAGCTCATCAACAGCATGCGCAAAAAGGAAGAGCCCGCCCCCGCCCCCGCTCCGAGGCTGTGCCCCTTCTGCCGGCAGCCCGTGGCCGAGGACGCGACGCGCTGCCCGCACTGCACCAGCGAACTGAAAAAGGGATAAATGCAGGAATACCGCTGTTTTTTCTGGGATTTTGACGGCACGCTCTACGACACGTACGAAGGCATCGTCCGCGCAGTCAGAAAAGGCATGGACGAGATGGGGCTTGCCCATTCGGACGCCGACATCCTGCCCCTGCTGAAGACGACCCTTCGCCAGGCCTGTTTGGCACTGGCCGGACAGGACCGCGCGGACGAATTGCTGAGCCACTATTTCATGCACGCCCAGGACGAGGGGCCGGAAAGCATGAAGCCCTTTCCTGGATGCGCGGAAACGCTGCGCGGCGTCGTGGAGGCGGGCGGCGTGAATTTCCTGTACACCCATCGCAACAATACCGCGCTGGAAGCACTGAAAAACGACGGCCTGATCGATCTTTTCCGTGATTTCATCACCTATGAGGCCGGCTTCCCGGACAAACCCGCGCCGGACGCGCTCAACTGGATCATCGACCTGCACCGGCTGGACCGCAGGGAATGCGTCATGATCGGAGACCGCATCATCGACGCCCAGGCCGGCCGCAACGCGGGCATTGCAGGCGCGCTGTATGACCCGGACGGTTTCTTCAGGCCGGAGGACGCGGATTTCGTGTTCAAAAGGCTGGAGGACATCCCGGAAAAATTGATGCAGGGCTGCTGACGGTTCCTTACAGATCTTAGGACGTTTTTAGTGTATCAAACGGCTAGGAGGGGGAGCCCCCTCCTTTTTGCTGGGACCGGCCTGCACGAAGGCCGTGTGCCTGCGGGGCGTTTATGATATGATGGTCACAGCAAGAGAAACCGGAGGTCAGCATGGCAAGCATTCTTGTGGAGATATGCGCCGGGACGCACTGTGTCATGATGGGATCCATGAACATCATTGATGCCGTTCACTCCCTGGAAGAGGTCAGGGCACAGGGCCCGGATGCCTGTGAGATCCAGGTCAGGGCGATCCCCTGCATGGGCCTGTGCAGGGAGCAGTCGAACGGGCCCTTCGTCAGGGTGGACGGCGAGCTGATCGGGCAGGCGGAGAGCGAGTCCGTGATGGCCGCCATCATGAAGCGCTGCGGCGGAGGCCGTGAACAGCCATGAGGGGCATCTTTACGCCCATCACCAAGATCCGCCGACAGGTATTCACCGAGGTGGCAAAATTCGCCTTTGAGCGGGACCTGGGCCAGTCTGACTTCAACTTCTTTTATGAAAGCTCCTACCGCATCATTCCCGGCGAGGTAGCTATCTACCGCGACAGCGTGTTCAAGGAACGCGCCATCATCAGGGAACGGATCCGCCTGGCCATGGGACTGCCCATCCGCCCTTCGGGCACGCACACCCCGCTGACTGAAGGCATGGCGGATATCGCCTCCTCAGGCAGGCTGCTGGAGAAGCCCCTGGTCAATATCATCCCTTTTGCCTGCGCAGCCTGCCCGACCGACCGCTTCCAGGTCAGCGACAACTGCCGCAAGTGCCTCGCCCATCCCTGTACATCCGTCTGCCCGGTCAACGCGGTCTCCATCGGCAGGGCTGCCGCCGAGATCGACCAGGAGAAATGCATCCGGTGCGGCAGATGCAGGGAGATATGCCCCTACCATGCGATCCTGCGCTTCGGCAGGCCCTGCGCGGAAGCCTGCGGCGCCAGGGCCATCGGCTCCGACGCGCTCGGCCGCGCGGTCATCGATCAGGACAGGTGCGTCTCCTGCGGGCTGTGCATCGTCGCCTGCCCCTTCGCGGCCATCGCGGACAAGTCGGAGATCTTCCAGCTCATTACCGACATCCGCAGCGGGCAGACCGTGTACGCCGCCATTGCCCCCTCCTTCGCAGGGCAGTTCGGTCCCCTGGCGACGCCGGGAAAAGTGGTTGCGGGGATCAAGGCCCTGGGCATCAGGAGGGTCATTGAGGTCGGCTGGGGGGCCGATATCAGCTCCCTTCATGAGGCGGAGGAGTTCATCAGGGACGTGCCGGCCAAAAAGCCATTCCTGGGTACCAGCTGCTGCCCGTCCTGGGCGATGTTTGCAAGGAAGGAAGAGCCGGACCTCAGCCGCTGCATCGCGAAGACCCATACGCCCATGGTGGCCTCGGCAAAGAGGATCAAGGAAGAGCACCCGGACGCCAGTGTGGTCTTTATCGGCCCCTGCGTCGCCAAAAAGATCGAAGCACTGGAAGAGGAAGTGCGCCCCTGGGTGGACTACGTCATCACGTTTGAAGAGCTGATGGGCCTGTTTTCCGCCAGGCAGATCGAACTGAGCGAGATGGAGGAAGTGGAGCTGATGAGCTACGCTTCCCGCGACGGGCGCAACTACGCCCTGTCCGGCGGGGTCGCCCAGGCCGTCGTCAACGTCATCCATTCACGCGATCCGGGGCGCGAGGTGCAAGTCATGAAGGCGGACAGCCTGGCGGACTGCGGCAGGATGCTCTCCCTGGCCAGGGCCGGCAAGGCGGACGGCTGCCTGCTGGAAGGCATGGCCTGCCCCGGGGGCTGCGTCGGCGGTCCCGGCACCCTCTCCCTCATCCCCAGGGCCGGAAAGGCCGTCGCGTCGTTCGCGGAAACCTCGCCCTACAGGACGGCGGGGGACAACCCATTGAGCGGAGCGCCTGGAACGCGGATGGATCAAACGGTCAATTTCACCCCGGGCGGATGACCGCCCGATCCCTTGCGAAGCGTCCCACCAACCCTTATAATGGCTCGGAGGCAAATCCAAAACAACTCAAGGAGGAATATTCATGTCAAGAAAGACCCTGTCCCTGATCCTCTGCCTGACCCTGATGCTGGGATCACTGGCTGTGATGGCCGAGCCCGCCGGTGTCAGCGGCACCTTCACCGGGGAGGCTGAAGGTTTTTCCACTGGATCCCCCATCAAAGTCACCGTTACCCTGGTGGACGGCAAGATCACCGAAGTCACCGCCGTCGGCGAAGGCGAAACCGAGGGCATCGGCACCCCCGCACTGACGGAAATGCCCGCCCGCATCGTGGCGGCCAACTCCGCGGACGTGGACGTGCTGGCCAGCGCGACCTGGACGTCCAAGGGCGTCATCGAAGCCGTCAAGGCAGCGCTTCTTTCCGCCGGCATCGGCGAAGCCGCTGCCCCGGAGACTGCCGCTGAGCCTGTCGTCATCCAAGGCAGCAACGTGACCGTCGGCCTGGGCATCAACAACACAGGCCGCATCGGCCCGGGCAAGGACGACAAGGACGTGCAGGTCTATTCCTTCAATCAGGTCTTTGCCGCCGTGCTCTTTGACGCTGAGGGCAGGATCCTGTACGCCAAGCTGGACCAGCTGGAAGTCGCCACCCCCAACTATGACGGCGAGGGCATGCCGCATTTCGCAGGCTTCCCCGGCCAGTACCCCTATCTGTACGATTCTGACCACGACGGAAAGATCGACAGTGTGATGGAAACCAACGATGATCTTTTCAAGTCCGACATCGCAGGCTGGCTGACCAAGCGCGAGCGCGGCGACGGCTACAAGATGGGCACCGGCACCTGGTCTTCCCAGATGGACGCATATGAAGCCTTCTTCGTGGGCAAGACGGTCACCGAACTGGAGGAGTGGTTCGCCAAGTACACCTCGGACCGCAACGGCCGCCCGCTTAAGGACGGCAGCACCAACGAGCAGGACAAGGCCAAGTACGACGCGCTGAACGAGCAGGACAAAGCCATGCTGGCCGACGTGACCAGCGGCGCCACAATGTCCCTCAACGACAGCCACGGCAACCTGATCGGCGCGCTCAAGACTGCCTATGAGAACCGGAAACCCGTGACAGCCAGCGCCGCGTCCCTGGGCCTGGGCGTGAACTTCACCGGCCGGATCGGCCCGGGCAAGGACAGCACGGAAACGCAGGTCTATTCCTTCAACGAAGTCGTCGCCGTCACCCTGTTTGACGCGGAAGGCCGCATCGTTCAGGTCGTCATGGACCAGGTGGAGGTGGCGACCCCCAACTATGACGGCGAAGGAATGCCGCATTTCTCCGGTTTCCCCGGCCAGGGCGGATACAACTATGACTTCAACCACGACGGCGTGATCGACGGCAAGCTGGTCACCAACAACGAAGGCTTCCAGACAGAAGTCGCCTCCTGGCTGACCAAGCGCGAGCGCGGGAACGGATACAAGATGGGCATCGGCACCTGGTCTTCCCAGATGGACGCTTATGAGGCCTTCTTCGCCGGCAAGACAGTCGCCGAACTGGAGGAGTGGTTCGCCAAGTACACCTCGGACCGCAACGGCCGCCCGCTCAAGGACGGCAGCACCAACGAGCAGGACAAGGCCAAGTATGACGCGCTGAGCGATCAGGACAAGGCCATGCTGGTCGACGTGACCAGCGGCGCCACCATGTCCCTCAACGACAGCCACGGCAACCTCATCGCCGCTTTGCAGGACAGCCTGGACAACCAGGTCAAACTCGAGCTGAAGCTGGGCGACTGATTTCCGGTAAAAGGGAACCGGGGCCGCTTCGCGGTCCCGGTTCTTTTGTTGCCTGAACGTTTGGAGGGAGAATTCCTGACCGGCTTAGCAGCAGGATACAACAATCAAACCGGAGCTTCGGGTTCCGTATACCATGTCAGGCTTTCTGGTGATCCACTGATTTAAACGACTCCCCGGTCAGGCATGCCCTGATCACCGACCAGTCCTGTGAATATTCCATCAGATACACCGTTTTTCCGGATTGGCGAAGATACCGCTTCCCCTCTGGTTCGCCTCCGGATCTCCTTGTTCAACCGCTCCAAAATGCTGTTGGATCTGACGATTGCAACCAATTTGACAAACGCCGGAAAAGACGGTACACCCTCAAGCCCTTCTTCCAGCGTTTCCACGGACTTGGGACACTGATCTCTGTGCTGATCCGCCAAGTCCCGATCCCGCTGCCTGGTTGTTTTCAGGTCAGTCATCATCCAGATTCTTTCCGGTCAAGCTGCGGATTTCATTGTACTGAATCAAATTCAGCTCCCGTCATCCAGTATAACCTTGGTCACTTCCGCATCGCCCAGCAGGGCAGGTCAGGTTCAGGTTTGCTTTTTATCGAATTTCCATTTACAATTGCTTTTGTCTCTCACAAGTAAACATTATGAATGCATCATGGACAAGTCAGCACGATCATTCGATTTATTATCGCCAGACCATTTACACAGTAAACTTCTCGTGATCGCACAGGGGGAGTCGTATGGATAATATGGCAATTAAGATCCTTGGGATTGGTAACAGCCTGGAGAATCTTTCTTCTTTGAAAACGCTGATCATTGAAGCGTTTCCATCTGGTGTTGTTCTGTCTGCGCTTGATGGGCAAAGCGGGCTTGCAGCTGCGGCCAAAGAGGATCCTGCTGTCATTGTCATTGACACCCAAATAACCGGGATGGATGGGTTTGGTTTTTGCAGGAAGCTAAAAAGCAATAGGGCTTGCGCCGGCATACCGATCATATTGCTCATTCCGGGCAAAGGGAAAAAAGAAAGCCGGAAGAGGGCATTGGAATGCGGCGCTGATGCGTTTTTAACCATGCCGATCGACAAGAGTGAACTGACCGCCCAGATCCGGGCAATGATCAAAATCAAAAACTCATCCATTGAGAAACAAGGCGAAAAGCTATATCATGCCGCATCGGCTAAGGGCAGAAGCTGGAAACTGAACCGGTCGGATGCAGAAACGCTGCGATTATTGGAAGCTATAAAAAATGAGCAGGCGTTGAACGAGGCGATACTGGACAGCATACAAGGCTATTTGTTTGTGTATGATGAAAATGGAAGACTCATCAAGTGGAACAAGAAACATGAAACAATGACGGGATATTCTGCAGAGGAACTGTCCCATATGACCCTTGAAAAGTGGTTTGACGGGGAGGATATCGTCAAGGTCAACGCCGCAGTTAGAGATGTGTTCGTAAAAGGATATGGCGAAGTAGAAGCGCAGCTACTCCTGAAAAATGGAAACAAATTGATGACTCGCTCAAGCGGTGTCCCTTTCAATATAAACGGTAAAAAATTCTTTGCTGGCATTGGTGTAGATATAACCGAACAAAAACGCGCAGAACAACAGCTCAAGCAGAGCATGAAAGACTTGCTGGAATCACAGCGAATCGCAAAATTGGGAACATGGCGCCTGGATCTGTCGACAAATGAGGTTGTGTGGTCGGAGGAACTGTACAAAATGTACAACTTTGATCCGGCGCTTCCGCCCCCACCCTACACGGAGCATATGAAGCTGTTCACTCCGGAAAGCTGGAACAGGCTGTCCACTTCCCTTGAGCGTACCAGAACATCCGGCATCCCTTATGAACTGGAACTGGAGACTGTCACAAAAGGCGGTTCCAACGGATGGATGTGGGTGCGCGGAGAAGCCGAAAGAGACCCGGAAGGCAACATCCGTTCTCTTTGGGGAGCGGCGCAAGACATCACAGAGCACAAGAGAAGAGAACGTGAAATAAAGCAAAGCGAGGAAAGGTTCCAACTGCTTTTCAATAAAGCGCCGCTTGGATACCAGTCCCTGGATTATGACGGCAATTTCATTGATGTAAATCAGCAATGGCTTGATACATTGGGGTACCGCAAGGAAGAAGTGATTGGAAAGTGGTTCGGTGATTTTCTGTGCCCTGAATACATTGAAGGGTTCCGGAAGCGCTTCCCGATCTTTAAATCCCAGGGCTTCATTCACAGTGAGTTTGAGATGAGACATAAAGCCGGGCGGCGGATGACCATCGCGTTCGAGGGGAAGATCGGGTACAATAAAGATGGAACGTTTAAACAAACGCACTGCATCTTGCAGGACATTACCAGCCAGAGGATGGCTGAGCAGGCTTTGGCAGACAGCGAAGAGCGATATAGATGTTTGTTTGAATACTCCGGCGTCGGGATCGGGTACTTCACAAAAAGCGGCTAAGTGATCTCCTACAATAGAAAAGCGCTGGAAAATCTTGGCGGCAAACTTGAGGATTATGTCGGCAAATCAGTCGGCGTCCTCTTTCCAAAAAGAGAGGCGGAAGTATTCCTTGAACGCATAGAGAAAGCCGTCTCATGCGAACATCCTCATGAATATGAGGACTTCTTTGTTTTCTCTTCAGGATCCAAATGGCTGACCAGTACTTTTACGCGGATCATGAACTCAAACGGGGAACTTGCCGGTGTGCAAGTCGCATCTGTGGATATCACTGAACGTAAAATGGCGGAAGAAGCGCTCATGGAATCCGAGGCCATCCTGAAAGCCGCGTTCGAAAACAGCCAGGCAGGAATCGCGATCGCGGACGTTCCGGACGGGAGACTACGGTACGTCAACAAGGCCGGCCTGCGGATTATTAACATATCAGAAGAAGAGTCTGCCAAAAATACTGACATCCGCAATTATGTTGACAGCTTGAGAATCCTTCACATGGACGGCACTCCATTCAGAAAGGAGGAAATACCTTTAGCCAGGGCTGTGTTCCGCGGTGAGGCCGTCAGCGAAGAATTTGTGATTCGCAGGGATGACGGGGAGGACCGGTATGTGTTCGCAAACGCTGTTCCTATCAAAGACTCAAATGGCAACGTAAAAGCCGGTATGGTACTCCTCCTTGATATCACCGAGAAAAGGCAGGCTGAAAACAGGATAAGGAAACAGAATGAACTCTTCACTTCCTTGCTGAAGACTCTTCCTGTGGGTGTATTTATGGTGGATGGCGAGGGGGGGGGACCCCTGGTCGCAAATGATATGGCGAAAGCATTGCTGGGAAGAGGGATCATGCACGAAGCAAACGAGGACACCCTTGCTGAAGTATATCGGGCTTTTAAAGGAGATACCAAAAAACGTTATCCCAGCAATGAGATGCCTATTGTCCTGGGCATGAAAGGTATCGACTCCCATATAGACGACATGGTTGTGGAACGTCCGGACGGGTCAAGGGTTCTGCTGGAGGTATTCGGCACATCCGTCAAGGATGAAAACAACAGGCCCTGGGCGAGCCTTGTGACTTTCATCAACATTACCGAGCGTAAAAAAACGGAGAATGAGTTGCTTTTCTTAAGCTACCATGACCAACTGACCGGTTTCTACAACCGCAGATATTTTGAGGATAGATTGAGAAATCTTGACAAAGAAGCAAACCTGCCCCTATCGATCATTATTTGCGACATCAACGGGCTGAAGCTGGTCAATGATTCCTTTGGGCATGATTTTGGCGACAGACTCATAAAAAGAGCTGCAGAGACAATAAGGGAAGCATGCCGCGCCGACGATATCGTATCGAGAATCGGGGGGGACGAATTCGCAGTGATCTTGCCCAATACCGATGTTGAAATACTTCTGAGTATTGTGAATAAAATAAAGAGCCTGGCACAAAAACAAAAAGTAGAAAACATTGATCTGTCCCTGTCCTGCGGTTATGATACCAAGAAAAGTGCCAAACAAAGCATAGGCGAGGTTATGGCAAACGCGGAAAACCATATGTACAGGCACAAGTTGTATGAACATTCAAGCATGAGAAGCAAAACCATTGATATCATTATGAAGACCTTGTTTGAAAAGAGCACCAGGGAGTCACAGCATTCAAACAGAGTGAGCACGCTCTGCAAGGCCATCGCGAAAAAAATGGATTTTGATAAAGACGATGTCAACAAGATCGGCATCGCCGGCCTGGTCCATGATATCGGAAAAATCGGCATCGATGAGAAAACCCTTAACAAACCGGGGAGATTAGACGCGGATGAAAGGGAGCAAATCAATCGGCACCCCGAGATTGGCTGGAGAATATTGAGTTCAGTCAATGAGTTTTCAGATTTGGCGCAATGTATTCTTGCTCATCATGAGAGATGGGACGGCAACGGGTATCCCAACGGATTAAGGGGTGAACAGATACCTCTTGAAGCAAGGATCATATCCATTGCGGATTCGTACGATGCAATGACAAGCCAAAGAAGTTACAAAGCAGGAAGAACCCAGGAAGAAGCAGTCAAGGAATTGATGAGGTGCGCAGGAACCCAGTTTGATCCAAAAATCGTGGAAGTGTTTGTCAATCAGGTGTTGATCGGGAATCTACAAGAATAAACATACAGATAGAGTACGATAGAGTTGATAAAGTACGATAGAGTTCGCAACTTATCCCAAGACAAGAGCAAGGGGCAAAGTTGCGAACCTCTGTTCACTTTATCCAACCGTGGATATCCTTGTGGAACGCCTGTTGATATGTATGTGGATAAGTTGATAACTTTCTGTCCCGACCCTGTGATGGCCTGATTTATGAACGATCCAGGCCTTGTCCCGGGGCTGTCATACTGCGAGAATCGCATCAGGACATCAGTGTTTTCAACGCTTCCCGGACGTATGGCCTGATCGTCTGATGCAAAGCCTCCCGCACTTTGCCTAGCGGCGGGGGAGCCAGAGCAGATCCGCACTGATGTCCGCCAGAGTCCCGCAGGCGGTGCGCGCCATGGCACCGGCCAGTTCGCCGGTCATGCGGCTGATCTCTTCCCGGACACCGTCCAGGCCTTTTTCCTGAAGCGGCCCGATGATGACGCGGCCCGCGCAGGCGGCGTCGGCCCCCAGCGCCAGGGCTTTGAACACGTCATATCCGCTGCTGATCCCGCAGTCGGCAAAGATCTTCAGCCTGCCCTTCACGGCGCGGACGATCTCCGGCAGCACCCGAAGCGGCGGCACAGCCCAGGGCATGATGCCGTGATGGTGGGATACCACGATCCCTGCCGCGCCCAGCTCCAGCGCGATCTCCGCGTCCCTTGCGCTCAGTACGCCCTTGAAGATAAAGGGCAGGCCGGATGCCTGGACAAAACCGCGCAGCTCCTGCATGGTCTTGCCGGACATGATTTCTCCAAGCACAACGTCATGCTGTCCCCGCCCGTCAAAGGCGTGGTCCATGTCCATCCCGACGGCCAGCGCGCCGTGGCGGGCCGCGTGGCGGATCTTAACAAGAATGCTATCATTGTCCTCATATGGCTTGATGATCTTGACGACCCTGGCGCCCGTCGCCAGCATCTCCTCAAGTTCCCCTTCATCCCCCATGCCGGCCCAGCAGACGGCCCCGGCAGCGGCGCATCCCGCGGCCATCTCAGCCATTCCGCTGCCCGTCCGCCCCTTCAGGTGGGAGAGCGCGGCGGTCATGACAGGCGTGCTGAAGGACTCGCCGAACAGCGAAAAGCGGGTGTCCGGCAGGACTGCGCCCAGGTGGCGCATCTCAATGAGGATGGAATCCATATATGCCCGGGTGATCGCGTTGGAATCCCCGGGTGTATGGTGCTCCGGCATGCCTTCTCCTTTCCGGTCCCGTCAGCTCCTGAAAGCTTACAGGGCGGGGCGTTCCTTTTCGATCGCCGTCATCATGTCGACGCGCTGCTGATGGCGCCCGCCCTCAAACCCTGCTTCCAGCCACTGTGTGACGATCATCCTGGCCAGGCCCGGGCCGACCACGCGGGCACCCAGCGCCAGCATGTTGGCATCATTGTGACTGCGCGACAGCACGGCGGAGAAGCACTCGGAACACACCGCGCAGCGGATGCCCGGTACCTTGTTGGCGGTGATGGACATGCCGATCCCGGTGCCGCAGAAGAGGATCCCTCTCTCGCAACGGCCGTCCGCAACCGCCTCCGCCGCGATACGGCCGTAGACCGGGTAATCGCAGCTCTTTTCGCTGTCTGTCCCGAAATCCGTATACGCCAGGCCCCTCTCCTCAAGCAGCCTGATGATCTCCAGTTTCAGCGGCCTTCCCGCGTGGTCGCTTCCAAGTGCGATCATGTCACGTCCCTTTCCGTTCGTTGATCAGTTTATTATGCATTTTATTGATATCGTCAGTCCCCAGCACCGGCTCCAAGGATGCACGGACATCGGGACAGGCAGTGATTCCGCAGACCGTTGCAGGATAAAGCGCCCGGGGCGATACCCCGGGCACTTCATAAGATCTTATAGCCCCAGCGCGTTGTGGAGGTACTGGCGCGAGATCATCGCGGACTTGTAGTTGCATACCGGGCGGCTGTCCAGTTCCACGCACAGTACGCCGTCATACCCGCCTTCCCTGAGGACCCGGTGGATCCCCCGGAAATCGATGGTGCCGACACCCAGCTCGCAGAACGATTTCATGGGGTGTTCGGACCTGGCCAGTCCCGGATCCACATCCTTCAGATGCACGTAGCCAAGCCGGGGCAGCCAGCGTTTGAAAGCTTCCACCGCGTCCATCCCCGCGATCGTCGTATGCGCCGTGTCCAGGCAGAGGCTGACGAGCCCTGGATCCGTGCTGTCCAGGAACAGCTGGACCTGATCCTTTTTGTAGACCGCGGTCTGGGCATGCGGGTGGAAACAGGCCAGGATGCCGTTGTCACGGCACAGCCGCCCGATCCGGTCGCTCAGCGCGGCGTACTTCCTGATCTTCTCCTGATCAAGCGGCCTCTCAAGCGGCTCTTCGCTCCACATGGGCGCCTGGAGGTTGAGGTATTTGGCGCCGATGCCCTTCATGAACGCGACGAATTTCAGCGCGTTCTCGAAGTCCTTTTCATCATCATCCGAGAAATGCTGGTAAAGGTTGGCCATCTTCAGCCCGTACTTGTCCAGAAGTTCCTTGACCCGCGAGGCGTCATTATCAAAATAGTCCGTGATGAAGGCAAAGTTCTCCACCTCCTGGTAACCCAGGTCCGCGGCCTCGCGCAGGAACTGCTCAAACTCCCATACTTGGTTGTCCTTGTGGTTGACCAGCCAGGTCCATCCTGTATAGGCGATCCTCATCTTATCCTCCCCGTCATGCTGTTTGTTGACCATTCATCGGAAGTGTAGTGAATATTGCCCCGATATGCAAGAGCCGAGGGACCTTATCCGGAGGATCCCGGCGGCAGATGATACCAGGCCGGGACCAGGGCACGAAAGCCCTGGTAATCCCTGTAGGCCCGCTCACAGCGGGCGATCATGCCCTCCACCTCCCTTGGCCCGAAAGGCGCGGCCCAGAGGATGGAATACAGCGAGGACACCGCCACGTGAACCGCAAGCCCCTCCCAGAAGGTCGTGGGCACGCCCTCCGTGAAGTACCCGTCGATCTGCCCGCGGGCAAAGGGGATGCTGGTTTCAATGGTGAAGCTTTGGAGCTTGTAGAACTCCTCGACCGGATCGCCGACGCCCCAGCGGTTGAAATCGATCGCAGCGATCCCGCCGTGCACGGTATAGATGAGGTTGCCCGGATGGAAGTCCCCGTGCTGGGTCACCAAAGCATCCCGCTCCAGCCAATGGACGTGGTCCCTGACAAAACGGACCATCTCCGCCCCGCCGGGAACGGTTAATACTGCGTCCTCAAAGCGTTTGGTCTTGTGCAGCGCCTTTCTTTTCATGCTTCCCGCCGGCAGCGCGTTTTCCGGGACAGGCGTCCGGTGGATGTCCCGCAGCATCTCCCCCGCCGACTTTCCCAGGCGGTACTGTTCCGCCTGCGGAAGGCCCGGCAGGACGTCCGTCAGGTCAATGCCGGAGACCCAGTCCAGCAGCATGTAGCTTCCATGCCCGCCGCCCGCGGGCCCAAAGGCGTGCGGCCGGGGCACAGGGAGCCCGCGGGAGGAGAGGCTTCGCACAAAGTCGTACTCCCTCCTGTGGACCTCCTCCTGCCCGCCTTCCCTGACGCGCAGCAGCAGCAGCGCGCCGCCATACATTTCAAGGCGGAACTTGTGTTCCCGGGACCATCCCCCCTGTACGCGCTGAAGGCTGATAAGACCGGGGGGGAGGGGTATGTCGCGGTATGCTTCAGGTAGGGCGTTCAGCAGATCGTCCATCGCACTCCTCTGACAAATTGATCGCAGCCAACGGTTATTGTACCACCTTAAGTCATGCGCGCAACGCCGGATAAAAAGCGGCGCCCCCGCGTAAAGCGCAGGGGCGCGGGAAATCAGGCGGCCGTATCAGCCGCCGAAGAACACGTCGTTGATGACGCCCTCAAGGTATTCCTGCCGTCCGGAACCGGGCAGAGGCGCGCTGCCTTTTTTCACGGCGGCGCCGGCCAGTTCTTCCAGGGTGGCTTTGCCGGAACGGATCTTCTGGCCAAGCTCGCCCGAGAAGGAAGCGTAGCGGTCCCTGACAAACTCATCGATGCGTCCGTCCTCAATCAGCGCCGCCGCCTTGATGAGTCCTAGCGCAAAGCTGTCCATGCCCAGGATGAAGCCTTCGAACATGTCCTCATGCGTGTAGGAGGGACGGCGGTTCTTCGCGTCAAAGTTGAGCCCGCCACGCAGCCCGCCCGCCTTGAGGATCTCATACATCGCCATCGTCGTCTCATACACGTTGGAGGGGAACTGGTCCGTGTCCCAGCCAAGCAGGAGATCGCCCTGGTTCGCGTCGACCGAGCCAAGCATCCCGTTGATCGCGGCCACGCGCAGGTCGTGCTGGAAGGTGTGGCCGGCCAGGGTGGCATGGTTGGCCTCGATGTTGAGCTTGAAATCCTTGTCCAGCCCGTACTGGCGCAGGAAGCCGATGGAGGTCGCGGCGTCAAAGTCATACTGGTGCTTCATGGGCTCCTTCGGCTTGGGCTCGATGAAGAAGTCGCCTTCAAAGCCGATGGAGCGGCCGTACTTCACGGCCATCTTCATCAGGGACGCGATGTTCTCCTGCTCAAACTTCATGTCCGTATTCAGCAGCGTTTCGTACCCTTCGCGCCCGCCCCAGAACACGTAGCCGATACCGCCCAGCTTGACGGTGCAATCCAGCGCCTTCTTGATCTGCGCCGCGGCGTGGCAGTAGACGTCCACGGAGTTGCTGGAGCCCGCGCCGTTCATGTAGCGCGGATTGCTGAAGAGATTGGCCGTGCCCCAGAGGCACTTGATGCTGGTGCCCTTCATCTTGGCCGTGATGTAGTCCGTGATCTCGTCCAGCCGCCTGTTGGTCTCCTCCAGCGTGTCCGCTTCGGGGACCAGGTCAGCGTCGTGGAAGCAGAAATACTCGATGCCCAGCTTGTCCATGAACTCAAATCCGGCGTCCACCTTGGCCCTGGCGTGCGCCATGGTTCCGGTCTTTTCCGCGCCGAAGGCCTTGTCCGCGGTCCCGGAGCCGAACATATCCACGCCCGTGGCGCTGAGGTTATGCCACCAGGCCATTGCGAACCTGAGGTGCTCCTTCATCGTTTTGCCAAGGATCACGCGCCCGGCGTCATAATACTTGAACGCAAGGGGGTTTTTGGACTTGGGGCCCTCATAGGGGATCCGGGGCAGGTTTTGAAACACCGACATCTGATATCCTCCTTATTCTGGAAACGATTCTATGCCTTGATTATACCACAACGGCAGGACGATGCAACGCGGGTTGCCTCAGCGCATCCACTTCCCATCACAGGCCCGCAAGTTCCTTGTAGCTGTCCTTCAGCGCCGGATACAGTTTCCGGAAGAGCCGGTGATACTTGTCATACAGCGCGGCGTTGACCGGATCGGGTGAAAAGACGCTCGCCGGCTGGACCAGTCTCTCACAGGCTTCCTCCACGCTGGGATACAGCCCCGCGCCTACGCCGGCCAGGATGGCAACGCCCAGGGCGGGCCCTTCCGCGCTCTTGATGGTCTGAACAGGACAGTTGAACACGTCAGACAGGATCTGGCGCCAGAAACTGGACTTCGCGCCGCCGCCGGTCAGGAGCATGCTCTGCGGCTTGACGCCCATGCCGTCCAGGATGTCCAGGCTGTCCTTGAGGGAATAGCTGACCCCTTCCATCACCGCGCGGATCAGGTCATTCTTCCTGTGCATCGCGGAGAGGCCGAAGAACACCCCGCGGCAGTCCGGATCCAGGTGGGGCGTGCGCTCGCCCATCAGGTAGGGCAGGTAGATCAGCCGGTTCGCCCCAACGGGGCTATCCCCCGCCAGGGCGTCCAGCAGCACGTAGGGATCCACGCCGGTCTTCTCGGCCTCCGCGATCTCCTTTTCGCAGCAGGTATCGCGGACCCAGCGCTTGGACAGGCCGGCCGACTGCACCACGCCCATCACGTGCCAGGCCCCGGGAACGGCACAGCAGAAGGTGTGCACCCTCCCCTTCGGGTCGATCGCCGGGCTGCTGGTGTGGGCAAAGACCACGCCGCTGGTGCCGATGGTGGTGAAGGCGCGGCCGTCGACCACAGTCCCGGTCCCCACCGCGGCGGCCGCGTTGTCCCCCGCGCCGCCGACGACAAGGGTATTCTCCGACAGCCCGGTGAGTTTCGCCGCCGACTGGCTGATGTGCCCGGTGACCTCAGGGGATTCATAGACCCTGGCCAGCATCTCCCTGTCGATCTGGAGCTTGTCCAGCACCTCGCCGCTCCAGCGGCGATTCGGCACGTCCAGCAGCTGCATCCCGCTGGCATCCGACACTTCCGTGGCAAAGTCACCCGTCAGCTTGTACCGGAGGTAGTCCTTGGGCAGGAGGATATGGCGGCACTTCTTGTAGATCTCCGGCTGGTGCTTCCTGACCCAGAGGATCTTGGAGGCGGTGAAGCCGGTGAGCGCGGGGTTGGCGGTCACGGCGATCAGCCG